>DASPKW010000365.1:0-12127 GCA_035627895.1 Tepidisphaeraceae bacterium | reverse complement strand
CAAGTCCAAGAACACGCTGGTCTACATGCTCGCCTACCCGAGCAAAGAGGCCCGCGACGCCGCGTGGAAGGCGTTCCGCGCCGACCCGGAATGGATCGCCGCCAAGGCCAAGAGCGAGGAGGGCGGCCCGTTGGTCGCGAAGGCGACCGAGGAGTTCTTCACGGCGACGGACTACTCGCCGGTCAAGTAAAAGTCTCCGCGGTCGGAGACGCGCCCGCCCTCCGGGTCGCGGCTGAACGGGGATTGCGGATGACGCAGACGTTCGCCTACGCGCGGCCGGTCGTCCCGGTGGTCGAGCACGACCGGCGGAAGGGACTCGTCGCGTTCGGGATCATCAGCCTGGTCGGGGCGCTGCCGGCGGCGGGCGGGACGGCGGTCCTGACGCTCCTGATCGCGGAACTGCTCTTCTGGAACGCGCCGGTCGGCGCGCTGACGTTCGCCGTGACGTCGTGGGCGGCGTTCGCGGGGATGACCACGCTGCTGATCTGGGGCGGGATCGGGTCGATCCGGTGCCGGCGGTGGTGTCGGCCGGTGACGCTCGCCGTCGCGTGGCCGTGCGCGGTGGCGGGCGGGCTCGTGCTCGCCGGGTGGCTGATCGCGCTCGCGGATTTCCCCACGCTGGTCGGGCGCACGCGGTGGTCGCGGTCGATGGTCATCGAAGCCGTCGTGCTGACCGGGATCCTGGTGATCGGGCTGGGGATCGCGGTCGCGTACGCGTGGTTTTACTCGCTCGCAACTGTGAGGCGGACGCTGGAGGCGTACGACCCCGGCCCGAGCTGGGCGGATCGGTGTCCGGCCCCGGTGGCGGTGTTGGGCGCGTGCCTAATCGTTGGCGGCCTGCTGACGATCGCGCTGGCGGTCGGCGTCGGGCGCGTGCCGGTGTTCGGGACGTACGTCGGCGAGCTCGACGGAATGGGGATCGCGATGTTGATGGGCATCGCGCTGGTCGCGGCGGGCGTCGGGTGCTTCCTTCGGGCACGGCTGGCGTGGTGGGCAGCGCTGGTGCTCGTGACGGGCGGGTTCACGTCGGCGATCGTCACGGTGGCGGTACGGGCGCCGATCGAGTTTTACCGCCAGGGCGGGATCAGCGGGAGCGGGCTCACCGCGCTGGCGTCGTCGCCCGTCATGAGCGGGCCGACGCCGGTCATATTCATGTGCGTGACGATGGGGATCGCGGTGGGAGTGTTGGTGGAGACGCGCCGGTACTTCCGAGATCGCGGCGCGGTGGCGCGAAGGTGAGACCGTGTGCGCAGCACACCCGCTCGCGGGTTAGCGGGCCGGCCGGGCCGCGAATACCGATGCCCGCAATCGTCTCGGACGCCGTGCGCCCGCTCGGGGCGCGGGGCCCCGTCGCCCCCTCCCGCAAGCGGGACGGCCGGAAATCACGCGCCCTCACCCGGCGCCTACCGACGCCGCTTGTGCCGCCGCGTGATCGGGATCCGCGCCCCCAAACTCCGCGGCGGCGGCAGCGGCACCGGCGGGTGCGTGAGGTCGTCCGGCGACTTGGGCGCGGCGGCCGCCGCAGCGGCGTTGGCCTGGGCCTGCGACGTCGGCACGAAGCTCGGCCCACGGTTCGTCGGGGCGCCCTGGCCCGGCTTGGCGTCCGTCCAGTCCGTCGGCTGCGGGCGGGGCGTGAACCCCTCGAGCGTCGCCTGCGGGATCAGCATGTTGATCAAATCTTCGATCTTGCTCAGGTGCTCGCCCTGGTCGCGCGACACGAAGCTGTACGCCTTCCCGCCCTTGCCCATGCGCGCCGTGCGCCCGACCCGGTGCACGTACACCTCCGGGTCGTCCGGCAAATCGAAGTTGATGATGTGGCTGATGTCGGCGACGTCGATCCCGCGGCTGGCGAGGTCCGTCGCGACCAGCACGTCGAACTTCCCGCCGCGGAAGCTCTTCATCACCCGGTCGCGCTTGTTCTGCGCCAGATTTCCGTGAATCTCGCGGCACTGGATGCCGTCCGTCTCGAGCTTGTGCGCCAGCTTCTCGGCCCCGTGCTTGGTCCGGCAAAACACGATCGCCAGATCCGGATTCTCGCGGACCAGGAGCATCTTGAGCAGGCGGTACTTGTCCCACGGCTGCACGCCGAAGAAGAACTGCTCGACGCGCTCGACCGTCGGCTTCTCGTCGGCCCCGGGGGCGACGAGCTTGTCCGGATTCTTCATGTACCGGCGGGCGAGCGTCTCGATCTCGTCCGAGAACGTCGCCGAGACGAAGATCGTCTGCGGGTAGCCGGGGAGCGGCGGGTCGATCCGCGTCGGGGCGTTCTTGTTGACCACGGGCTTGCCGCGGCCGCGCGTCGGGGCGTCGTAATTCTCGTGATCGTCGTGATTGTCACGGTCGTCGTCAGAGCCGCCCGCCGGAGCGGACTCGCCGAAGTCCTGGTCGTCGTCCGAGCCGCGCTCGTCGCGATAATTCTTGCCCTGCGCAACGTGCCCCTCGGCCTCCGGCGCATCGTACCGCGCGCTCCGCAGGCCCTTGATGTTCGACAGGATCCGCCGGATGTCGTCGCGAAACCCGATGTCCAGCATCCGGTCGACCTCGTCGAGGACGACGAACCGGATGTTGCGGAAGTCGATGATCCGCCGCTCGAGCAGGTCCATCACCCGGCCGGGCGTGCCGACCAAAATCTCCGGGCCGTGCTTGAGGAACTTCATCTGCGCCGTGATCCGCTGCCCGCCGTACACGGGCACGGTGCGGATCGGCGTGTGCTTGCCCATCCGCTTGAGCTCGTCGTCGACCTGGATGCACAGCTCGCGCGTCGGGACGAGGATGATCGCCTGCGTCGCCAGCCCGCGGACGGCGCGCTGCAGAATCGGGATGCCGAACGCGGCGGTCTTTCCGGTGCCCGTGCGCGCCTGGCCGAGCAAGTCGCCGCCCGCGAGCGCCGGCGGGATCAGCAGCGTCTGGATCTCCGACGGGTTAACGAACTGCATATCCTGCAGCCCGCGCAGGATCGACGGGCGCACGCCAAGCTTGGCGAACGCCTCGGGCTGGCCGATGGCGTACTCCTTCTGCGACGGTGCGTCGGCGGGCGTGGCGGGGTGGTCGTGCGACTCGCGGTCTTGGTGGGGTTCGTTGCTGCTGCTCATCGTGTCCTTCGGGGGGCCGGGGGGGATCGGCCGCGGATTCTACAGGGGCGGGCGCGGGGGGACAATCGCCCGGTGCGCCCCCAATGGGCGAGACAAGGGCGTTCACGGTCGAAAGTAACCGTGGACTTCCGCCCGCGGCTATCAGGCACGCGCGCTCTCGGTCTCCTTGTCCCCTTGTCTCCCCCTCTCCTCGTCGACCCCTTCCCACCCCCCTACCGATGCAGGCGCCCGAGGTACGACCAGATGAGCGGACTCTCCGGGTTGCGCTGGAGCTTGAGCTGCTCCATCGTCTTGGTCGGCTCCGACGGATCCACCGGCGTGCCGCCGGCGTCCACGTACTCCGCCTCCCACGATTCGACCACGACGTCCGGATAGCCGCGGATCGCTCGCTTGATCGTCGGGAGTTTCACGGTCTCGGCGTGCCCGTCGACAAATACGACGTTCGCCCCCCCCTGGTGCCGGATCGCCGGGCCCGCCTGGGTCTTGTCGTTGACCTCCATCGAGAACTCGCCCGAGTCGAATTGCCCCGGCAACTCGCCGGTCGTGTCGAACGACGTCCCGTCCCCGTACATCACGGTCCGCGCCGGCTCGGACACCATCGTCGCCCGCGCGTTCCACCGGTACGTCTTCTTGGTCGCGTCCGAGGGGTTGGGCCGTTCGGGGACGATCGCCCGCAGGTGCGAATTCATCTTGTACGTCCGGGCCCACTCCTTGAGCTCATCCTGGTTGCCGGTGCCGGCGCCCCGGCCGAACGTGTCCCACACCTGGCACTGCTTGTACGCGGAATAGCTCCGCTCCCGTGCCACGCCAGTGCGATTGTTCGAGACCACATCCTGCAGGTATCGGTCGAGGGCCGTGTACCAGAGCATCTGCTCGCCGTGGGTCGAAGTCGGGTACGGCAGCCACTGCTTGTGGTCGTTGACGTACATCACGGTCGCCGTCCCGAGCTGGCGGAGGTTGCTCAGGCACTTGACCGTGTACCCGCTCTGCCGGGCTCGGGAGAGCGCCGGGAGCAGGATCGAGATCAGCACCGCGACAATCCCGATGACCACGAGTAACTCGACCAGGGTAAACGCCCGCCCGGCGACGTGACCACCGACTCTTGCGTGTCTCACGTCAGAATCTCCGTTTCTTTACGCGCTCTCAGCCGATCGATCCACCAGGACCACACGGGGGGACGGCAGTAACGGGTTTACACCTTCAACGTGGGTGTTTAGCCGCAGTTATCGCCCGATGAGTCGACGGCCAAGACGATTCTTCAAAGTTGGCGGTTACACGGCCATGGGCAAATTGACGGGGAACCTGCGAAAACTCGGTTTGTGAAAATTGCCACGGAGCAGTGCAAATCGCGATCAGTGATCCACTTCTTGCCAATGAGGGGGTTCCATCGAACTTTCGCCTCAATCTAACGATAGTAATGGCACGAGGGCACAGTCAGGGCACCCGTCTTGCATCGGTCATTATTGGTGCTTGCCGCGTCGGTCGCGGTCGCTCGACATCATCGATTCATCATCTCCGTTCGGTTGCCCCTCGTGCGGCCGACGGTCGCTGTTCCAAAGGAGCTTCCTATGAAGAAGCAAGTTCGTCGGAATGCCCGCAACACCCGCGGGTTTACGCTCGTCGAGTTGCTGGTCGTGATCGGGATCATCGCCCTGCTGATCTCGATCCTGTTGCCCTCGCTGAACAAGGCGCGCGAAAAGGCCAACCAGGTCAAATGCGGGTCGAACCTGCGCCAGATCGGGCAGGCGATGCTCATGTACGCCAATGACAACAAGGGCCACTACCCGCGCACCAAGTACGACGCCAACCCCGCCACCAACCACACGGCGTTCACCGGCGTCACCGCCCCCGACCCGTTCGGCCCGGGCGGGCCTAACGCCAACGACATCAGCGCCGCCATGTTCCTCGTCCTGCGCAACCAGGAACTGACGAGCGAACTGTTCATCTGCCCCTCGTCCAACGACGACAAGGACGACTTCGGCGGCGGCACCAACACCGCCCAGACCCGCTCGAACTTCACCAAGCGCACCAACCTGAGCTACTCGACCGCGCACCCCTACCCCGACTCCAACGCCGTCTCGGCCGGGTACAAGTGGAACCAGACGCTCGGCGCCGACTTCGCCCTCGCCGGCGACTGGAACTCCGGCACCAACACCGGGTACGACGTCACCCTGCCCAAGAGCGACACCGCGTCCGCCAAGGACATGCAGAAGGCCAACAGCTTCAACCACCAGGGCCAGGGCCAGAACGTCATGTACGGCGACGGCCACGTCGAGTGGCAGCAACACCCCTTCGTCGGCATGAACAAGGACAACATCTACACGGTCAGCGGGTCGACCGACGGCACGGTCCCGACCAGCACGACCGCCTCCGGCCGTCCCAAGTGGCGCGGCGACAGCGTCCTCCTGCCGTCGACCAAGTAACCTCGTCCGCGTAGTCCGATAAACGAGCGGGCCCGCCCTTCACCGGGCGGGCCCGTCTTCGTTCACGCGAGCATGGAAGATGAGGATGGAACCCGCGCCTTCCCGCCATCCTCCATCCTCCCCTCACCCTCCCCCGGATTTTCCTATCTTCACCCCCGGGAATTCCGATATGGTTGGCGTCGCATGGAAGAAGTTCTGCCGCCATACACCGACACCGGGGCCGGGTTCGAGCCCACGCGGATCCGGCAGTTCACGATCTTTCTGCAGAACAAGGTCGGCCGCCTGCAACAGCTCGTCCGCGCGTTCGAGGAACAGGCCGCCCGCATCGTCGCCCTGTCCATCGAGGAGTCCGGCGACGCCGCCCTCGTCCGCATCATTTGCTCCGACCCCGACCTCGGAAAACAGGTCCTCCTCGAGCACGACTTCCCGTTCGGCGAGACCGACCTGCTCGCCGTCGAGCTCCCCCGCCACAACAAGCAGCCCATGATCGCGATCTGCTCGGCCATGCTCGCCGCCGAGATCAACATCCACTACGCCTACCCCCTGCTCTCCCGTCCCGGCGGCCCCACCCTCGCGATCTACTGCGACGAGCCGACCCTGGCCGCCCAGATCATGATCCGCAAGGGCTTCAAGTTGATCGGGGAGGACGACTTGAAGGATTGAACGCCCGGGCCCTATTACTGAGGGAGCCCAGCGACTTGTCGCGGGACGAACACCAATAAGCGCGAACGCCGAATCGCACCACCGACGGCGTGGTTCGCCCGTCACTGCTTTTGGAGCAGTTGCAACGGGATGTGCACATTGCACGAGACCCGACCCGCCCTCATGTACCCGTCGGCCGCACCGAACAGGGCGATCGGCGTGTTGCCGTCGAACAGCAGCGCCGGCCGCTCGAGCTTCGTCACGCTCAGCGTCCCGTCCGCCAGCTTGTACTGGCTGTCGAGCACCTTCGGCCGAGCCGCCGGTTTCCAGTCGAGCCCGTCGTCGGATTGGAACAGCGCGATGCCCCCGGCCGACCCGGTGAACCGCCCGACGACGTCCCGCGCGACCGCGTAATAGCGGTTCCCGTGCGACTTGCTGAACCAGATGAACGGGTCCTCCGCCAGCATCCACTCCTTCGCCGCGTCCGCGCCCTCGACCTCGAAGATCCGCCCCGCCTTCTTCACGTACGGCCCCTCCGGCCGGTCCGCCAACGCGGCGCCGTACCTGACTTTCCCGCCCATCGGCTTGCCCGGCGCCGTCTCGACCGCCTTGTAGATCAGCAGGATGCCGCCGTCGGGCCGCACGGCCGCCGCCGGATTGGTCACGCACAGCGAGTCGAACGCGCCGGCTTCCGGGCTGACGTCCACGATCGGCTTGTCGAACCGCGTCCACGGCCCCTCCGGCTTGTCCGCCACCGCGACCCCCACCCGCTGGTTGTTCCGGTGTATCGGGTACGACTGCCCGTCCCCGGTGTTGCCCATGTAAAACAGGTAGAACTTCCCGCCCGCCTGCAGCACGGTCGGGTTGTGCGCGGTCGTCCCGTCCCAGAACTCGCGTCCCCGTGGCGCCAGCGCGACGTTGACGTGCTTGTACGGGCCCAGCGGTTGGTCGGCGACCGCGTACGCGATCTCCGACCACAGCGCCCACCCCGGCGCAAACCCCTGCTCGACCGGCCACCGCGAGTAGTACAGGTGGCACTTCCCATCCGCCCCGCGCGTCGGCGCGCCGCACCAGACGAAGTACCCATCGACGGCGAACCGCGCCTCCGCCGGGAGTGGCCGAACCATCCCGCCAAGGTCCAGGTCGGCCGCCCGGGCGTCCGGAGACGCGAGCGCGAGAAGGGCGGCGGCCAGCAACAGTCGAATCGTCGTCGTCATCGTTAACACCGTGTCCTTCGAAACCCGTCAGTACCGATTCCCATAGATCAGCACGTCCGGAAACGGCTCATCGCCGAACGCCCGCGCGGAAGCGCACGTCGCGATCGCACCGACGAACCAGACCGATCGCCGGGCGAGCAGCATCGATGACGATGGCATGGGAAGGATCCTCATTTCGACGGCATTCTAAACCGGTTCAACCCTCGGTACTCCGCCCTCGCTATGGCCACGGCAGTGGCTTCGCCTCGTCGCGATGCTCACGCGGCTGGTCGTGGAAGCCCCCGTCACGAGGGGTCCTCGCGCCGACGTTCCACCTTATGCGGGCGAGTTCCCCCCGTTGAGGGGAGTGGCAGTGGCGGTGCTCCCGGGTGTTCGCGGCACTGGGAGCCCGTTATCGGACCCGCCCACCACGCCAATG
The DNA here is from genome assembly GCA_035627895.1 of Tepidisphaeraceae bacterium. Classification (GTDB taxonomy): domain Bacteria; phylum Planctomycetota; class Phycisphaerae; order Tepidisphaerales; family Tepidisphaeraceae; genus DASPKW01. The sequence continues at coordinate 4,335 of DASPKW010000365.1, read as the reverse complement.
CAGCGAATCGTCCGGCCGAGTCGATACCCACCCGGTCGCGGCGCGCGCGCATCTCTCGCGCTATTGCACGCCCTGCGGAGGACCTCGCCTTGTCCCATCCGACGAATCAACAACGCCCGCACGCCGCACGCCTCGGCCTCTCGATCCACGGCCTGGCCGTCGACGTCGCCTGCGACGTGCCCGCCGTCCTCGACGAGGCCCGCCGCGTCCTCTGGGGGTTCGAGGCCGCCGACACCACTCCGGGCGGGCCGGGCGTGACGAGCGGACAGATCCGCCCCTACGTGCAGGCCGAAGTCGTCCGCAGCCTTTCGCCCCGGGCCGTCCCGCTTGCCACGCCGGGCGCCCGTGCCGCCGGACACGCCTTCGAGCTCTACCAGGAGGGCGAGCGCTTCTGGCTCGTCGACGACCGCTGGGGCCTGTGCGAGATCAACGTCATGCGCGGCACCTGGCGCAGCTGGGTCCTCCCCCGCCCCACGCTCGACATCTTCCGCGTCATGGAACTGGCCGTCATCTGGCCCATCGCCCAACTCCTCCGCCCCCGCGGCCTTTACCTGCTGCCGGCCGTATCGGTCGCGCGCTCGGGCACCGGCGTACTGATCCTCTCGCCCCTCAACCTTGAGGCCGAGCTCCGCACGCTCGTCCGCGCCGGCTTCGGCGTGATCGGCCAGCGCTGGTCCACCGCGCGCGAGACGGCCGACGGCGGGATCGAGCTGCTCGCCTTCCCCGGCCAGATCGAGCGCGAGGCCACCGCCCGCCTGCGGGAAGACGGCGCCCCGGACGGCGAATCACGCTGGGTCGACCTGACCGCCGAGCAGGACGGCGTCGCATCCTCCGCCGCCCCGTGCGGGGCCGTCGCCGTGATCGAGCCGAGCCGCCGCCCGCACGCCCACGTGTCCGAAGTCACCAGCCAGCGCGCCGCCGACCTCCTCCGCCGCGCTTGGCCGATGGCCGAGCTCCACCCGTTCCGCGCCCACGGTCAGCTCAGCCTCAAACTCAGCCATCGCGCCCGCTGCGGCCAGGTCCAACTCTCGCGCTGCCCCGAAGACATGCTCGTCATGCTCGAAACCGTCCGCGGCCCGGCCCCCGGCTCCATCGTGACCGCCGCGACCGCCGCCGGCATCATCGCCGCCGGCGTCCCCGCCCCCCCCATGGCCAGGCGGATCGTCCCCCCAACCTTCACCCCCGGCGTCCGCCAACCCCCCACCGCGCGCTGGCAGCCCGTGCGGAGTTAGGGGCGCTCGACGATTCCTGTTTACTGACCGCAGGATGAAGAGAACGGACCGAAAGCCCACGGAACTTTGTTCCGTGGGTTGTGTGGTGAGCAGCGAGTTCTGTACCCAGCCCTCAGTAGACAGAACGTCCCGCGCGTAACGGCGCGATGTCTCGACTACTTCCCCACCGTCACCTCCCGCCCCTTCCCGACGACGATCCCACCCAGCTCCGGCCGCCACTTCACCTTCGACACCCCCGCCTCGAACGCCTTCTGGTCATTGAACCGTTCGCGCCGCAGCACCCTGCTCTGCTGCTGCACCTTCTGCCACCCCCCGAACTGGCTCTTGTAATACCAAAGCTCCACGCGCCAGACGATGTTCGCCCCGGACGCGTGAAACTCGGTATCGCGGACCAACTCGACTAGTGCCGTGCACCGGTCGGCGTCCCCGCGCAGTTGCAGGATGCGCTTCTTGTTCTCGAACGTCTTCACGTCGGCGAACAACTGGTTGACCGCCGCCACGTCGTCGTCCGACATCGCCCCCACAGCGGGCTTGCCCGCGTCCAGACCGTACCACCCCAGGTCGACCCCTTGGAGGACCGCCCCGTCCGCAAGAACGAGCGCGACGTCGTATCGAACATCCGGCCGGAGGTCGGCGAACGAAACCGTGCGCGCGGCGAGATCCACCTTGCCTCCGATCGCCCCCTTCTCGCCCCACGACGAGACCGACGCCGACGTCACCCTCATCCCCTCGGGCAGCCGCACGGTCAGCGTCGCCGCCGACGCCAGCGCGGGCGCAGTCGCGATCAGGATGAAGAGAAGACGCGTGATCACCATTGTACCTCTCCTTGCCTACCCGCTCGCGGGGCGCGTTTGATGAGTGAGCGGTCTGGTCGGCAGGGCCGCTTCAGCGGCCCTGTCTTCGGGCGCATGCCCGATGCCCGATCCGTTTGACGGCGCCCCCTGCCGCACCCGGTCAACCGTGCAACCGGCCCATTCGGCAAGCGGGGCCGCGCCACAAGATGAAACCACGCCCTTCTCGCACCCGGCGCAAGTCCTGCGCTCCCCTCCTAAAGCCCGCCATCACGCCTGCCGACACCCTTATTGTCGGAACCATTCTACATCACTCAAGGTTATCGGAAGGAGAAAGGCACATGCTGTTTTCGACGAAGAAGCTGGCGGTCTGGGCGGTCACGGGCGTGGTGGCCTTCGGCGGGATGGCCGCGATGGCCGCCGGTCCCCAGGCCCGCGCGCTCCGCGAGAAGGAAGAGCGGCGCGACAAGGCCGAGGCCGAGCGCGACCGCAAGCACGACAAGAACGACCACCCCGAGGTCTGGGTCGCGATCAAGCAACTCCGCGACGCCCGCGAGCAGATCGTGAAGAGCAAGCACGAAAAGGAGCGCTACAAGTCCGCCGCCCTGGCGGCGATCGACGCCGCCCTGACCGAGTGCGAGGCGCTGATGGCGCGAGATTGAGCCGTTCCCACTAGGAAAAAAGAGCAGGGCCCGCCATGTGGCGGGCCCTGCTCTGTTTTCGGTCGAAACCTTGTGAGAGGCTCCGGATTACTTCTGATCGGTCGGGCGGATCGACGTGTCGCCACGCCAGACCGGGTTGCCGCCGGCGCCGCCGCCGGTCTGCGGGAAGTTCGGCCCCGTGCCGGTGGACGACGTGTAGATGTTGTCCTTGTTCATCCCGACGAACGGCGTCTGGGCCCACTCGACGTGGCCGTCACCGAACAGGACGCTCTGGCCTTCGCCCTGGTGGTTCAGGCTGTTGGCCTTCTTCATCACGCTGGCCGCGGCCGAGTCGGACGTCGGCGTGGTCACGTTGTACCCGCCGAACGTCGCCGGGTTCCAGTCGGCCCCGACTGCGAAGTCGGCGCCGAGCGTGTTGTTCCACTTATACCCGGCCGACACCGCGGTCGTCGTCGGGTACGGATTCGCGAAACCGTAACTGAGGTTGTTCTTGCCGGTGAACGAGACGCGGGTCAGGGCGGTGTTGGTGCCGCCGCCGAAGTTGTCCTTCTCGTCATTGGACGAGGGGCAGACGAACAGCTCGGCCGTCAACTCCTGGGAGCGCAAAAGCCAGAAGATGGCCTGGCCCGTGTCGTTGGTGTCGGTGGCATTCATGTCGGTCCCGGCCTTGTTATAGACCTGGGCCATCGTGCCGCTCGTGGAATACTTCACGCGGGCGTACGCGCCCTTGTTGTCGTTCGCGTACATCATCTGCGACGTGCCGATCTGACGCAGATTCGACTGGCACTTCACCTGGTTGGCCTTTTCACGGGCCTTGTTCAGCGACGGCAGCAGGATCGAGATCAGCAGCGCGATGATGCCGATGACGACCAACAGTTCGACAAGGGTGAAACCCTTGCGGCGGACGACTTGCTTCGTCATGCGAAGCTCCTTTCGAGAGACTCGTCGCGCGAAAAACCGAGCTTCACAGAGCGCCGGTGCGTTATGAGGAATGATGAGTGCTGACTTTCAGCCGATCGAGGCGTGCGGGGCGCGGGTCGAACAAACGATTCCGCCGAACTGCGCACCTCGTCGATCACCGATTCTCGTCCGCCGGGTCCACGTGCGACAGGGGTAGGAAATTCGTCGGCGAACACCGCCGACGAAAATTTTTGAAGGAAGGAGCTAAGCGGCCCAGATCGGGGACGCCCTCAAAGAAACCCCCAGCGACTCCGGTCATCGAGCCGTCCCGAACATCAAACGGGCCGAACGCTGATTAATCTGAATAAAGATTCAACGTTCGACAGGGGTCAGTGTACCCCAACGCTTTCCGTAACGTCAAGGGGTGTAAATGAATTAAAGCCCCCCGCTTTACGCAGTGTGCAAACCTTTCACTTCACCGGAGTTAAGTGCCTCAGGCCGCCAGAAGAAAGACGTGGGCGGCCGGAAATCCGCGATCCGATCTGACGGGTAGCAGGAAAAACGAAGCCCGGGCGGGCCTCTCTCCGTCAGAGGCCCGCCCGGGTCGTTTTGTTCGGAACGGACGACGTCGGCTCGCGCCTACGCCTGCCGCCGCCGCCGCCGGCCGAGCATTGCGGCCGCCGCGACGCCGGCCAGGCCCAGCGCGCCGGGCTCGGGCACGGCCTGGGTCGGCGTCGGCTGGCCCTGCGG
>DASPKW010000364.1:0-13967 GCA_035627895.1 Tepidisphaeraceae bacterium | reverse complement strand
GTCGACCGGATCTTGATCCGCGTGCCGTCGGTCGAGGCCGCGGTGCGGTATTACCGGGACACGCTGGGGCTCGCGCTCGTCCGGCAGGACCGGCGGGTGGCGAGCTTCAAGATGGGGGATGAGTCGACGGAGCTCGTGCTGCATTCGGATCCGGATTTGCCGGAGCACGCGACGTATTACCTCGTCGAGAGCGTGCGCGCGATTTACGCGAAGCGGGACGAGCTCAAGCTGCGGTTTAATGCGCCGCCGCAGGCGGTGGCGCGGGGGTTTCGGGCGACGGCGAAGGACCCGTTCGGGAACGTGCTGCTGTTGCTCGATCGCACGGCGGGTGACGCGGCCGATACGGCTGTGGAAGACGCGAAGGCGCCCGGGACGCTGTTCGCGGGGGTCGAGCAGAAGGTGGCGGTGAAGGCGGACGTGCTGATCGCGCTGTACGAGCAGATCGCGCGGACGGCGGACGACTTGCCGTACACGCCGCACTTCGAATCGGTGTACCGCGCGTACGCGGCGGAGCACGGGGAGCCGAAGCCGACGCGGCAGGAAGTGTGGCGGCATCTGTTGAATTTGCGGAAGGGCGGGAAGCTGCCGAAGCTCGGGGCGGCCAAGTCGCCGGCGCCGGAGGTGGGGGAGAAGGACCGGGCGCGGCTGCGCGAGTTGCTCGGGGATGACATCGGTCGGCGGGACCGGCTGCCGTACAGCGAGCGGTTCGACGCGATCGTGGGGGAATTCAACAAGTCGCTGCAGCGGAAGCTGTCGCCGCACTTGGTGTGGCGGTTGGTGGCGACGCTGGCGAAGTGATTCCGGTCCACGCCGGGGCAGAGTGAACGGGCTTTGCCCGAAGCGCCGCCCCGGATCTGCGGTTTGTCGGTCACTGCGCCCCCGCGCTCGCCTCACGCTCGTCCTCCGGGTCGCGGCTAAACAATTTCCTTCGAGGCACTTCGCCCCGCGCCGCGCGGACGCTACCATCCGGCCCCATGTCCCTCGTCCGGTTCGAGCAGGTCGTGTCCGACGCGGAGGCGCGGGTTGCCGCGGCCGCCCACGGAAAGGGGACGCGGATCTTCCAGGACGGCGCGCTCGACCTGATCGACGTCAGGCCCGGGTCGCTCCGGGCGGGCGTGGAAGACGGGGGCCGGCGGTACAAGGTCAAAATCTGGTGGGACGATCAGACGTCCGGGTGTACGTGCTCGTGCGGGGCGGCGCCGAACGTCGTGTGCGAGCACGTGTGGGCGACGCTGCTCGAGGCCGAGGAGGACGGGCGCGTGTTCGACGGCGGCGCGGGGGCCACCCCGCCGGCCGCCGGCGTCACCAAGACCGTCACGCTCGCCGACGGCCGGCAGATGCAGATCCTGAACATCGGCGGGTTCGCTCAGCCGGCGTCACCGCAGCAACCGGCCCAGCCCAAGGAGCCGCGCTGGAAGTCCGCCCTCGCGCGGTTCGGCGACGCCGCCGACGACACCGGGAGCACCGTCGACGACCCGTACGGCTACGCCGCGCCGGCCGACGAGATCTGGCCCGCCGGGCGCGAGGTCTGCTACGTGATCGACCAGCGGGCGACGCTGGCGGGCAAGGGGCTGGTCGTCGAGGTCAGCTACCGTGAGCGCAAGCAGAACGGCGACTGGGCCAAGCCCAAGGGGCTCAAGGTCCGCCAGGCAACGATCGGCGCGATGCCGGACGCCACCGACCGCCTGATCTGCGCGATGCTGACGGGCGGCGAGTCGTCGGCGTACGACTACGACTACTACTACGGCCGGCAGGACTCGGCCAAGTTCCGGCTGGGCGCGCCGCTCGCCGCGGCGGTCGTGCCAGCGATCGGACGCACCGGCCGGGCCCTGTTCCGCGCGGGAACGGCGAGCGCGGCGCGGGACAAGGCGGACCTGCTCCCCGCGGCGTGGGGCGCGGACGAACCGTGGGCGTTCCGCGTGATCGTCGCGCGCGATTTGGTGAAGGACGAGTACGTCGTCACGGGCGCACTCTTCCGTGGAGACGACCGCCGCGACGTCACCCGCCCGACGATGGTCGTCGCCGGCGGGCTCGTGTTCTGGCCGCCCGCCGCGCCCGACGGGCCCGTCGTCATCGACCCACTGGACGACGGCGGCGCGTTCGGGTGGGTCACCCACCTCCGCGCCAAGGCCGAGCTGCGCGTGCCGACCGAAGGGGCGACGGACCTGCTCCGCGAGTTGCACCGCGCCGGCGGCAAGGCGAACCGGCCGCTCGTCGAGTTGCCCGATGAGCTGCGCCTCGAAACCGTCCGCCCCCCGATGACGCCGTCGCTCGTCGTCAAGGCCGCGCCCGAGAAGCGCTCCTACAACTACGGCTGGGATAACAGCGGCAACAATCGCCTGCCCGCGGCCGTCACGTTCGACTACGGCGACACGCCGCTCGGCCGCGTGGGCGACGCCGACCCCGTCCAGCCCGTGGTCGACACGCCCGGCCGGCGCGTGTTCGTCCGGGACGCGCAAAAGGAGGCTGAGGCGATCGCGCGCCTGTACGCGCTCGGCGCGCGAATGGCCTTCGACTACAAGTCGCGCCAGGAACAGTGGGGCATCGCCGCGTCGAAGATGCCCAAGCTCGTCGCCACCCTCGTCAAGGACGGGTGGAAGGTCGAGGCCGAGGGCAAGCTCTACCGCCAGCCCGGCGAGTTTAAGATCGAGGTGACCAGCGGGATCGACTGGTTCGAGCTGCACGGCAAGGTGCGGTTCGGCGACCAGACCGTCTCGCTGCCCAAGCTGCTGGCGGCGCTGCGGCGCGGCGAGCAGATGATCACGCTCGACGACGGAACCCTCGGCATGCTCCCGGACGACTGGCTCAAGAAGTACGGCGCGCTCGCCGGCATGGGCGACGACAAGGGCGACCACATCCAGTACCGCAAGTCGCAGGTCGGCGTGCTGGACGCGCTGCTCGCCGCCCGCCCCGAGGCCACGTGGGACGCCGCCTTCGAGCAGACCCGCCAGACGCTACGCCGCTTCGAGGGCGTGACCCCGGAGGAGCCGCACCCCGACTTCCGCGGCGAGCTCCGCCCGTACCAGAAGCACGCGCTCGGCTGGATGCGCTTCCTCCGCGAGTTCTCCTTCGGCGGCTGCCTCGCCGACGACATGGGGCTGGGAAAAACCGTGCAGGTCCTCGCGATGCTCGTCGAGCGACACGCCCGTAGGGTGGGCACTGCCCACCGTCTCGCGGGGAAGGCCGGAAGTCGTAAGAAGAAGGGGCAAGACGCGCCACCGGTCGACGACGCGACATCACCCGCGAGCGCCTCCGCCCCGACGCTGATCGTCGTCCCGCGGTCGCTCGTGTTTAACTGGACGCAGGAGGCGGCCCGCTTCGCCCCGCAGCTGAAGATCCTCGACCACTCCCACGCCGCCCGCACCAAGGGCGTCGAGCATCTGTCCGACTACGACATCGTCCTGACGACCTACGGCACGCTCCGCAACGACATCACGTACCTGAAGGACGTCGAGTTCGACTACGCGATCCTCGACGAGGCCCACGCGATCAAGAACGCCGCCAGCGAGTCCGCCAAGGCCGCCCGCCTGCTCAACGCCCGCCACCGCCTCGCCCTGTCCGGCACGCCCGTCCAGAACCACCTCGGCGAGCTCTGGAGCCTCTTCGACTTCCTCAACCCCGGCATGCTCGGCGGCGCCTCCGTCTTCACGAAAACCGGCACCGCCACCCACGCCCTCGACGAAGACGCGCGGGCGATCCTCAGCCGCGCCGTCCGCCCGTTCGTCCTCCGCCGCACCAAGGAGCAGGTCGCCAAGGACCTCCCGGCCAAGCTCGAGCAGACGATCTTCTGCGAGCTCGATAAGGACCAGCGCAAGCACTACGACGAGCTCAAGGAGTTCTACCGCCAGAACCTGCTCGCCCGCATCGAGAAGGAGGGCATCGCCAAGGCCAAGATCCAGATTCTCGAAGCGCTGTTGCGACTGCGCCAAGCCGCGTGCCACCCGGCCCTGATCGACAAGACGCGCATCGACGAGCCTAGCGCCAAGCTCGACACGCTCATGGACCGCCTGGAAGAAATCGCGGACGAGGGCCACAAGGCCCTGGTCTTCTCGCAGTTCACGTCCTTCCTCGCGATCGTGAAAAAACGCCTCGACCAGCGCAAGGTGAAATACGAATACCTCGACGGCAAGACCCGCGACCGCCAGGCCCGCGTCGACGCGTTCCAGTCCGACGACAAGACCAAACTCTTCCTGATAAGCCTGAAAGCCGGCGGCGTCGGCCTGAACCTGACGGCCGCCGACTACGTCTTCCTCCTCGACCCGTGGTGGAACCCCGCCGTCGAAGCCCAGGCCATCGACCGCACCCACCGCATCGGCCAGACCCGCCAGGTCTTCGCCTGCCGCCTGATCGCGAAGGGCACGGTCGAGGAAAAGGTGCTGGAGCTGCAGCAGTCGAAGCGCGCGCTCGCGGACGCGATCATCGGCGAGGACAACTCGCTGATCGGGGGGTTGAAGCGCGAGGACCTGGAGTTGTTGTTGTCGTAAGAGGGTATCGACCGCACCCATTGACTCACGGGCTGGTAGCCCGTGCCACGACACGCATCGCGATGCCCTTCACCCCCGCCCCACCCGCCTCCCTCGCCGCCTTCGTCCTCATCGTCGCCGCCGTCCTCGGCACGATCGTCGTCGGCGTCTACGTCGCCCATCGGCGCCTCGGCCTGCCCGCCGGCCGCCGCACCGCCGCCGTCCACGTCGGCCTGCTCGTCTGGGTCGCGCTCACCTCGATCCCGGTCGCGACCGGCCTCCTCGCCGCCAGCCCGATGCCGCGCATCCCGCTCTACTTCGCCGCCATCAACCTCGCGGCCGTCGCCTTTGCCTTCTCGCGCCTCGGCCGGGCGCTCACCCTCGGCCTGCCCCTCGCCGCGCTCGTCGCCTTCCAGGCCTTCCGCCTCCCCCTCGAGTTCGTCCTCCACGGTTGGGCCGACCGCGGCGTGATCCCGCCTACCATGACCTGGACCGGCCAGAATTTCGACATCGTCACCGGCCTCCTCGCCCTCCTCCTCGCCCCGTTCGCCAACCGCTCCCACACCGTCGCCTGGGCGTTCAACCTGATCGGCCTCGCGCTCCTGCTCAACGTCATGCGCGTGGCGATGATGTCCTCGCCCCTCCCCTTCGCCTGGCCGAACGTCTGCCCCCCGCTCCAACTCGTCCTGCACCTCCCCCACGCCTGGATCGGCTCCGTCTGCGTCGCCAGCGCGCTCGCCGGCCACATCGTGCTGACGCGCGCGCTGCTCGCGCGCCGTGCAGCCTGACGCGCCGGGCGCAACTTTTCCTCGCCCATCGCTACCGTCGCCGGATACACTGCCGACCACTCATGTCCGGCCCGCGCGCCCAGGACATCATCGAGACGATCGAGCGCCACAGCCGGACCTTGTCCGCCGACGAGCTCCGCGCCGCGCTTCCGGATCTCCTGTCGGCCGCCCGACAGGCGCTGGGCGCTCCCGGCGAGGGCGACGTGACGACCGACGCGCCGTCCGGCGACGCCGCCGCCCAAACCATCTCCGCCGACGCCGCCGCGCCCTCCCCCTCCGCCGTCCCCCACATCGCCGGCTACGAGATCGTCGGCCGCCTCGGCGAGGGCGGCATGGGAGTCGTCTGGGACGCCGTCCAGCTCGGCACCCGCCGCCGCGTCGCCCTCAAGCTCATGAGCGCCGCCGGGTTCGGGTCCGAGCGCGCCCGCCGCCGGTTCGAGCGCGAGGTCGAGTTGTCGGCCCGTCTCGAACACCCGCACATCGCCCGCGTGTACGAGAGCGGCCTGCACGGCGGCGTCTACTACTACGCGATGGAGCGCGTCGCCGGCGTCCGGCTCGACGAATACGTCAGCGCCCGTGCGCTCCCACGCCGCCCGATCGTCGCCCTCGTCCGCACCGTCTGCGAGGCCGTCCGCCACGCCCACCAGCGCGGCGTCATCCACCGCGACCTCAAGCCGTCCAACGTCATGGTCACCGACGCCGGCGAGCCCCGCGTGCTCGACTTCGGCCTCGCCAAATCCACCGGCGACGCCGGCGCCGCCGACGCCATGTCCGTCGACGGCGACGTCGCCGGAACCCCCGCCTACATGAGCCCCGAGCAGGCGGCCGGCCGCCCCGACCGCGTCGACACCCGCTCCGACGTCTACGCCCTGGGCGTCATCCTCTACCACCTGCTGACCGGGCAGTTCCCGCACGACGTCACCGGCAGCTACCTCGACCTGCTCCGCCGCGTGACCGACGTCGACGCGGCCCCGCCGCGTAAGATCGACCCGTCGATCGACCGCGACCTCGAGGCCGTGATCCTCAAGGCGCTCGCCCGCGACCCGGACCGCCGGTACGCGTCCGCCGCCGACCTCGCCGCCGACCTCGGCCACTACCTCGCCGGCGAGCCCGTGTCCGCCCGCGCGCCGACGCTCGGCTACGTCCTGCGGACGCGCGTCCGGCGGCACCGGGCGGCCGTGGTCACGGCGGCCGCCGTCGCCCTCGCCCTGGTCGGCACCGCCGTCCTCGCCTACGTCCGGATCGCCGCCGCGCGCGACGACGCCCTCCGCGCGGCCGACGGCGAGCGCGCCGCCCGCCGACTTTCCGACCTGCGCACCGCCGACGCCAAGGTCGCCGAGGGGTCCGCCAACATCGCCCTCGGCCGCGGGGCCGCCGCCCGCAAGTCGATCGACGAGGCCGTCGCGATCTACGACCGCGCCGGCGCCCCGACGACGCCGGCCGACCTCGCCCTGCTCGAGTCCTACGTCCGCTGGCCGCCCCCGCTCGCCGTCCTCCGTGCCGCCGTCGCGGGCGGCCGGGGAACGTACTGCGCCGCGTTCGCCCCGCCCGGCGCGCCGGGCGGCGGGCTGGTCGCCGGGTCCATCGACGGCCACGGCGTCGCCGGGCTGTGGGACGTCCGCGCCGGCCGCCTGCTCCGCGAGTGGTCGCCCGAGGTCAGCGGGCACGCCCTGATCGCCCCCGCTCCCGCTGGCACCCACTGGGTCGTCGCGCACCGCGCCGGCCTGACCGTCTGGCCCGCCGCCGCCGACGCAATACCGGCCGCGCCGAGCCTGGCGATCCGCGCGCCCGTTGGGCGCGTGCTCGGCATGGCCGTCAGCCCCGACGGTCGGTGGGCCGCCACCGCCCACGGCTCTACCACCGCCAAGCCCGACGCCTCGGGCGATGCGCCCACCGCCGCCGCGGCTGCCCAAATCGATGCCCGCGACAACGCCGTCCGCCTGTGGGACCTCCAGGGCGGCGGCCCCCCGCGCATCCTCGGCCGCCACCCCGACGAAGTCTCCGCCGTCTCGTTCAGCGCCGACGGCCGCCGCCTCCTGTCGACCAGTTACGACGGCGCCCTCCACCTCTGGGACGTCGCCTCGGGCGCGCAGGTCGCCCGCGCGTCCGCCGGCATCGCCGTCGTCGACGCCGCCCTCTGCACGGACGGCCAGACCGCCTACCTCGCGACCGCCGCCGAGGTCGTTCTTTATTACCACCTGGCCGAGAACCGCGAACTCCGGCGGACCGTGGACAAGCAGGCGGGCGGCATCTACTCGCTCGCATTGTCCGCCGACGAGCGGTCGCTCCTCACCGGTCACACGGACGGCACGGTCCGCCTTTGGCGCGCCCACGACGGGCAGCCCGCCGGCGCGTTCGTCGGGCACGCCGCGCGCGTCCCGTCGGTCGAGTTCTCCGCAGACGGACGCTTTGCCCTGTCGGCCGCGGTCGACGGGTCAGTCCACGTGCTGGACCTGCGCGCCGACCGCGAGACGCCCGTCGTCCGCCCGCCCGGGGGCGCCGGCGGCGCGCTCGCCGTCTCGCCCGACGGGCGGTGCGTCGCGGTGGCGAGCCCGGCGGGCGTGCTCCGCGTGCTCGACGCGCGCGACGGGCTCGAGCTCGCCGCCGTCGACACGACCGCCGGTACGCCGCCACCCGCCGCCGACCCCACCGCGCACGTCGCCGGCCGCACGCTCGCGTTCCTGCCCGACGGGCGGCAAGTCGCGCTCGCCGGGCCGGAAGGGCGCGTGACCGTCTGGGACGTCTTCGACCGCCGCCAGACCCGCGCGCTCCTGCCGCCCGGGCCGCGCGTCGAGTGGACCGGGGTCGCGCCCGGCGGACACCACCTCGGCGTCGCGACCGCGGACGGCGTCGTTCGCCTCTGGGACCTGGCGCCCGGGCCCGGGCCCACGGCCGTGGCGGCCGACCCGCCGCGCGTCGTCCGCGCCGGCACCGCGCGCCCGATGTGCGCACGATTCTCGCCCGCCGGCGACCGGCTCGTCGTCGCTACCGAGGACGGCGCCGTTACCCCTTGGGACCCGCGTAGGGGTACCGCGGTCCCCGGATCCGCACCCCGGCGGCTCACCGGTGACATCGTCAACCGGTTCGAGTTCGACCCCGCCGGCCGCCACCTGGTCGTCGGCACGGTCGCCGGCCGGCTCGAACTGTGGGACGCCGCCACCCTCCAGACCGTCCGCGCGCTCGGCGCGCATTCCGACGTCATCTACGGCGTCGGCTTCATGCCCCCCGCCGCCAGCGGCCGCACCGTGGCCCACTCGTTCGACGCCGGCCCGCGCCTGTGGGACGTCGACCGCGCGACGGAGATCGGCCGCGTGCCCGGCAAGCGCGAACGCGACGACCCGAACGACGCGCGGTTCGTCGGCGCGCGCCTCGTCGCCGTCCCCGGTGGTGCCGTCGCCTTCTGGGACCTGGACCGCGCCGCGGGCTACCGAGCGCTGGCCGCCCACCTCGCCCCGCCGACCGACCGCGCCCCGACCCCCGCGCACTGGCTCGACCGCGCGCGGTACTGGGCGTTCCGCCACGTCGACGATCACGCCGCCGCGTGCCTCGACGCCGCGCTCGCCGGCGGGGCCGTCCCGCCCCCCGGGTTCGCTACCGACGTCTACCTCCGCGCCGCCCGGTGGGCCGATGCCGAGCGCCACCTCCCGCCCGCCGCCACCGGCACCCGGGCCGAGCTCGTCTGCCGCCAGGCCGCCCCCGCCAAGGCCGCCGCCGCCGAACGCGGGGCGCGCGCCGCCGCGCGCGCCGCCTATCACGCGGGCCGCGCCCCACCGCCCGCCCCGGCCCGCATCAACCTCCTGAAGGACGGCCCCCCCGCCGACGGCGCGACGTTCATCGTGACCCCCGGCAAACCCCCCGCGACCGTCCTCCCCGATCCCAACGGGCCGGCCCCCGACGCGGCCGACCTGAGCGGCGGCGGCCTGATCGCCCGCGACGCCACCCGCTTCAACTTCGACGACGAGCTCACCATCGCCTGCCGCCTCAAGATCATGGAGGGCGGCGGGTTCGTGATCGGCAAGTGGTATGGTGGCGACAGCTACCTGCTCGGCTGGGCCGACGGCCGCGTCGGCCTGTCGGTCTCGGTGGGCGACGCCGGCGGCGGTTGGCCGGAAGTCTCCGCCCCCCTGCCCGCCGGCCGCTGGCACCACGTCGCCGCCACCTTCGACGGGCGCGCGATCCGCCTCTACGTCGACGGCCGACTTGCCGCCGAGCAACGGCTCCCGACCACACCGGCCATGCCCGTCCGCCGCCTGGCCCCCTCCCATTTGCCGCTCGGGATCGGACAGTCGCACGCGACCTTCCGCCTCGGCCTCGCCGACATCCACCTGTACGACGTCGCCCTCACGCCCGAAGACGTCGCCCGGCTCGCCGATTGATCGCAACTCCCGTTTCGATCGCGCATTATCCCTTCGCCACCCGTATGATACCCTGCCCGACCGGGCTTCCTGTGACGTCGTACCTCCCGGCCATCCTCGCCGCACTCGCAACCGCGCTAATCTCCGCGGCCGCGTTCGCCGCCGAGCCGACGACCAGGCCCGCGACCGCCACGCTCCGCGCGACGCGCACCCCGGCCGCCGCCGTCGTCGCCGACCTCGCAAAACAGGTCGGCGCGTCGCTCCCGACCTTCCCGCCGGACCTGCTCGCCACGTCCACCCTGCCGCCCGTCACCGCCGACCTCGCCGACGTTTCGTTCTGGGACGCCGCCCGCGAGATCGCCAAGCAGACCGGCCTCGAGCCCGTGCAGAATCCCGAAGACCCGTACCCGCGCTTCCAGTGGGGCCTGGGCGGCGGGACGTTCTTCAAGCCCCCGCACGCCGTCGCCGGGCCGCTCCTGGTCGTCGCGACCGACGTCCACCGGAGCAGCACGATCGACCTCGGCCGCGCCAAGCACGACGAGCACCGCGACTTGTCCGTCTCGCTGGTCGCGTACGCCGCGCCCGGCGTCCGCCTGCTCGGCGTCGCGCCCGAAGTCCGCCTGCTCGGCGCGGTCGATGACCTCAAGCAGTCGCTCCTCCCGCCCGACGCCCCCGCCGTCACCCCGACCGTCGCCGACGGCGCCGGCGGCGAGTCCGGCGCCCTCTACATGACCCACCTGTCCGTCGCCCTGAACTGCCCCGAGAACCGCGGCAAGCGCATCGCCAGCCTCAAGGGCCGGATCGCCGTCCGCCTCCAGACCGCCAGCCAGCGCGTCGAGTGGGAGGACGCCATGGGCGCGAAGAAGGACGCGACCCGACAGGCCGGTGCGTTCCCCGTCACGCTCAAGTCGCTCAAGAAGGCCGATATCGAGTACGTCCTGTCCCTGTCCGCCCGCCGCGACAAGCGGAATGTCGCCGACTGGAGCAACCTGCAGAAGTCGATCTACAACGGCCACATGGCCCTGTACGACGCCAAGGGCAGGCTGGTCGCCGCCCGGGCGACCGAGAACGGCGGGGAGTACAACGGGAACGCCATCGACGCCCGCCTGCGGTTCGTCCGCGAGCCCGGCGTGTCCGACGCCGACGCAAAGGAGCCGTACAAGCTCGTCTGGGACGCCCCGACCGCCGCCAAGGATGTGACGTTCGATTTCGAGCTCATGGACGTCCCGATCCCGTGACCCCGAGCGCCCGGGCTAGCCGCTTCAGCGGCCGGTGATTCCGCAGAATCCTTCTCGTAAGCCCCCGCGAATCCCGAGGCAGAAGTCGTATGTCTCACCCCCCGATTCGACCCACTCATGCCGGCTCGCTCGTCCGGCGCCGGTTCGCCGGCGCACTGGCGACGGCACTCGCCTGCGGCGCCGGCGCGCCGCGCACCGTCGACGCCGACGCCTCTCCCGCGATCGTTCGACCGACGACCACCTCACCCGCCACGCGACCGACGACCGCCCCGGTCACTTCACCGGTCGCCCACTCCGCCCGCGCCGGCGCGGACACCGGCGCCCGCGCCGCCCGCGCCGCCGTCCGGCCGGCCCTCGCCCCCGTCTCCCCCGAGGTCCGCGCGATCGTCGCCCGACTGAGCGCCGACGACCCGGCCGCCCGCGACCGCGCCCAGGCCGCGCTCGTCGCAGTCGGCGAGGACGCCCAGCCCCAACTCGTCGCCGCCCTCGCCCGCGCGACCGACCCGGAGGTCCGCGCCCGCCTCCAGGCCGTCGTCTCCCGCGTCGAACAGGCCCGCCAGGTCGGCCAGACCCGCGTCACGCTCGACCTCGACAACGTCCCCGCCGCCGACGCCGTCGCCGAGCTCGCCCGACAGGCCCGCGGGCCGATCCCGATCCGCCCGGGCAACCTCCTGGCCAAATCCGCCAAGCGGGTGTCCCTCAAGGTCGACCACCGTCCATACTGGGAAGTCATGGCCCTCTTATGTAAGCAGCTCGACGTCGAGCCGTCGTCGCTCGCCGACAACGGCCGCGAGGCCGGCCTGGCCCTGTCGCCCGTCGGGTCCGGCGCCGGCACCGCCGGGCGCCCGTGGGCCGACCGCCCGACCGTCGTCACCGGGCCCCTGCTCGTCCGCGCCGAGTCGATCGCCCACAACCGCTCGCTCTCCCTCCGCGACGCCAACGACCACACCAACGACTTCTCGATCTCCTTCTCCGTCATGGCCGAGCCCAAGCTCAAGGTCCTCGACTACGCCGGCACCGCCCGCATCGAGGAGGCCGTCGACGACCGCGGCAATTCCCTGCTCGCCGCTCCCGGCCCCGACGGCGGGCCCGAAGAGACCTACGGCAACGTCCACGGCGGGTCGCCCGGGCAGTGGTCCGTCGGCGCAACCCTCGCCTACCCGGCACAGCCCGGCCGCAAGATCGCCCGCCTCCGCGGCACGATCGCCGCCGAGGTGCAGATCCGCGCCGCCCGCCTCGAGGTGCCTCTCCAATCGGCCCGCGGCGTGTCCGTCGACCTCGACGGGGTGCGCCTGCGGGTCAAGTCGGCCGACGGCCTCCGCGCCGAGGTCAGCGTCGCCCGCGACGGCCGGGGCGACGCCGAGTGGTACCGCCTCCGCACCCTGCTCTGCACCGGGGAGGCCCAGATCGTGGACGACAAGGGACACGTGATCGCCCGCAGCCAGCCCGGGGCCGACGCCGACGAGGGCGACGACGGCCAGCAGATGACCGTCCGCCTGCGCTTCGCCCGCGACGGCGACGACGAGCCGGAGTTTGGCCGGCCCGGCCGGCGCCGCGGTGCCCGGGGCGGTGGCGCGGCCGCCGAGGAGCGCCGCCGAACGCCCGAGGGCGCCAAATTCGTTTGGGACATCCCCGTTGAAACGCGCGAGGTGGTCGTGCCGTTTATGTTTCGCGACCTGCCTATGCCGCGGTAGGAGGCGAGCCCTCTCGCGTGCGCGGGAACAGGAGTCCGGCGGCCCGGGCTGACTCCGAAGGCGACGACCCGGATCCGTGGCGCGGTGCCGGCGCCGCGGGTGACGTCCGCGATGTCGTGCGAATCGGTAACCCACCCCACGCCCGGGGCGCCTCACGGGCAACGGGTCGGTTCGGTGGAAGGTAGGACAAACACGTCTCGTAGCTCGCGCTGCGGTCGGGAGGACCACGGACGCTCGCCGGGCCGCTTCGGCGGCTCTGCTCTCAATTCCGATCAGCGCGTCCGGCACGGACGTCTCCGCCCCCGCCCGGGTGGCGCGCCCGGCCGAAATATTGACGACGCCTCTGCCGTTTCGGTATCGTTTGTCGTGCCGTGCGAATCGGGCGCGATCCGCGCGAGGCGCGTCCGTCCCGGGTTACCGGGGACGGGCGGGCGGACGGAGCGAAGAACGGGTAACATCAGCAGCACGGCCTCGTGTGGGCGTCACCAGGCCGTCCCGACCGTCACGCGCGATCGCGCGACGGCCGGCGGATCGACAACTCGGGACTTCATCTTCTAAGGACCGGAGGGCCGGCCGCGGACGCGCATCTGTCGTTGCGCGACCCGCACCGCGACCCGCGCCGGGGAGGTACAAACCATGTCGCGTGATCGCCAGCAGGTGCTGCTAGCCGGCCCCGTCCGCAAGGCCGTCGACGTGCTCGAACAGCGCGTCCTCATGTCCGCCTCCCCCGAACTCGTCGACGGGACGCTCCGGGTCGAGGGCACCAACCACGCCGACGTGATCGTCGTCGAGTACCAGCCCGGCGACTCGTCGGTCCTCCGCGTCAACCTGAACAACCAGTACACGACGTTCAGCGCGCGCAAGGTCAAGCGGATCGAGATCGAGGCCGGCCGCGGCGACGACTCGGTCACCGTCAACGAGCTCAACGCCAAGGTCCTCAAGAACGCCACGTTCCACGCCGGCCGCGGCAACGACACGGTCGTCGGCGGGTCGGGCGACGACGTCTACAACCTCGGCGCGGGCGACGACCACGCCGCCGAGACCGCCGGGGCCGACGCCGTCTACGGCGGCGGCGGCGCCGACCTGTACAACGGCGCCAAGCTGACGGCCGACATCCGCAACACCCAACTCGCCCGCGACGCCGCCGGCCCCGCCCGGCCCGCCCCGATCACCATCCCGACCTACACCGTGTCCGACCTCGGCGTCCTGCCCGGCGGCGTCGGCAACCGCTCGGCCAACAACATCACCGACGGCGTCCCCGGCGTCAGCCAGCACTCGGTCGTCGGGTTCAGCATCGTCAACGACGGGGGCCAGCAGCGCGTCCCGCACGGGATGTTCAAGCCCCTCGGCACCGGCGCCCAGCGCGACATCGGGACGCTCGGCGGGGCCACCCCCGGGTCGACCTCGATCGCGTACGACATCAACGTCG
>DASPKW010000363.1:0-18905 GCA_035627895.1 Tepidisphaeraceae bacterium | reverse complement strand
CGCCCTCGTCCTCAACTTCGACCACGCCGTCTCCGCCGGCACCGCCACCGTCACCGCCGGCGGCGCGACCGCCGGCGCCGCCACCTTCTCGAACGGGTCGATGCTGATCCCGCTGACCAACGTCACCAGCCCGAGCACGATCACCGTCGCCTACGCCAACGTCACCGCCCCCGGCAACGCCACCCCGGCCACCGGGTCGTTCACGTTCCGCGTCCTCTACGGCGACGTCAACGGCAACGGCACCATCACCGTGTCCGACGTCAACATGATCAAGTACTACACCGGCCAGCCCGTCAGCGGCTTCACTTACCGGTGTGACATCAACGCGAACGGCGGCATCACCGCGGCCGACGTCAACGTGGCCAAGTTCTACGTCGGCACGTCCGTCCCCGGCGGCACCGCCGCCAACTCCATGCCCGGCATCGCCCCGATCGCCGACGCCACCACGACTACCGGCGTCGCCACCGCCGCCCTGCCCTTCACCGTCTCCGACCCCGAGACCCCCGCCGGCTCGCTCGCCGTCAAGGCCGAGTCCGACAACGCCACCCTCCTGCCCAACACGACCACTAACGTGACGCTCGCCGGTACGGGCGCGGCCCGCACCATCCGCCTCACCCCCGCCGCCGGCCAGACCGGAACCGCCAACGTCACCGTCACCGTCGGCGACGGCGTCTACACCGCCACCCGCGCGTTCAAGCTCACCGTCTCGAACCAGTCCGCCCCGGGCGGCACGGTCAAGCTGTTCGTCGCCACGCTCAGCCCCGAAGGCTCGGCCGTCTCCTCCGGCTCCGGCTCGACCACCCTCGAGCTGTCCGCCGACGAGACCTACGCGACCGTCCGCGTCACCTACTCCAACCTGACGACCAGCAAGACCGGCATGCACGTCCACGGCCCCGCCGACCCGGGCGTGTCCGGCGGAATCCTCTTCGACCTCGACACCACCCCCACGCAGGCCGACGGCTCCTGGCGGTGGACGTTCGCCAGCAACGGCGTCGTCTCCGTTGCCGACCAGGTCACCGCCCTCAAGTCCGGCCGCCTCTACCTCAACGTCCACTCCTCGCGCTACCCGTCCGGCGAGCTCCGCGGCCACTACGCCCAGATCAACGGCTCCCAGACCTTCAGCCCGCCCGCCGCCCCGCCCGCCCTGCCCAACACCACCCCCACGCAGGCCGAGGCCGCCCGCTTCCTCCTGCAGGCCACGTACGGCGCGACCGACGCGTCCGTCAACGCCGTCATCTCCCAGGGCTACGACGCCTGGATCACCAACCAGTTCAACACGCCCCAGACCCTCCTCCGCGACCTCCACGCCTTCCAGGTCTCGCGCAACGGCGGCGTCGCCACCGTCAACCAGTTCTGGAACGCATGGTGGACCGCCGCCAACACCGCCAACGACCAGGTCCGCCAGCGCACCGCCTACGCCCTGTCGCAGATCATCGTCGTCTCCGAGAACGCCTCGATCCTCGGCCAGTTCCCCGAAGGCCTCGCGATCTACTACGACATCCTCGGCAAGGGCGCCACCGGTAACTTCCGCACCCTCCTCGAAGAGGTCACCCTCAACCCGATGATGGGCGAGTTCCTCAACATGCGCGGCAGCCGCAAGGCCGACCCCTCCCGCGGCAGCACCCCCAACGAGAACTACGCCCGCGAGATCCTCCAGCTCTTCTCGATCGGCCTCTACCAGCTCCACCCCGACGGCACCTATAAGCTCGACGCCAGCGGCCAGCTCATCCCGACCTACGACCAGAACGTCGTCATGGGCTTCGCCCGGGCATTTACTGGCTGGAACTACAATCAGTCCGGCCAGTCCGACATCCCCCCGTTCAACTACTTCGTCCCGATGACGCCCGTCTACGCCCTCCACGAGACCGGCGAGAAGCTCCTGCTCAACGGCGTGAAGATCCCCGCAGGCGGGACCATCCAGTCCGACATGGCCGCCGCCCTCGACAACATCTTCAACCACCCCAACGTCGGCCCGTTCATCTCGAAGCAGCTCATCCAGCGCCTGGTCTGTTCGAACCCCTCGCCCGGGTACGTCTACCGCGTCGCCCAGAAGTTCAACAACAACGGGTCCGGCGTCCGCGGGGACATGAAGGCCGTCGTCCGAGCGATCCTCACCGACTACGAGGCCCGCAGCGCCACCATGTCCACCCAGCAGGGCTTCGGCAAGCTGACCGAGCCCCTCCTCCGCTCGACCTTCGCCATGCGCGGCCTCGCCGCCCGCTCCACCAGCGGCCTCTGGGCCATCGACCGCACCGACGAGCTCGGACAGACCGTCATGTCCCCGCCCACCGTGTTCAACTTCTTCGAGCCCGGCTTCGTCCCGCCCGGGAAGATCGCCATCAACGGCCTGACCGCCCCCGAGTTCCAGATCACCACCGAGACGACCACCATGTCCATCGGCAACTGGTTCCACTGGGCCCTGAACGAGCCCGGCGGCGGGTTCAAGTACGGCGACATCGACCCCGACTATTCCACCTACACCGCCCTCGCGTCCAACCCCACCGCCATGGTCGAGCGGCTCAACACGATGCTCTGCGGCGGCTCCCTCACCGCGGCCGCCAAGACCACGATCATCAACCACGTCACCACGATCGCCGACCACACCACCCGCGCCCGGATCGCCGCCTACCTGGTCGTCACCAGCCCCCAGGGCGCCGTCCTCCGGTAATCGTCAACCACAATCTCCAATACGAACCCGACGCGGGCAAGCCAATGGCTTGCCCGCGTCGTTTCATGTCCAACCGGTGTTCGAACGTCCAAAACAAGCCGGGGCACAGCACACGGGCTTCGCCCGAAGCGCCGCCCCGGATCCGGTGAGCCCTACCCCTCCGCCAGCTCCACCAGCTTCTGCGCATTATGCGTCAGCCAGTACACCTTCCGCTGCACCATCTCCAAAAACCGCAGCCCCTCGAGCCGCCCGAAATTCCCCGTCGCCGCGATCGGGAACACCGCCTCCGCGATCAGCGCCTCGGCCATCAGCCACGGGATCGCCCGGATCTCCGCCTGCGACAGCAGCATGACCTCGTCGTACCCGCGCAGGAACCGCTTGAACCGGGTCTCGTCGATGTAGTCGGGCCACTTCGAGACGTCCTCGTCCCCGCCGATGATCGAGAACTGCAGCCCCCCGTTGGCGATGTCGACGATCCGCGGCAGCAGCCGGGCGGCGTCGTAATCGATCACGGCCACGACGTGGTTCTCCCGGAACAGCATGTTCCCCGGGTGCCAGTCCGCGTGCACGATCTGCTTAGGCCACCCCTCGATCCCGAGCTGCTCGACCATGTCCGCGGCGAACCGGTACGTCTCAAGGAGGAACGACAGGATCGCGGCCAGGTCCACGTCGGCCGCCCCCGCCGCCCCCGCCAAAGTCGCCGGGATCTGCCGCAGGCCCGCCTCCACCGACGGCGCCATGTGGTACGACCCGGTCGGCGGCTGAAACTCGGTCTTAAAGTCGAGCAGCAGCTTGTGGTACAGCCCCAAAATCCGCCCCGAGTCGAACGTCGCCTCGAGCGTCTGCGGGTAGCCCTGCCCGGGGATGTACTCGAACAGCTCGTACACCGTCCCCCGCCACTGGAGCATCGAGTTGTTCTCCCGGCGCGTGCCGATCAGGTGCGGCAGCGGGAACTGCTTCGACGCCAGGTAAAGCTGGATCGCGTGCGCGAACGCCACCTTGAACGGGTCGTCCTTACCGCGCGCCCGCCGCTTGAGGAGGAACTTACCCTGCTCGGCGGTGATCAGCAGCTTGGGCGCCTTCCGGCTGCCGCGCGGGTACTCGGTGACCTGCTCGATCACGCCGATGTCGAAGTGCGACATGACGATCGTGAGCTCTTCGGCCGAAAAGCGTTCGCGCCCACCCTCGGGCTTGGACGGGAGACCGGAGCCGGAGGGCTGCTGGGACATGGCGGTAGGGGCGGAACTGGTCGGTGCGGTCGGCATCGCGCAGTAGCTCGGCTCGCTGACGGGGCCGTCGGGCGGGCCGCACCCCCACGCCACCGGCGGTGGCGGGCGCGCGTCCCAAACTGTGACGTGACGTCAGGTTACCATAATCCGAATCGGCGCGCAGTCAACGAAGGTTTTGCGCCCGCGACAGTGACATTTGCATCCCCGAGCGTGATCGGGCCGTCATGCCGCACTCCGTCCCGCCTGCAGCAGTGCCAACGGCTGCGCCCGGGCCACGGTCAGCGCCGGCCAGAGGCTGGCGAGCAGCGACAGGGTCAGGATCAGCCCCGTGCCGAACGCGAGCATGCCCCACGGGATCGCTAGCGGGGGCACGTACCCAATCGTCACCCGCGACAACCCCATCGCGTTGACGGACAACAGCAGCCCGACACCCAGGCCCAGCGCGATGCCAACGAACGCGAGCAGCAAGGCCTCGGCAAGCACCAGGCGAAGCAACTGATCGCGCGTCACCCCGATCGCCCGGAGGATGCCGAACTGCCACTGCCGCGATCGCACCGACGCCATCAGCGTGTTCATCACGCCCAGCGCCGCGACCGCCATCGCCGCGAACGCGATCGTCGAGATGAGGAACAGTGCCCGGTCGAACCCCGCGACGATCTCCTGTTTGATCTTGCGCGTGTCCCCCGCTTTCCACCCGCGGTCGCCGAGTTGCTCCTTGATCTGCTTGAGCAGCCCGTCGCGGTCCGCCGTCTGTTCCATGTTCGCGGCGAGCAGAAACGCGCTGTTCCACCCGAACTGGTCCCGCGCGTCGTCCAGCGATCCGAACACGGTAAACACCGACCGCGACTCCATCGACCCGCGCAAATCGAACATCTGCACCATCACGTCGATCCCCGGCGACCACACCACCCCGCAGATCGTGAAGTCCCGCTTCCCCTTGAGCGTCATCAGCGAGAGCTTGTCGCCCACGTGCAAATTCTTCAGCACCCGAAACTCCTCGGTCACGATCAAGTGACCCGGCGTCTTGAGCGCCTCCTTGGCGGCGGCAACCGAGCCCTCGCGGAACTCTAGCTCCATCATGTCCAGCGCCTTGTCCGGCTCGATCCCGACGAACATCGTCGAGTCGGGGATCAGCGCGATGCTCAACGCGCTCATCGTCTCCCCCAAGCCCGGCGTGCCGATCACCAGCGGCGTGACCTGCCCGGCCTTGATGCCCTTAATCTCCCGTAATTGCGGCATGTCGGTGACGGGAATTCGCTGGTTCGGAATGTAAACGAACAGATCCGGGAAGTTGATCGGCAGCTTCCACCCGCTCAACATTGTGTGCCCGACCGTCTGCAGAACGACCAGCACCGCCAGCCCGACCATCAGCGCCGCCGCGGTCCCCGCCGCGCGCCACGTCCCCGCGCCCGAAAGCTGCTGCCGCAACAGGCGCGGCTGCACACGCAGCAACCGCGCCACGGGCTTGGCCAGAAGCAAATCCGTCGCCCGCACGAGCAACGGCGCAATGAGAAACGCGCCGACGAAGATCCCGGGCAGGCCGATCGCAAAGTGCGCGATGAACTTCACGTCCGCCGACGCGCCCGACAGGTAAATACTGACCGTGTCGAACGCCACCCCGCACAGGCCGATGAAGAAGCACGCGATCGCAACCCGGAACGACGCCGGCCGCGCCAGCGGCGTCATCGCCTCCAGCGGGCTGACGCGCGACGCGGTCACCGCCGGGATGATGCCCGCAAACAACGCCGCCGCGCCCGCCCCGACGATTCCCATCCAAATCCCGGCCGGGTCGACGACCAAACCACTCGTGAAAAAGTCGGCCCGCCACTTGGTGAGCAGCCACGCCCAGAACAGGCCCAGCGGGACGCCCAGAATCGCCCCCGCGAGCGTCAGCCCCACGCCCTCCGCCAGCACGAGCCGCGCGACCTGCCCCCGCACCGCCCCGATCGCCCGCAACATCGCCAGCGTTCGCTGCCGCTCGGCCACGCCCATCGACAGCGTCGAGAACACGATGAACGCCGCCGACACAAGGCTCACCGCCCCCCCAAGCATCGACAGCGTGTGCATGCCCTGGATGTTCTTGTCCAT
The DNA here is from genome assembly GCA_035627895.1 of Tepidisphaeraceae bacterium. GTDB lineage: Bacteria > Planctomycetota > Phycisphaerae > Tepidisphaerales > Tepidisphaeraceae > DASPKW01. The sequence goes on along the minus strand of DASPKW010000363.1, from coordinate 12,920 downwards.
CTCCTTGCGGAGGTCCTTCGCCGACCGCAACCGCAGGTCGGCGTCCACGGCCTTGACCAGCGGCGCCCACCGGTCGACGAACTCGCCCGCCTTCCCCGGCGCGTGCAGCCGGACCAACGCCCGCGTGTACTCGTTCTTCCGCCCCGTCAGCACCTCAGCCGTCTCGATCGGGACGTACACCGACGAGACCTTGTCGGCGAAGAACCCCGGCTTGTTGCAGATCCCCACGACCTTGAACGGCCGCTTCTGATCCCCCGGCGCCGGCAGGATGATCGTCCCGCCCACGCCGACCTTCAGCAGTTCCGCACACCGCTGGTCGATCACGGCCACGTCCCCCGTCCGCGTGTCGAACCACTTGCCCCCCGCCAGGGCCATGCGGGCGATGTCGTCGTCGACCGGCCGGTCCACGCCCACAAGTTCCGCGGCGACCGCCTGGATGTACTTCCCATCTTTGTCGAGCAGGCCGATCTCCGCCTCGATCCGCCCGAACGCCGTCGCCACCAGCGGGTCCGCGCGCATCCGGTCCACGACCGACGACGGCATCCCCTTCCGCCAATCCGTCCCGTGCGTCACCTGCACGTCCGTCGACCCGAACACCGACGCGAGGTAATTGAACAGCACCCCCTCGGCCGACGTGTACCCCGACGTCACCGCCACCACGAGCGACACCGCCAGCGCGACCGACGCGACGGTCAACCCCGTGCGAACCGGGCGGGTGCGGAGGTTGGAACTGAGCAGCTTGAGCGTCGCCATGGGCGGGGAGCCTTCCGAATCTCGACTACTTTCGGCTCGCGCCGGTCGTCATCCTGAGGTACTCCGAAGGATCTAGCCTCGAACACACGGCCGCGTCACTTCGCGGCAGAGCGTCCGAACTGTAAGGAACGAGGGATCCGGCCCCGAACGATGAGGCCTCTTCGACTTTGGCGACCAAACTCGAACACGAATTGCCAACGTCGAACGGGCCCCGACGCTCCAGCCAGATTCCTCGGAGTACCTCGGAATGACAGGGGGAACACCTCTCCGCAAACTATTCCTCACCGCAAACACTCTTGGTATTTCATCGCCAACCCCTGGTGCCCGTCCGTCTCCGACGTCGCAAACCGGTGCACCAGCTTCCCGTCCTTGATCACCGCGACCTCTTGCGCGAACGCCGCCACCGTCGGCTCGTGCGTGACCATCACGATCGTCTTGTTGTGGATCTGCGAAAGGTCCCGAAGCAGTTCGCAGACGTGCCGGGAGTTGGCCGAGTCGAGGTTGCCGGTCGGCTCGTCCGCCAGCAGCACGGCCGGGTCCGTCACCAGCGCCCGGCCGATGGCGACGCGCTGCTGCTCCCCGCCCGACATCGCGTCCGGCCGGTGGGCCATGCGTGACCCGAGCCCCAAACTGTCGAGGATCTCGCGCACGCGCGGCCGGGCCGCCGACTCGCTCGCGCCGTCCAGCAACAGCGGCAGCGCGACGTTCTCCTCGGCCGTCAGCGTCGGGATCAAATTGAACGACTGGAACACCAGCCCCACGTTCCGCCGGCGGAACAGCGTGAGCTGCTTATCGTTCATGCCCGCCAAATTCTGCCCGCGGATCAGCACGTTGCCCGAGTCCGGCGTGGTCAGGCCCGCCATGAGGTGCAGCAGCGTCGACTTGCCCGAGCCGGACGCGCCCATCACGGCGAGGAACGCGCCCGCCGCGACCTCGAGCGACACCCCCGCCAGCGCGGTGACCTGGCGCTCGCCCTGGCGGAACGTCTTGACGGCGGATTCGACGACGAGCGGGGACATGGGTGGCGGATCATATGCGACAACCCCCGGCATGGGCAGTGCCCCCGCGCGGGAACCGATCTGGATTGGAATCGGACCTTACTCCTCGTGCTCGCCGCTTGCGGCTTAGCGATTGAACGGTGCAATTTTCCCCGCGCCTTTCATTCCCACCAGACGTATCCTTTCCCCGGAGGCCCCGCCCACCCGCTATGCCCCCCCGCCTGACCACCAGGCTCGTCCCCGTCGCCCTCGCCGTCTGCTTCGCCACGGCGCTCGCCCCCCTTCTCCCCGCGCAGGACGCCGCCCCGCGGACCGTCAACGCCGATCGCCCGCCCGGCGACATCAAGCTCGTCCAGCGGCTCGTCGCCGACCTCGGCGCCGCCGACGCGTCCAAGCGCGACGACGCCCGCGTCGCCCTCATGGGCCTCCGCAGCAAGCACCTCTCCGTCCTCCGCGACGCCGTCCGCCGATCCCTCCCCCTCGCGCCCAGCCAGCGCGTCGTCCTCCAGGAGATCGTCACCCAAATCGTCCTGGCCGACCAGATTTACCCGACCACGCCCGGCGGGTTCCTCGGGATCCGCCTCCCCTCCGAAATGGCCGCCGACGAGCGCCCGCTCCTCGGGCTCGAGCGCGGCGTCAGCGTCCTCTCCCGCATCCCCGGCTTCTGCTCCTACCGACTGCTCCGCGAGGGCGACGTGATCGTCGGCATCGTCGAACAGCCCGGCGAGCCCATCGACTCCCCGCGCCAGTTGATCGCCGCCGTCCTCAAGGCCGCCGCGGGGCAGACCCTCACGTTCGAGGTCGTCCGCCGGGCCGAGTTGATCCGCGTCCCGATCACCCTCGACGCCAAGCCCGACTTCGGCGGCGAGGTCCCGAGCCTCAACCAGTTCGAGAACGACCGCGCCAAGCTCGCCGACGACACCTGGGACCGCGACTTCGCCCCCCTGTTCAAGGACGCCGACACGGTCGGGTAATCAGTTCCCCGTGATCGTCTCGATGTCCTTCGCCCACACCGCCGACCGCTCCCAGTCGCCCGGCGTCCACTCGCCCTGCCAATCGCCCTCGTGGTTCTTGTCCGCGCTCGCCCAGTCCATGCCGAGCCCGCCCGAGATTAAATCCTGCGCGGTCCCGTCGGCCGAGTAGATCGAGTCGTCGCCGCCGTTGCCCAGGATTGTGTCGGACCCGTATCCGCCGGTCAGGTCGTCGTCGCCGTCGTCCCCCTGGAGCGTGTCGTCGCCGTCGTCGCCCCAGACCTGGTCATTCCCCTCGTGGGCGTGGATGTTGTCGTTCCCCGGGCCGCCGAAGATCCCATCTATGTAGTCCGACCCGTGGATCGAGTCGTTCCCGAAGTTCCCGAGTAGATGCGTGATCCGGAACACGCCCTTGCAGTCGATCTTGTCGTCCCCGTCGCCGGCGTCCACGTACACCCGCTGGGTCGTCTTGGCCCGGAACGAGAACAAAAACCGCGTCATCCCGCCCTTGCGCGTCGTCGACACCCAGATCCGCCCGTCCGCCTCGTGAGTCACCCGGATCGTCTCGGGGTTCGCGCTCCCGAGCACGGTCAGCGTCCCGCCCTTGCTCAGTGACGCCGCAATCTGAGCCGGGTATCCCGCAGTCCGTTTGAACGGCGTAGCCCGCTCGGGCGCGACGACCTCCACCGCGGCCGAAAAGAACCGGCGACCCTCGAGCGACTCGAACGACTGACAGACTGAATCACGACGCATGGCGAATACTCCTGGCAAGCTTCCAAACCGATGGGCGGCCGCACCGACCACCCGCACACCCCCACTCGCGGAGTCCCGTCGCCGCACCCGTCATGCCCCAAACCGGTCAAGTGCGACGGACCGGAGCGCGCTCGTCAGGAAACAATTCCTCACGCGTATCCCGCCGACCGTTGACCGTTCGCCCCCGCAATGGCCCCTCGCAGCCGCTTCGCGTCGTCGCGATTCCGACCTATGATCGGAACACGCGTTGTCTCCGCCCCCCCTATCCCCATAATCCAATCCCATGAGCATCAAGGTCGGCATCATCGGCATCAGCGGTTACGGCGGGGGCGAGGCCCTCCGCCTCTGCGCCTCCCACCCCCATTTCGAGCTTATCTACGCCGCCGGCGAATCGTCCGCCGGCCAAAAAGTGTCCGACCGCTTCCCCGCCCTGCCGCCCAAGCTCGCCCACCTCGTCATCCAGAAATGGGACCCGGCCGCCCTCCCCGCCGACCTGGACGTCCTCTTCGCCTCCCTCCCCACCGGCGAATCGAAAGAAGCCCTCGCCAAGGTCCCCGCCCGCGTCAAGATCGTCGACATCGGCGGCGACCACCGCTACGCCGACGGCTGGACCTACGGCCTCGCCGACGCCTGGCCCGACGACATCCGCGGCAAGACCCGCATCGCCAACCCCGGCTGCTTCCCCGCCGCCACCCTCGCCGCCATCGCCCCCCTGCTCGCGGGCAAACTGATCGACCCCAACAACATCATCGTCGACGCCAAGACCGGCGTATCCGGCGCCGGCCGCGGTGGCGGCGACTCCAAGTTCGGCTACGCCGAGGTCAACGAAGACCTCGCCCCCTACGGCCTGCTCAAACACACCCACATGCCCGAGATCACCGCCACGATCTCCAAACTCTCGGGTGTTAAATCCGAAGGCCTCGTCTTCACCCCCCACCTCTGCCCCATGACCCGCGGCATCCTCGCCACGATCTACTGCCGCGGCCAGGCAACCACCGAACAGTGCCTCGACGCCGCCCGCGCCTTCTACGCGGCCCGCCCGTTCGTCCGCGTCTCCGCCACCCCCCCGCACACGAAGTGGGCCACCGGCAGCAACCTCGCCTTCGTCTCCTACGCCGCCGACCCCGCCCGAAACCTCGTCATGGCCATCGGCGCCTGCGACAACCTCGGCAAAGGCGCCGCCGGCCAAGCCATCCAAAACGCCAACCTGATCTGCGGCCTACCGGAAACCGCCGGCCTCGACGGCATGAACCTCTGGCCGTAATGCGCGCCTCACCCTCGTCGCGTGGCGGCGATGATCGCCAGCGCGATCAGCAGCACGAGCACCCCGACGATCGACCAGAGGATCGTCAGCCGCCGCGCCCGCCGCCGCAACCCCTCGCGGTGGATCCCGTCTTCGTGCTGCGACCACTGCCCCATGAGCGTGGCCGGGTCGGCCCGGTGCACGAGCAGGTATTCCACGTTCTGCACCAGCGCCAGGAGCATCGCCTGCGCCTCGGCCGCGGGTTTGCCCTTAGGGGGCCTGCCGTTCTGCGCCTCCTTGGCCGTCAGCGCGCTCGCGGCGACGGTCACCCGCCCGCGGTCGTACTCGACGCGGATCTGCTGCGGCAGCTCGAGCGTCGACTTGGCCCGGGCCGCCGTCTTGCGCCCGCGGGCCATCTCGACCACGTTCCACCCCGGCGCCCCGAGTTGGAACGACGTCTGCACGCCCGCGACGAACCCGCGCTGCGCGAGGAACTGCGACGTGACGCTCATCGCGTCGACCGGCTCCATCGTCGTGACGAAGATGTGTTCGACTACCATACCGGGAACACCTTCCATCGCTCGGCGAGCACGCAGAGCAGGTTGTGGCAGAAGTGCAGCAACACGCACGGGTAGATCGAGCCGGTCCGGTGGCGCAGGTATCCCAACGCCAGGCCGATCACCAGCAGGTGCGGGAAGCTCGCGATCGACAGGTGAAGGATCGTGAACATCATCGCCGACACGACGATCGTCTCGCCCGGGTTTAACGCCCGGCGGAGCGCCCCGAAGATCACTCCGCGGAACGCCAGTTCCTCGATCACCGCGGGCTGGACGGCGATCAGCAAAACCATCGTCGGCAGCCCGTAACCGGCGGCGGCGAGGTCGTTGGTCATCTCGCCCGGCGGCTGGTCGAGCAGCCGCGAGAACGCCCAGACGAGGGTCGACGCGAGCGCGAAGGTCGCGATCGCCGCGCCGGCGGCGAGCGGGTACCACGGCAACCGCCCCAGCGTCGTCAGCGGACCGGCGACCAGCCGCGCCGTGCACCCCGCCCAGGCGATCACGAGCACCGACGCCGCGATGGACAAACCGAAGTCCAGGCCGACCGGGTCCGTTCGTGGCTGGGCGGCGACGATCAACCCGACCGCGGACGTGGCGAGGTACGCGAAGTACAGGCCGAGTGCCGGCGCGATCGCGCTCCCCTCGTCCGGCGCGGCCATCGAGCCGCGAGAGTAGAGCGGCCCCGCGCCCGCCGTCCGCGTCGCGCACCGCGGACAGCCGCCCGTCACCGGGTCGGCGGGCTCGCCGCACGTGTTGCAGAACCGCCGCGGCGGGGCGACGGGAATCGCCGGGAGCGGCGGAAGCACCGGGATCGGCGGACACGGCGGGGCCACCGCCGACACCGGTACCGCTCCCAGCGGCGGATCGCCGCCGGTCGGGTTCTGCTCGTGGGACTGTTCGGTCAATGGGTCGGTCACGTCGGACGTCATCCCGGGAATCGCGCGCGGTAGCCGAGCGCCGTCACATCGTCGGCTGCTGCTGCATCAGCTTACGGTGCTTGGCGCCCGCCTGGCACGCCTGGACGAGCACCGCAATGATCAGGATCTTCAGCCACGGGATCCCCGGCGTACCGCCGGTCGCGCCGGGCGGGCGGTTCTGCTCGATGATCATGAACGCGCCGATGTAGTCGACCAGGCTGAACGTCACGTACAGCACGGTCCCCACGATCGCCGCCGGGAACGGGTTCGAGCGCGACCAGAACCACAGGCCCCAGAACAGCGCGGCGATCGCGACGGACGCGAACGCCATGATGCGCACGAAGTTCTCCAGGAACGCCGGGACGCGGACGTCGTTCAACAGGTAGATGAGGAACGCGGCCCCGAGCGTCTGGAGGATCGCGACCGTCAGCAGCGCGCCGGTCGCCTTTTTCGACTGCTTCAGCAACTCGTCGGACTGAAGTTTCTGCCCGGCGGCCGTCGCCGCGAACTCGTCCGAACCCACCACGCGCGGGCCGGACTGGTAGACGCTCGGCAACGCCTTCCCGCACGTCTGGCAGAACTGCGACCCGAACGGGTTGGCGGCCCCGCAATGCGGGCACTGCGTCGTGGCGGACATCGTCTCGCTCCCTTCAACTGAACTAGGTGCATCGGTGCTGCTGCCCCGAATGGACGGGCGATGATATCGCACCGCCCCCGGCGCGCAAAGGTCCATGCCCACCCGTGTCAGCCTCGGCATAGCGACGCACGCGCGCGGCTCGACTCAGGCCGTCACGAGCGACCGCCAACGCGCGGCCGGCGGGCACCCGGGTCCGGCGGCCCTCTGTTAAGAAAAGTTCACGTCTGCCTCGGGAAGATGCGCCGGAAGTCGCGCTGTCCGTGCACGACTCGCGACCACGGTGACCGATCGGTCGTCGTAGCGGTAGGCGATCGCGTACTGAAATACGTTCCAGAACCACATTCCCGGCCGGTCGACGTCCGACCGCATGTGGCCGCGGTTGGGCGTGTCGCGCAACGCTTCTATCGCAGTAGCGACCCGGTCACCCACCGCATCGGCGACGCGCTCATCGGCCGATTCGCTCAGGTGGCGTGCGATGGCCAACAGGTCCATCCGGGCGCGGGCCTTGACGAACAGGGTTCTCATCCCGCCTTGCCCCGCACCGCCCGACGGAATTCCTTGAGGACTGCATCGCCGTCCAACGATTCGCTAGCCTCGCCCTCGGCCAGGAGCGCGTCGAGTTCGCCCGGCGTGAACTCGCCGGGCGCGTTCCGATCGAACGCGGCCACCGCGGCGGCAACGAAATCTTCGGCCGAGGCGAACCGACCGGTACGGACGTGCTCCTCGATGAGCCGCTGAGTGTCGGGAGGAATCGCAAGTTCCATAGTGAAATGATACTACAACCGGCTTTCCGCCGACGGCAAATCCGGGGCGCTGCGAGTACGGCCGATCAGGAGCGGCCACGAGCAATGCGAAGCCCGGTCACCGATTCGCCGCGTCCTCTTCGACCGCCGGCAACGTCGTCGTCGCCTGGATCGCCGCGTCCACCACCGGGTGCGGCTCGGCCACCGGTCCCGCCGCCTTCGCCGCCCGCCGCGCCTTCCAGAACTCGATCGCGATCGGCAGGAGCGAGATGAAGATGATCGCGATAATCACCAACTCGAACCGCTTCTGCACGAACTCGAACCGCCCGAAGAACACGCCGGCGAGCACGCAGATCAACACCCACGCGACGGCCCCGATGATGTTGAACATCCAGAACTTGAAGAAGTTCATGCGCCCGATGCCCGCCACGAATGGCGCGAACGTGCGGACGATCGGGACGAACCGGGCCAGAATGATCGTCTTCCCCCCGTACTTGTCGTAAAACTCCTGCGCCTTGATCAGGTGCTTCTTGTTCAAGATCCGCCCCGTCTCCTTGCGGAAGATCGCCGGGCCGACCTTGTAGCCGATCCAGTAGTTGACCGCGTCGCCGATGATCGCGGCCACGATCAGGAGCGGGGTCAGCGTCCACAGGTTGAGCGGGGAACCTGGGATCATTGCCACCGCGCCGACCGCGAACAGCAGCGAGTCGCCGGGGAGGAACGGCGTGACCACCAGCCCCGTTTCCGCGAACACGATCGCGAACAAGATGACGTAAAGGTTCGTGTTCCCGACGTATTCGAGGAACCAGTTCAACGACCACGGGCTCAGGTGGAAAATGGTCCAGACGAGACGGTTGATGAACTCCATGGTCGGGCAGCTCCGCGAGTCGAAAGCGAGTGAAAGCCCCTCGGAATGGGCGCAAACGGCGCGGCAAGTGTAGTCGGCATCAGATCAGTTGCCAGACAATCCGACCGCGAATGTTCCATGGGGAACATTGGCCTAACCTCCGCCGCCTGCCGTTGATCCTACCAGTCTCTCAAAACAGTTCGCCGCCCCGGCCGTACAGGTGGGGGCGGTTGCCGCGATTCCGGCATAGCGCATGATGATGATGGACCGAACAGGGCGGGCGGCTGGAGGGCCAGGATGGGCCGGACACGGAGCGAGGGCAAACTGCGGCGGTGGGCCGCCGCGCTGGCGGTGTCGCTCTGCGCGGCCCGCCACGCCGGGGCATTGGTCGGGGGCCAATACGACGCCGCCAACAACGCGATCAACAACGCCGTCATCATCAACGACGCGGTCGGCGCGACCACCTTCTACAACTACTCCGACTTCTTCGGAAACCTCTACCACACGTTCGGCACGGGCGTCATCGTCGCCAACATCGAGGGCGGATCGGTCTGGAACGGCCACGAGGCGCTAACCCGGGTCGACACGTACTTCCCTTCACTCACCCCGCCCACGACGACGCCGGCGTACACGAACCACGCGACCGGCGTGGGCATGGTGATCGCGGGGGGCCAACCAGACGTCGGCTCGACCACCCTCTTCGAGTCCGGCATCGCGCCGGGGGCCACCCTCTGGTCGGGCAACATCGCGACGTCGTTCGACGCCGCCACGGGCAGCTTCGAGATGGACGACCGTCAGTTCGTCGCGATCTACCGCACGGCCTTCAAGACCGGCATCGGCGGCCAGACCGCCGACGTGATCAACAGCAGTTGGGGCACGAGCGCCGCGGGCGGCCTGACCAGCAACAACCACTTCTACGCCGTCACGGTCGACGCCCTGGCGGCGCAGACGGGCAAGACCCTCGTGTTCGCCGCGGGCAACGACGGCCCGGGCGCGAACACCGTCACGTCGCCCGCGACCAGCTACAACTCGATCGTGGTCGGGGCGACGGCGTTCTCGGTCGACAACCCCTACGCCGGCGTGGCCGCGTTCAGCGCGCGCTCGCCGACGGACGGGTTCGTCCCGACGGGCAAAGCGGCATCGCCGGACGCGCTCACGCCCGGCGTGGCGCACGCAGGGGCGCGGACGGCCGTGTCGATCGTCGCGCCCGGCGACATGTTGTTCCCCGCCTATTACGACCCCACCGACCCGGCCGCGACCGGCCTCTACGCCGTCGAGGGGGCGGGCACCAGCTACGCCGCACCCGTCGTCGCCGGCGCGGCGGCGCTGATCGTCGAAGCCGGGCGGACGTGGTTCGACGGCGTCGGCCGGGCGGTCGACGCGCGGGTCGTCAAGGCCGTGCTGATGAACTCGGCCGACAAGACGCCCAATTGGGACAACGGGCAAACGACGGCCGGCGGGGTGGTGCGAACGACCCGGGCCCTTGACTATGCCGCGGGCGCCGGCCGGCTCAACCTGACCCGCGCGTTCGGACAATACCTGAACGGTTCGGTGAGCGTCGACGAGACCGGGGCGGGCGCGCCGGTCCTGTCGACCGGCTGGGCGTTCGGCCTGGCGCACCCGGTGGGGCCGACGGACTACGCGATCGTCGAGCCGCTGGCGGCCGGCACGCGCCTGACGGTCACGCTCGACTGGTTCGTGAACAGCACGCTCGCCGACGGAGCCGACGTCCCCGAGTTCGGCAGCTTCGCAAATCTCGACCTACAGGTCTGGCGGTTGACGGGTGGTCTGGCCGACGCACTCGTGGCCGAGTCGGCCTCGGAATTCCAGAACGTCGAGCACTTGTCGTTCCTGGTGCCGGCCGACGGCGAGTACCTGATCCGCGTGCTCTGGAACGGCGAACTGTACGACCGGATCGGCGCCGCGGACGAGGCCGCGTTCGGGCTCGCGTGGGGAACGGACGCGACCGTGCCCGAACCGGGCGTGATGTCGGCGGTCGCCGGACTCGGGTGGGTGTTGATGTGCCGGCGGCGACGGGGCCCCCCTCCCCGCTCGCGCCGATCGTATTTGCCCGGGCGTCGTTTCCGCTCGCCGGGCGTTCCTTGATTGCCGATAGTTGAGGACTAGAATCCGGGGCAGCGTCGCCGGCGGGATGTGAGGTCTACTCGACCCGACAATCGGGTTTTCCAGGCACACCCGGCGACCGCGGGCCGGACTTAATCTCCGGCCGGCCGGAACAGTTCCGGCGGGACGGCCATCGGTCCGGGCGCGCGACGGAGTCGCGCGGCGGGTCGGTCGGTCGCCCCCGACTCCTGGTGTGACCCGCGCGCAGCGGGGCGCGACCGGAAGTAACGGCACTCTGCCGACGGCAACGCTGCACCCGAGAGAGGGGCCCGGTCCTTACCGACCCGGCCGACAGGAGATGGACATGTTCGAACGATTCACGGACCGGGCGCGCAAGGTGATGGCCCTGGCCAACCAAGAGGCGCAGCGGTTCAACCACGAGTACATCGGGACCGAGCACATCCTGCTGGGGCTGGTCAAGGAGGGCAGCGGCGTCGGCGCCAACGTGCTCAAGAACCTCGACGTCGACCTCCGCAAGGTGCGCCTCGAAGTCGAGAAGCTCGTCAAGAGCGGCCCCGACATGGTCACCATGGGCAAGCTCCCCCAGACCCCCCGCGCCAAGAAGGTCATCGAGTACGCGATCGAAGAGGCCCGCAACCTGAACCACAATTACGTCGGCACCGAGCACCTCCTGCTCGGGCTGCTCCGCGAGCACGACGGCGTCGCCGCCCAGGTGCTCATGAACCTTGGGCTGAAGTTGGAAGAAGTCCGGGAAGAGGTGCTGAACCTTTTGGGAGCCGGTGTGGAAAACGAAGAACCGTCCGCCAGTCAGGAAAAGCAGCCGAACAAGGGCAAGAGCAAGACCCCCGCGCTCGACTCGTTCGGGCGCGACTTGACCGAGCTCGCCAAGGAAGGGGCCCTCGACCCCGTCATCGGCCGCAAGAACGAGATCGAGCGCGTCATCCAGATCCTCTGCCGCCGACAGAAGAACAACCCCGTCCTCCTCGGCGAGGCCGGCGTCGGCAAGACTGCGATCGTCGAGGGCCTCGCCCAGATGATCATCTCGAACAGCGTCCCCGAGATCCTTCACGACCGCCGCCTCGTCGTGCTCGACCTGGCCATGATGGTCGCGGGCACGAAGTACCGCGGCCAGTTCGAAGAGCGCATCAAGGCCGTCATGAACGAGGTCCGCCGCGCCAAGAACGTCATCCTGTTCATCGACGAGCTGCACACGCTCGTCGGCGCCGGCGGGGCCGAGGGCGCGATCGACGCGTCCAACGTGCTCAAGCCCGCCCTCTCCCGCGGCGAGATCCAGTGCATCGGCGCCACGACCTTCGACGAGTACCGCAAGTACATCGAGAAGGACGCGGCCCTGGCCCGCCGGTTCCAGGCGATCACGGTCGAGCCGCCGAACAAGACCGACGCCGTCGAGATCCTCAAGGGCCTGCGCGACCGGTACGAGGCGCACCACCGCGTGCAGATCCTCGACGCCGCGCTCGTCTCCGCCGTGGAGATGTCCGACCGGTACATCACCGGCCGCTGCCTGCCCGACAAGGCGATCGACGTCCTGGACGAGGCCGGCGCCCGCATCCGCCTGCGCAGCATGACCAAGCCGCCGAACCTCGCCGAGATCGAGGAGGAGATCGAGCGCCTGTCGATCCAGAAGGACGAGGCCGTCCGCAACGCCGAGTACGAGGAGGCCGCCCGCCTGCGCGACTCGGCCGAGGCGCTGCGGAAGAAGAAGGAGGAGATGCAGAAGCAGTGGCGCGACAAGGCCAAGGAGGTCGACGGCGTCGTCGACGAGGAGGTGATCGCCGAGGTCGTCTCCAAGATGACCGGCGTGCCCCTGACCCGGCTGGCCAAGGAAGAGGCCCAGCGCCTGCTCGAGCTCGAGAACGAGCTCCACAAGCGCGTCGTGTCGCAGGACGAGGCGATCAAGGCGATCAGCAAGACGATCCGCCGGGCGCGCTCCGGCCTGAAGGACCCGAACCGCCCGATGGGCTCGTTCCTGTTCCTCGGCCCGTCGGGCGTCGGCAAGACCCTGCTGAGCAAGGCGCTGGCCGAGTTCATGTTCGGCGACGAGGACTCGCTGATCCAGATCGACATGTCCGAGTACATGGAGAAGCACAACGTGTCGCGCCTGATCGGCGCGCCCCCCGGGTACGTCGGGTATGAGGAAGGCGGTCAGCTCACCGAGCGGATCCGCCGCCGCCCGTACTCGGTCGTCCTGCTGGACGAAGTCGAGAAGGCGCACCCCGACGTGTTCAACATGCTCCTCCAGATCATGGAGGAGGGTCGGCTGACCGACTCGTTCAGCCGGCACGTCGACTTCCGCAACGTCATCATGATCATGACCTCGAACATCGGTTCGGAGCTGATCAAGGGCGGCGGGCCGTCGATGGTGTTGTCGAACCTCGGCCGCAAGACCGGGGCCGGC
>DASPKW010000362.1:0-34360 GCA_035627895.1 Tepidisphaeraceae bacterium | reverse complement strand
AGCCCGGCGCCGGAGATCGCCCCGCGCGGGTCGATCTGCCCGAGTACGGCGGCGCGGGTGCGCGAGCTCTGCGTGCGGTCGGCCAGGAGGGCGACCGGCGCGGGCGGCCGGGGCGCCGCGCCTGCGGGCGGCGCGGGCCGGGCGTTGAGCCGCACGAGCACCGCCCCGGCGGCCTCGCGCGTCGCCAGGTCCTTGTCGAGTTCGGCGGCCTTGAGCCGGGCCAGGAGCGCGGGGAGCTGGGCCGGGGGGACGACGGGCTTCGACGTCGCCGTCTGGGCCGCGTCGCGGATCTGCTCGGCCGCCGCAGCGCGCACCTCGACGTCGGGGTCGGCCAGCAGAGGCATGAGGACGTCGGCCCGGAGCCCGGTCTGGAGGCGGTGCGCGGGCACGTCGATTGCCCGGAGGCGGACGACGGGATCGGGGTCCCGGACCAGCGCGGCGAACGCCGGGGCCGGGCGGAGCCATTGCGGCAGGTCCCGCCTGACGTCCGCCGGGGCCGCGTCGGACATGGCCCACGCGAACAGCGCGAGCGTGTCGGCGTCGGAGCGATCGCCGGTCACGAACGGCGGGACGCGGTCACGCATGGTGCGGTCGGACCGGAGCAGGATCTGCTTCATCTGTCCGAGCGGGATCGGGGTCGGCGGCAGCCCGCCCATGGTGGGCGCCGACGTGCACCGCGACAACTCGTTGATCGCGTGCCGCTTGGCGCGCGGGTCGACGTCGGGCGCCAAGATGACGGCGAGAACGGCGTCGACGTGCGCATGCGCCTCGCGCGCGGCGACGTCCGGCGGGTTCCGGTGCGACGCCAGCCGTGACTTCTCGAGCACCGCGCCCATCGCGCGCTCGGCCGCGCGGGCGACGCCCGGGTCGACGTCGGCAAACGCCAGCCGGGCGACGTTCGTCAGGTCAGCGCGGGCCGCGGCGCCGAGCTGGGCGGCGCGGTCGACGGCCTGCCGGCGCGCGGCGGGCGAGCCGGCCCGAAGGTCGCGCGCGAGCGCGGTCACCTCGTCCGTTGGGAAGACGCCCGCCCGGCGGAGCGCCGCGGCGCGGTCCGTGCCGAACCCGTCGGCCATCGCCGCGAGCACGGCCTGGCGCACCTGCGGGTCCGCGTGCCGGCCGGTCCCCAGCACCCAATCGAACGCGGCCGCCGATACCCCGGGGTGCGGGTCGCGCAGGCGCGCGAGTACGTTCGCCTCGCCCCCCGTGGGTAACGCGCCCGCGCCCGGCCGGTACAGGACGCGCAGCGCCTGCGTCCGCACCTCGGGCGACGGGTGGCCGAGCCCGGCGGCGGCGACGGCCGCGGCGCGGTCGGCGGCCGCCCGGTCCGGAGCCGCCTGGTGGGCGGCATGCCCGATCGCCTGTGCCCGCACCCACCAGTGCTCGCGGTCGTCGGCGGCGAGCCGGAGGAGCAGGTCGAGGTCCGCGCGTTCCAGCAAGATCACCGCCGCCGCCCGGACCGCCGGGTCGGTCTCCTCCGAGACGACCCTCACCAGCATCGCGTGCCCCCCGGGGTCCGTGGCCAGGCGATGGAGCGGCTCGCTCGCGTTCACGCGCGGCACCCCGCTGAGCGTGACCCGCAGCAACTCCGGGACGAGCAGCGCCCGCTCGGCGGCGGGTAGATTCCCGGCGTCGCGCAGCGCGTCGGCCCAGCGCACGCCCAGCGCCGGGCGGTCGGCCTGGCGCGCCGGAACCGCCTCCTGCAGCGCCGCCGCGAGCCGGGCCACGCGCCCCGGCATCTCGCGGGCCAGCGGCGTCGGCTTGCCCGACCATCGCGGCGGGCTCCAGTCCTCGGCCGCGGGCGGAAGCGGGTCCGGCTGACCGGTGGTGCGGCCGGCGACCGGTGCCGCCGCGCCGTCCGCGCCCCGGTTCGCGCCCCCGCCGCCGCCGAACAGTCCGCCCGCGTGTGCGGCACGCACCGAATGCAGTCCCGCGCCCGCCGCGATCACCAACGCCCATGTCCTGAATCTGCCGCCCATTGAACCTCCCACGCCCGCCTCGCGAATTGCATTGAAAGTGGAGTTGCGGGGGATCGTACCGCGCCGGGCGGTCGCCCACGAGCGGCCGCCGCGCGAAAAGTCGCCGCTCCCGATCCCCAACAAATGCGATCCCCGGCAACCGCCCGTGAATTTTCCGCGAACGGACAGAACATCCCCCTTGACGCCCGCGTAACGTACCTCGTACAAATCAGTGTTCCAAAGCCACCCCGGCCCGCAATGGCGGGTGTCGCCATTCGCGGCGGCACACCGTAGCAGGCCGTGGTGGCTTTTTCGTTTTGATCGCGAATCGCGCGCGTCCGTTCGACACTGCACTCTAACCCTTTCGGAGGTCCGCCCATGGCCGAACTTAACACCACCCCGCTCAAGGCCAAGGAGAACGCCGACAAGTCGAAGTACTTCGGCAAGACGATCGAGCACATCGACGTGACGAAGAACCCGGGCATCGTGAACATCGTCGACGCGATGCAGCACATGGCGTTCTCGTCGCGCGACCTCCACCGGGCGGCGGACATTTACGACCGCATGCTCCGCGACAAGGAGTGCGGCGTGATCCTGACGCTGGCCGGGTCGCTGATCTCGGCCGGGCTGAAGAAGGTGTTCGTCGATCTGATCCGGAACAACATGGTCGACGCGATCGTGTCGACCGGGGCGAACATCGTCGACCAGGACTTCTTCGAGGCCCTGGGGTTCAAGCACTACGTCGCCGCCGAGGAGCTCAAGACCGGCCTGTTCGACGGCGACCTCCGCGAGCACGCGATCGACCGGATCTACGACACGCTGATCAGCGAGGACGACCTCCGCATCTGCGACGAGGTGACCGGGAAGATCTTCGCCGGGCTCGAGCCGCGGGCGTACAGCTCCCGCGAGTTGCTGAAGGAGTTCGGGGCATACCTGGACAACAACGGCGGCCCGAAGTGCGCCGACTCGATCGTGTACGAGTGCTACAAGCGGGATGTCCCGATCTTCTGCCCGGCGTTCAGCGACTGCTCGGCCGGGTTCGGCCTGGTCGCGATCCAGGCGGCCAACACCGGCGGCGGCCCGATGCTGTCGTGGGACGGCGGGAAGGACTTCTACGAGCTGACGCAGCTCAAGATCCGCAACAAGGAGACGGGCCTGCTGATGATCGGCGGCGGTGTGCCGAAGAACTTCACGCAGGACATCGTGGTGGCGGCCGAGGTGCTCGGGCACGATGCGCCGATGCACAAGTACGCGATCCAGGTGACCGTCGCCGACGTGCGGGACGGGGCGCTGAGCTCGTCGACGCTGAAGGAGGCGTCGAGCTGGGGCAAGGTGGACACGGTGTACGAGCAGATGGTGTTCAGCGAGGCGACGCTGGCGGTGCCGCTGATCGCCGGGTACGCGTACCACAAGAAGGGCTGGCAGGGCCGGCCGGAGCGGCGGTGGAGCCGGACGCTGGAGCCGGCGTCGGTGTAACGCCGCCCACGGCGACTCCTGTGGAGTCGGATTCGCACCGCCGGTGCGACGCTTGCGACGATCAACCCCGACGTGCCGCACTCGTGAGAGTGCGGCACGCTTCGTTTTGCTCGCGCTGCCCGCATTAGGGGAATTGTCCCCCGGTGCGGCGCCCGTGAAGATCGCGAGTGCACGGCGCGAGATCGACTCCACGAGCGTCGGCGTGGAGTTCGCGTGCGCCGACTCCCCGATTCCGAGGTCGTCCCATGCTGGGCCAATACGTCCAACGGCAGATTGCGCGATCGAATCGCAACGTGCTCGTCGTCAACGGGCTGTTCGTGGCCGCGGGCGCGGTCGCGCTCGTGCTGTTCATCCCGTGGGCCACGACGGTCGTCCGTGGGCCGCAGCGCGTGACGCCGGAGCAGATCGCGGCGTACCGGTCGGCCGACGACGTGAAGGACTGGTACGTGACCGTCCCGCTGGACCCGACGAAGCTGTCGAGATCGGTCTACCAGATCTCGAGTCGCAAGGGCGGCAAGCGGCACTACCACTACTACCAGACGTCGAAGGGGACCCTGATCATCGGCACGGGGGGCGACGTCGACCCGCCGCCCGAGCTCAGGGGCGTGATCAAGTCGCCGCCGGGCGAGGTGACGGACAAAGTGGTTCCGGGCAAGCCACTGATCGGGCGGGTGTTGCCGGTCGTGTTGGTGAAAGACACGCCGATGATCGGGTTCTGGGTGTTCGCGTGCGTATGGGCGCCGATCACGGCAATCGCGGCGTGGAACCTGGTCAAGGGGGCGCGGCGGATCTCGGACCCGTCATCGCACCCGGTCGCGCGCTCGCTGGGGGCGCTGGGCGACCCGGCGGCGCTCGGGGCGGCGCTGGACCGCGAGATGCCGGGCGCGCAGGTCATCGGCCGCAAGGTCCGCGTCACCCCGTCGTTCCTCGTCCGCGAGCGCGCCTTCGGGCTCGACCTGATCCCGCTCGCCGACGTCGTCTGGGCGTACAAGAAGGAGACGAAGACCAAGTCGTACGGGGTGACGACCAACACGTCGTACGCGACGGTCGTCAACGACCGCCGCGGGCAGTCCATCGAGTGCCCGCTGACGGCCGCGCAGGTGGATCAGTTGTTGGCGACGATCTACGTTGCGGCGCCGCACGCGATCGTCGGCTACGACGCCCAATTGGAGCAGACCTGGAAATCGCGGCGGGCGGAGTTCCTCGGGGCGGTCGACGCGCGGCGGGCCGCCGTCGCTGCGGAGCCGCCGGCGTTACAGGGCGCGTGAGGCGGGCGGGTTGGGCCGCACCTCATGGGGCACACGATCCGCCCGGCGCACGACCGCACTCGGGGCAGCGATCGGGGGTGGCGCGGAGGTCGTAGCCGCACGCGGGGCACAAGCTGGCGTCGACCCGGCGGCGGCGGCGGGCCCAACGAATGGCTCGCACCCCGGGCAGGGCCAGGAAGAGCGCGGCCGCCGCCCAGCAAGGGACGGTGAGCCGCTGGAGATCGGCAAGGTTCCCCCAGTAAGCGGCCCCCGACCGGTGGCTGTGGAAAACCTGAAACCCCGCCGCGCTCCACTCGAGCTCGTATTCGCCGCCCAACCTCGGGGTCGTCGGGCCGATCCACGGGTACGAGTATCGGTCGGGATGGCGGTCGTAATCGTAAACCTTGTGGCTCCAGCCCTCGCCCCAATTCTCGGCCGGGGTGACGTCGGTCTCGGACCCCGGGTCACCGAAGTGCGACCGGAACAGGACGATTCCGCCCCGCCGGAATTCGATCCCTTTGAAGTACGCGACGCCGGGCAGCTTCGGAGGCGGCGTCGCGTGGCTGAACCGCTCCGCGACGAAGTAACTGCGCACGCACATCGTGACCGTCGCGACGGCCAAGAGCAGGGAGAGGACGGTCAGACCGTCCAAAAGGTAACGGGAGACGCGGCGCAGGGCCGGCATGGTCCCCACTTAGGCCGTGACGAGTTGCGCGGCGCGGAGTTGGGCGAGGGCGTAGACGGCGGCCTCGCGCTCGCAGGCGCCGATGACGGTGCCGTGGCGGTCGTCCGCGGCGCTGGCGGGGTCGAGGGGCTCGCCGGCCGGGGCCCAGGTGGCGCGGTAGCAGTTGAAGACGAGGTTGTGCTTGATGGCGAGTTCGAGCCCGGCCTGTGCGAACTCGTGCTGAACGGCGAGCACGGAGGGGAACCGCCGGCCGTCGCCGAGCGCCTCGAGTCCCGTCTCATCAGAGGGGAACCATCCGACGTCGTACAGGCGGTCGACCGCGTACGTGAGGTTCATTGGCGTTCCTCTTTCCGTGTCCTGGGGCGGGTTCTCGTGGCGCGAATGCACCACGTCTCCCGTTACCGGGGCGCCAATTCTAATGAACCTCGCCGTGCCCCGCCAGCGCTGGATCGACGTCTGGGCGTCGGTGGCGCTCGCTGGCGATCGACAGCAGCCGGCGGGTGTCCAGCGGCTTGGGCAGGAACGGGACGGGCTCGTGCGACCGGCGGACCCGCTCCTGGCTATCGGCGCTCATCAGCGTGCAATGTAATTCGGGACGATTCAACCGAAGCCAGCGCAGGAGCTCCAGGCCGTTCATGCCGGGCAGGTCGACGTCGATGAGCACGAGGTCCGGGCGGTCGGGGTTCCTAAGGGACTCGATCGCCTCTTCGGCGCTCGAAACGGTGCGCGTGGGGTAGCCGTTCGCCGCGAGGAGCACTTCGAGTGCCCGGCGGGCGAGCGGATCGTCTTCGACTATGAGGATCATGACACAACCCTTCCATAAACACTTGGCCCGAGTGCACATACGAGTTGGCAAGTCGGATGCCGGGCCGGGCGTCTTATCGTCCTCTCATCCGCAGGCCGCGGCGTCCATCGCATCGGCCGAACGAAGTTAACTGATGGACTGAGCACGCCTTGCCGGTGTCCCGGAGGTCAGGCAACTTTTTCTTCGAATTTCCTGAGGGGGAGTCGTGGTGAGACAAGTCCCCACATGGCCGCGCGCCCAGATGTCGCGACCGGGCGGACGAGTCGGCGAGGAGACGCCTCTGCTTTCCGGCGGAAATGCACGGGGCGCTACGTTGTGGTCGCATTCCGAGGGCTTCGCCGCTGGCACTGGTCGGCGGTTTCCGGGAGGATGATTGACCCTTTTGGTGTTAGGGGACGATTCGCGACTTCAGGTCCGACCTCCCACGGAACGGATTCTCGGAACCCACCGACATGACAGACGACGACCGCGTGACGCGACAGGCCGATCAGTTGAAGAACTACCGCCCGACGCGCGGGCACCACCGGGCGCGCGCCCACGAAGACGCGCACGGCGTGGCCGAGACCGATGACAGCGGGCTGGCCCGCGACAACCCGCTCGTGTTCCGGGGTGACGCGAAGCTGGTCACGACGCAGGCGGGGCTGGACGAGCTCGTCGGGCGGCTGCGCGCGTCCGGGTCGTTTGCGTTCGACAGCGAGTTCATTGGCGAGCTGACGTACCTGCCCAAGCTGTGCCTGATCCAGACGTCGACGGCGAAGGAAATCACGCTGATCGACCCGATCGGCACACAGTTGGACCTGACGCCGTTCTGGGAGTTGGTGGCGGACGAGTCGGTGGAGAAGATTGCGCACGCCGGGCAGCAGGACTTGGAGCCGGTGATGCGGCACCTGGGCCGGCCGGGCCGAAACGTGTTCGATACGCAGATCTGCGCGGGGTTCGTGGGGATGTCGTACCCGGCGTCGCTGTCGAAGCTGGTGCGGGAGATGACGGGCGTTCGGCTGGGGAAGGGGCTGACGTTCACGCACTGGGACGCGCGGCCGCTGAGCGGCCAGCAGTTGCGGTACGCGGCGAACGACGTGCGGTTTCTGCCGCTGGTGCGGGCGGAGCTCGGGCGGCGGCTGGCGGCGCGGGGGCACGAGGCGTGGGCGGCCGAGGAGTGCGACGCGCAGTCGGACGTGGGGCTGTACCAGTTCGACCCGGACTCGTCGTACCTGAAGGTGCGCGGCGCTGGGAGTTTGCAGCCGCAGAACTTGGCGGTGCTGCGCGAGCTGGTGATCTGGCGGGACGCGGCGGCGCGGCAGCACGACGTGCCGCCGCGGGCGTTTTTGAAGGACGAGATTCTGATCGATTTGGCGCGGCAGCCGGTGAAGTCGCCGGACAAGCTGGACCGGGTGCGCGGGCTGCCGCGGCCGGTGGAGGCGGCGCACGGGTCGGAGATCGTGGAGGCGACGCGGCGCGGGTTGGCGGCGCCGACGGCGGACCTGCCCGAATCCAAGCAGGTGGAAGAGTCGCCGACGGACAAGCACCGGGCGGACGCGCTGTGGGCGCTGGCGCAGTGCCTGTGCACGGGCCAGGGCCTGGACGCCGACCTGGTGACGAGCCGGGCGGAGGTGGGGAAGCTGTACCGGTCGCTGGGGGACACGGACGGAGAAGGGCTGCGGTTGATGCGCGGGTGGCGGCGCGCGGCGGTGGGGGACGCGCTCTTGCAGATGATCCGCGCGGGCACGGCGGTGCAGTTCAAGTGGGCGGACGGGGGGCTGCACGCGACGCGGCTGGGGTGAGGTCGGAGCGCATTCGTGTAGGGTCGCGAGGGGCTTGCGTTCAGGGGCTGGTCGGCGCGAACGTGCACCTTCGGTGCGGCCGCTAAGTCCGACCCCCGGACTGCGAGCGCAGGGTGCGCGAGAAGGCGATTACACGTCGGTGGTGGTCGGGAGGCTCGTCTGTTCGGATGCGCTGGCCTCAGGCGTGCCGGCGTGCGCGCGGACGAGGTCCAATAACTCCGCCGGCGTGAACCTCGACTTGACGAGGTAGGCTTTTACGTCGAGTTGTTGGGCCCGCTCGATGGTCTGCGCGTCGTCGTGGCCGGAGATGACGATGACGGGGACTTTCCGCCCGGCGGACGTCTCGCGGAGGCGCCAGAGCATGGTGAGGCCGTCGAGGCCGGGGATGGCGACGTCGAGCAGGATGAGGTCGGGGTGGCAGGACGCGGCGGCGGCGAGGGCGACGGAGGCGTCGGGGGCGGTAACGACGGTGTAGCCGCGGGTTTGGAGGAGGCGGGCGAGGGGTTTGCGCGCCGACGGGTCATCGTCGACGACGAGGATGGTCGGCATGGGGGAGAGTGTGCCGCGCGGGGCGGGGTTCGCGGAAGGGGAAAAGTTGGCGAGACACCTCGGGTTCTGCTCGCGGGGGACGAAAGAATGTGCGCCCGAAAGCCCCCGGAGCTCGTTCCGTGGATTATGCCCCCCGATCGCACGCGTATTCGCTTTCCCAACAGTCAGCAATCGGAGGATCGCACAGCTCGCGGCGGCGCGCGCACTCGGCGAAGACTCGTTCCGCGGTCGATGCGCCGATCTTGCGCGGGAGTTGCGCTCGGGTGGGCGGGACCCCCGATTTGGGGCGTGCCGGGGCGTATTATTGGCCGCCGGGCGGGCGCAGGAACTGCGACCGGACATGTTCAAGTTTGCGCGGGGGATGGGCCGAAACTGAGGTCACCAGGGCACGCTCATACGCCCCGCGGTGCGACGCCTTTTCGAGGCGGCCAGCCTGCGGGGTGGTTACCCGGGTCGAACGGATTCGACTCGCGCGGCGCCCGGATCCGAACAAGGAGGTTCGCCCACCCACCTGACCCCGTCCGGGGATCGCGGGGATTGCGCGCACCAATCGAGAGAGACGTGGCGGAGGACATGGTCACCCGAGGTGACCAAGCCGCTATCGACGGACCCGATTGCACGCATTTCCTACCGCGAATCGACCGGATCAGCCGGGGCGGAGCGCCGGCTCAGCAACACCGCGAGGCGATCGGGACCAGCGCAGTTTTCACGGCGCGCCCGCTCACTCTGCCCCTCGCGGCGAATCTTTCTTTGTCGATCGTGCGACCGGGACGTCGATCGTCGGCCGGGCCGCGGCTTGGGTGCCGCGACCGGGGGCGGACGGCGCGACGGTCGCACACACAGTGGTTACTCGCCGGCGCACGGCGGGCGGTCCCCAGGACGGGGCCCCCGGCGGCGTCGAGACCGAACAATTCTCCCGACGCGGCCGCGCCATAACTCACACCGGCGCGGCGGTCGGGCACCAACGTATCACGGAGGATACTCGCATGGGCCGTATCAACACGAACATTTCCTCGATGGCCGCGACGCGGTCGTTGAACAAGAACCAGACCGACCTGTCGACGCGCCTGCAGCGCCTGTCGACGGGCCTGAAGATCAACAGCGGTAAGGACGCACCTGCGGGCCTGATCGCGAGCGAGACGCTGCGGAGCGAGATCGCGGGCATCCGGCAGGCGATGGACAACAGCCAGCGGGCCGGCAACGTGATCAACACGGCCGAGGGCGCGTTGTCGGAAGTGTCGGCGCTGCTGCTCGAGGTGCAGTCACTGACGAACGAGGCCGCGAACACCGGGGCGCTGTCGCCGGACGAGATCAAGGCGAACCAGCTGCAGGTGGACGCGATCCTGAACTCGGTGAACCGGATCTCGAACACGACGCAGTTCAACGGCGTGAAGCTGCTGAACGGGACGCTGGACTACTCGGTCAGCGGGGTGGTGAGCACGGCGATCGACAACGTGCAGGTGAACGCGGCGAAGATGCCGGACAACGGGACGGTCGACATCATCGTGCAGGTGACCGGGTCGGCCCAGCTGGCCGAGCTGAACCTGAACGCGTCCGGGGTCGGGGCGAGCGGGGTGACGATCGAGCTGGCCGGGAACTTCGGGACCGAGCAGCTGTCGTTCGCGGCGTCGACGGCGAACAGCGCGGTCGTCGTGGCGATCAACCAGATCAAGGAGGCGACGGGCGTGTCGGCGACGCTGTCCGGGGCCGAGCTGAAGATCACGTCGACGGCGTACGGGTCGCGTCAGTTCGTCAGCGTCAAGACGATCAGCGGGTCGTTCCTGGACGGGAAGGACTTCGGGCAGGACGCGACGGTCAACATCAACGGCCAGCGGGCGGACGTGAACGGGCTGGTCGCGTCGGTGCGGAGCGACAACCTGGACATCGAGCTGTCGCTGGACGCGGGGCTGGCGACGGACCCGTCGGCGGGCCAGACGTCCTTCAGCATCACGGGCGGCGGGGCGCGGTTCCAGATCGGGTCCGAGGTGAACCGGCAGGGCCAGACGCACATCGGGATCGGGTCGGTCGCGACGAGCAAGCTGGGCGACGAGGTCGTCGGGTACATGTCGTCGATCGCGAGCGGCGGGGCGAACTCGCTGGTCTCGGGGAACACGACGCAGGCCCAGAAGGTGCTGTCGAACGCGATCCGGCAGGTGGCCACGCTCCGCGGGCGGCTCGGGGCGTTCCAGAAGAACATCCTGGAGACGAACCGGAGCAGCATGGCGGTCGCGTTGGAAAACGTGACGGCGAGCGAGAGCGCGATCCGGGACGCGGACTTCGCGGAGGAGACGGCCAAGATGACCCGGGCGCAGATCCTGGTGCAGGCGAACACGTCGGTGCTCGCGCAGGCGAACTCGAGCCCGCAGAACGTGCTGTCGCTGCTGGGCTGATGAGTGACGCGGATGAACGCCGGCCCGGTCCCGCAAGACAGGTCGCCGGCATCGCGACAGCAGAGTAACCCCGGAGAGGGCGGGCCGATTCGTCGGCCCGCTCTTTCTGCGTTTTTGGAAGGCGCAGAAGAGGAGGCCGCAAAGAGCGAAGAGCGCAAAGAGGCAGAGGAGAAGGGACCTGTCGCGGATGCCTCTTGTAGCCGCCCCGCTTGCGGGGCGCGTCTGGAGGCGCTGCGTTTTTGAGATGCGCGACTGCACGCGCGACCTCAGGAGCCGCGTAAGGGAGCGCCATTAGACGCGCCGGGCAAGCCCGGCGGCTAAAAGGGGTTGGCTAGCCCATCGCGCACGGATTCGGGCCACCGCATCGGCCGCATCCGGGGCCGGCGGTCGGGGCGGAGGGTTTGCCCGCGCCTTCGGCACCGACGGCGAACAGGCTCAGGGCGCGGGCGGTCTTGGGGGACCCGCACTTGGGGCACTCGGTCTTGGGTTCGTCGGCGGCGGACATGGTCCGCACGAGCTTGTCGAACTTCTCGTTGCAGGCGGTGCAGTGGTACTCGTAGATGGGCATTCGATATATTTCCCGACAATCGGAATGAACGTATCACGAGGGCGCGATGAAACGCTATTGCCTGAACACGTCCGCCACCCCTAGCGAGAATCCCGGAATGAGCGTGGTCGAAACGATGTCGCCGACGGCGGCCGTTGCCGCCGGTTTCTCAGCATCCTCGGAGAAGCGGTAGACGCTGAGCGTCGACTTGACCGGATCTGCTACCCACATCTCTTTAACGCCGAACCGCGCGTACACGGCGCGCTTCGGCCCGAGGTCCAGCTTCGAATTGCTGGGCGAGAGCACTTCAACGATTAAATCGGGCGCGCCGACGAAGCCCTCGTACACCAGGACCCTGGAATTCTCTCGCCGGACAAAGGCGACGTCGGGCTGATACACGTCGGTGTCGGTCAGGTAAACGTCGAGCGGAGCGACGTACACCTCGCCAAGCGGGTGGTCGGCCAGGTAATTGCGCAGCGCGTAATAGATGTTCCCGACGACCTGCTGGTGAAACCGGTTCGGCGATGGCGACATGTAGAGCGTCCCCTGGATCAGTTGATACCACGGCGGCCCCTCCGGCATCCGCCGGTAGTCGTCGGCCGTCGTCACCGCCGCCGGGCTGTTGACTTGGGACATCACGGACTATTCTACTGCCGCCACGGAAGACTTTCCAAACTGTCTTCTTTGCGCCTTCGCGTCTTTGCGGCCTTCCTCCGTCCTCGTGCCTTTCATCCCATGACGATCGACCCCACCCGCTTCATCAACCCCGCCCAGGTCGGCGGGATCGAGTCGTACGAGTTCGCGAACGGGGAGGCCCGCGGCACCCGGGCGCTATGGGTCAACACGGGCGGCGGGCTGCGGTTTCGGGTGTTGCCTGATCGCGGGTTCGACATCGATCAGGCGTTCGTGAACCAGTACTCGCTGACGTTTTTGGGGTTCAAGAGCCCCCTGCCGCCCACGCGGGCGCACGATCGGGGGATCGACTGGCTCAAGGGGTTCGGCGTCGGGCTGCTGACGACGTGCGGGCCGACGAACGTCGGGGGGCCGGTGACGGACGAGTTCGGGGAGGCGGGGCTGCACGGGATGCACTCGAACACGGCGGGGGTGATCGAGTCGATCGTGCAGCCGGACCCGCGCGCCGGGCGGAACGAGATGATCATCACTGGCGTCGTCCGGTATGGCGCGTTTTACGGGCCGTGCTTCCAGCTCCGGCGGACGATCACCTGCGCGCTGCGGGAGAACTGGATCGACGTGCAGGATGAGCTGTTCAACGCAGGCAATACGGAGCAGCCGCACCAGTGGCTGCTGCACGTGAACCTCGGGTACCCGCTATGCGACGCGGGGGCGGAGATTTGTTTTGACGCGTCGAAGGTCGAACCCTTGGAGGACCCGCTGTCGCAGAAGTGGTTCGGACAGAAGAACGGCGCGTACAAGCGGATCCCGGCGCCGCTCAAGGCGCACGCGGGGTCGACGTCGTACGTCTCGTACGTCTACCCCAAGGCGCAGGACCGCGAGGGGAACACGGTGGTCGGGGTGGCGAACAAGCGGCTCGGGCTCGGACTGGCGGTGCTGTACAACACGAAGGAGTTCCCGCGGCTGGCGAACTGGCAGCACTGGGGCGAGCACGAGTACGTGTGCGGGATCGAACCGGCGAACGGCGGGGTCGAGGGCCGGGACAACGACAAGGAGCGCGGGTGGCTCGACACGCTCCCGCCGGGCGGGCGGAAGGCGTACCACTACCGGATTGAGGCGATCACGGAGAAGGAAGGGATCACGGAACTCCTGGCGCTGAACAAGAAGTAGCGCGCGGTGCGCCTATCTGTAAGGAGCCCAGCGACTTGTCGCGGGACGGAGTCGAATACCCCGCTCCTCGCCTGTTCGTGCCATTCCAAAGGACGCCCCCCGTTCATAATGGCTCCGCGGCGATCGCCGCGAGACGATCGCCGCATGTCGACGTCAACCGACACCTCGTGGCTGTACCTGCCGGCGGAGTTTACGCTCGCGGGGATCCTGATCTGGGCGATCCTGATGTATCAGCGGTACGTCTCGCCGCGCAAGGGTTATGGGTGCGCGTACCGGATCGCGCGGCGCCGGTGCTCGTGCTCGGAGCACGGGCGGCGGTTGCTGCGCCGCGTGGGGGCGGTGCGGTTCGTGCCGGGGATGCTTCGGCGGTTCCGCAAATGCGCGACGGCGGCGCGGGCGCTTCGCGGGCGTGCCATCGGGCGGGTCGCGCCCGGGCTGGGGCTCGCCGTGGCCTCCGGGCCGCGCGTCATCGACTATCGCGGGCCCGGTACACCGATGCCCGGGCCGGCGACGGAGGACCGGCCGGCGGGCGGATCGGAGAGCACGTGGAAGCGGGACTGCGCCGGGAAGACGGTTGAAGCGATGGCGGACGGCGGGTGCGAGTGCCTGGGAGAGCTTTTCTGCTCGGCTGCTTAGTGCCGGTCTCGAATACTCCGCAACCGCGCGGGCTTCCGTCGGCGGCCGGGAGGCTCGGGTCCCGCTTTGATTTGATTCGGTTAGCGTGATACGTTCGCCGTGGCGGGCAGGGTTGCCCGATATGTAGAGGGAAAGGACTCCCGACATGCTCCTTCATACACTGCTGCGGCAGATGGATCCGGCGACCTCGCTCGACGGGGTGCCGAACGTGCACGTGACTGCGGTGCGCGAGGACTCGCGGCAGGTGCAGGTGGGCGACTTATTCGTGGCCCGGGCGGGAGTTAAGACGGACGGGGCGGCGTTCGCGATGGACGCCGGGCGGCGCGGGGCGGTCGCGGTCGTGACGCAGAAGCGCATCGAGGGGTGCTCGCTGCCGCAGGTGATCGTGGCGGACGCGGCGGGGGCGGCGTCGCGGCTGGCGAATCTTCGGGTGGGCGAGCCGAGCTCGGTCGTGAAGGTCGTGGGCATCACGGGGACGAACGGGAAGACGACGACGGCGTACCTGATTCGCCACATCCTGGCCAAGGTGGGGAAGAAGTGCGGGTTGATCGGGACGGTTGAGATCGACGATGGCAAGGACTGTTGGGAGGCCGAGATGACCACGCCGGGGGGCGCGGAGGTCGCCGAGTTGCTGGGGGCGATGCGCGACAACGGGTGCAAGGGGGCAGCGATGGAGGTGTCGAGCCACGCGCTCGACCAGGGGCGCGTCGCGGGGGTGAAGTTCGCGGGGGCGGGGTTCAGCAACCTGACGGGCGATCACCTGGACTATCACGGGACGATGGAACTGTACGCGGCGGCGAAGGCGCGGCTGTTCGAGGGGCTGGCGGAAGACGCGGCGGCGGTGGTGAACGCGCACGACGAGTGGGCGTGGCGGATGGTCCGCGACTGCGGCGGGCGCGTCGCGCGGTTCGGGTTCTCGAACGGGTGCGACTACCGGGCGGCGGACTACAAGATCGCCGCCGACGGGTCGCACTTCATTTTGCACACGCCCGACGGCCGGGCCGAGGTGCACATGGCCCTGGTCGGGCGGCACAACATCGAGAACGCCCTGATGGCGGCGGGGTTGTGCTGCGAGACGTTCGGACTGAGCGTGCACCAGGTGGCGGCGGGACTGAAGGACGCGCTGGGGGCGCCCGGGCGACTGCAGCCGGTGCGGTGCGGGCAGCCGTTCGCGGTGCTGGTGGATTACGCGCACTCGGACGATGCGCTGCGGAACGTGCTGACGGCGCTGCGGCCGCTGTGCAAGGGGCGGCTGCGGGTGCTGTTCGGCTGCGGCGGCGACCGGGATCGGACCAAGCGGCCGCGGATGGCCCGGCTGGCGCAGGAACTGGCGGACGACGTGTGGGTGACGAGCGACAACCCGCGGACGGAGTCGCCGGAGCTGATTATCGGACAGATCCGCGCCGGGTTTGTGGCGGGCGGGCGGGGACAGGTGATTGAGGAGTTGGACCGCCGGGCGGCGATCGCCGGAATCATTGAGAGCGCCGAGCCGGGCGACGTGGTGCTGATCGCGGGCAAGGGGCACGAGAACTACCAGATTATCGGAACCGAGAAGCGGCACTTCGACGACGCCGAGGAAGCGACGCGGGCGATCAAGTCGCGCGCCGCGGCAGTCAAGTGAGAGCAGGGCGATCGTATCGTAAGCTACCGAAGGGTCGCTTGGCCCGCGGCCCGAGGCGGTGTGAGTTATGAAGTCGATGTCGCTGGCGGAGGTTCGGAGGGCGGTCGCGGGCAAGCCGCTGACGACGATGCCCGATGGGGTGGCGGTCACCGAGGTGTCGACCGACTCGCGGATGATCCAGCCCGGGTCGTTATTCGTCGCGCTGAAGGGCGACCGGTTCGACGCGCACAAGTTTCTCCGCGACGTCGCGGGCGCCGGGGCGGTGGCGGCGCTGGTCGAAGACCTCCCGGCCGACCTGAATCAGCCCAACCTGCACCTGATCCAGGTGCCGGACACGCGCAAGGCGCTGGGCAAGCTCGCCAGTTTCGCGCGCGAGCAGTTGTCGGGGAAGGTGGTCGCGGTCGCGGGGTCGAACGGGAAGACGGGGACGAAGCACCTGATTCACGCGGCGCTGTCGCACAAGCTGAGCGGGTCTTATTCGCCCAAGAGTTTCAACAACGACATCGGGGTGCCACTGACGATCCTGCCGGCCGACCCGATGCAGGATTACCTCGTGCTCGAGATGGGAACGAACAACCCGGGGGAGATCCGCACGCTGGCGACGATGGCCCGGCCGGACGTTGCGGTGATCACGAACTGCTCGGCCGAGCATCTCCAGGGGCTGGGCGATTTGATCGGCGTGCGGCGCGAGAACGCGTGCATGGTCGAGGGACTGGACCCGGCGCAGGGCGTGCTCGTGGTGAATGGCGACGACCCGGAACTGCTCAACGCGGTGGCCCACTGGAAGGGGCGGCGGGTCACGTTCGGCATGGACGCGGCGCGCAAGAAGGAACTGGACCTGTTCGCGTCCGACGTCGAGATGACCGAGGCGGGCGTGCGGTTCACGGTGAACGGGAAGTGGAGCTACTTCATCCCCCTGCTCGGGGCGCACACGGCGTGCAACGCGCTGGCGGCGATCGCGGTGGCCCGGCGGCTGGGGCTGACGGAGGAGGAGATCGCCAAGGGCCTGGCACACGCGGACGGGCCGGACATGCGGCTGCAGTTGCAGCCGGCGAACGGGGTGACGATTTTGAACGACGCGTACAACGCGAACCCGGCGAGCGTGCGGGCGGCGCTGGACACGGCGGCGCGGCTGCCGACGCGCGGGCGGCGGATCGCGGTGCTGGGCGACATGCTCGAGCTCGGGCGGTCGAGCGAGCGCTTCCACCGCGAGATCGGGCAGGCGGCGGCGGAGATGGGCTTTTACGCGATCGCGTGCGTCGGGCCGTATTCCAAGTTGATCGCCGAGAGCGCGATCGCCGCGGGGCTGGACGAGAGCCACGTGTCGCACTTCGCGGATTCGGCGACGGCTGCGGGAGCGATCCCGCGGTGGCTGGACGAGGGCGACCTGGTGCTGCTGAAGGGGTCGCGGTCGATGCGGCTGGAGAAGGTGGCGTCGGCGATCTTCGAGGCGCGCGGGGTGGCGGTGCTGCGGTCGGCTTCGTAGGAGAACCACGAAGGCACGAAGGCGCGAAGAAGACGGGGACGGGGGGAGGCGACATTGGCAGTGATTTCGGGTCGTCCGTAAGATCGCCCGCGGTCGAGTGGCGCGCGGCGAGGACGGTGGGCGGAGCCCACCCTACGGGACGGATCCTGATCGATGCTGGTACTGCTTTACGAGTGGCTGAAGGGGTGGCTGAACGCCCACGGCATGGGGTGGACGCGCGTGGTCGCGGACCCGACGTTCCGGTCGATGCTGTGTTTGCCGGTCGCGTTCCTGATCATGCTGCTCGTGGCGCCGCGGTTCATCCGGTGGCTGGTCAAGCAGAAGATCGGGGACAACCCGAACTTCGATCAGCCGGACATCAACGACCTGATGGCGATGAAGAAGAACACGCCCACGATGGGCGGCGTGCTGATCATCGCGGCGATCGTGGGAACTGTGCTGCTGCTCGGCGATTTGCGCAGCTTCTACGTGCGGATGGCGCTGCTGGTGACGGTGTACCTCGGGGCGCTCGGCGCAATCGACGACTGGCTCAAGCTGACCAAGCACCGGCGGGGGGCGACGGACCGACAGGGACTGCGGTCACTGGAGAAGCTCCTCTTTCAGATCGGACTCGGCGTCCTGATCGGGTACTTCACGTACCGGCACGGGGAGCCGTTCGTGCAGAACGTGACGCTGTACGTGCCGTTCTTCAAGAACGCGTCGATCGTGCTCGGGGCGGTCGCGTTCGTGGCGATCGCGACGGTCGTGCTCACGGGGACGAGCAACGCGGTGAATTTGACGGACGGTTTGGACGGACTGGCCGCGGGGTGCATGGCGATCGTCAGCTTCACGTTCTTCATTTTGGCGACGATCATCGGGACGACGGTGGAGTTGAAGGATCGCCCGCTCGCCGAGGGGCTGTTTCTGCCGCACATCGAGGGGAGCGTGGAGATGGCGGTGGTGGCGGCCGCATTGTGCGGGGCGTGCATCGGCTTTCTATGGTTCAACTGCTTCCCGGCGAAGGTGTTCATGGGGGACACGGGGTCGCTCGCGATCGGCGGGTTGCTCGGCTATATCGCGATCGTCGTGCGGCAGGAGGTGCTGCTGTTCCTGGTGGGCGGGGTGTTCGTGGCCGAGGCGGTGTCGGTCATGATGCAGGTCAGCTACTTCAAGCTGACGCGGAAGATGACGGGGACGGGCCGGCGGATCTTTCTGATGTCGCCGCTGCACCACCACTTTCAGAAGAAGGGGTGGCCGGAGCCGCGCGTGGTGGTGCGGTTCTGGATGATCACGGCGATGCTGGCGGCGATGGCGCTGGCGACGGTGAAGCTGCGGTGAAATCGCGGACGTTGCGCGATCGCCAAACGCGCATTTTTGCGACACCCGTAGCGAAATCACGCGCCTACCCGGGAGAAACTCCCCATCTTTCGGCCGCCCGCGCCAATCTTCCAGCATTCGGGCGGAAGTCGTTAACGCTTTCCCGTTCGTCTTGTAAATTCGTTAGACACGGCTGGCAACTGCCGAGCGGACGACGGCGGGGAGCGGGAGCAGGCAAATGAACTGGATGACCAGAGGGCTCGGACTCGGGGTGCTGGGGATGATCTGTGCCGCGGCGCCGGGCGCGCTGGCTGCGCCGGTCACCATCCTGGTCGACTTCGGCGGCGCGGCGACCGATCCGGCGGACGATCCGGCGCGGACGTGGAACAACCTGTCGACCGCCCTCGGCACGACGAACACGGGCGTCCTGGCGGACCTGAAGGCGACCAACGGCACCACCACTGCCGCCGACATCGCGATGGTCGCCCGGTTTAACGGGGTAAACGCCGCGGGCACGACCGCCTCGTCGCTCTACCCGGCCGACGCGACGAACGACTCGCTGTACGGCAACCAGGAGGCCTTCGGTATCGGCGCCAACATCACGCCGATCTTCAAGATCGCCGGCCTGAACCCGGACGAGGTTTACGACCTCACGTTTTACGCGTCGCGCGTCGTCGGCGGGGCCAACCCCGACAACCGGACGGCGCGGTACACGCTCCTCGGCGATACGACGAGCTTCGTCGAGCTCAACGCCACGGACAACATCAACAACACGATCACCGCGACCGGCGTGGGCGCCGACTCTAACGGGGAGATCCGCGTCACGATTACGGCGGGGACGGGGAACAACAACGCGAACCATTTCGCGTACCTGGGCGTGTTGACGATCGCGGGGGAGATCGCGCCGGTGCCCGAGCCGACGACGGGGGCACTGCTGGTGGGCGGAGCGATGCTCGCGCTGCGGCGCAGGGCGCGTCGAGCGTAGGTTTCGACCGAGCCCGTCCGCGACGGGTTTCCGTTTGCGGGGCGAAGCCGCAAGCGGCAGCGGGGTTGGTGCGGCATGCGAACGGTGGGCAGTGCCCACCCTACGGGCGCGCCGACCCGTCACACCGCGCCGGCCGACTGGGGCGCGGGGCAGGACGGCGCGGAACTCGCAACGGGGTCCGCTTCCTTCTGCGGCGCGTCGAGGTCGGTGACTTCAACGTCGATCCACAGCGTCTCGTTCGCCGGCGAGTAAAGCGTGCCCGAGGTGGGGGCGGTGTCGCGGTAGTGCCGGCCGTAGGCGACGCGGACGTGGTCGAGGTGGGGCAGGGTGCCGTTGGTCGGGTCGAAGCCTTTCCAGCCGACGTTGGGGATGTAGAGCTGCACCCAGGCGTGGGTCGCGTCGCACCCGAGGCGGTTCTCGCCGTTGTTGCCGGTGTGGATGTACCCGCAGACGTAGCGGGCGGGGATGCCGAGCAGGCGGGCCATGCAGATGAACAAATTGGCGAAGTCCTGGCAGACGCCGCGCTTGTTGACCATGACCTCGTACGGCGTGGTGCCGAGCGTGGTCGACCCGGGCGCGTAGGTGAAGTCGCGCTTGAACGCGAGGTTGATCGCGAACAGGGCCTCCATCAGGTCCTGGTCGTTGCGGTTGACGAACCCCATGGCGTACTCGGTGATCTCCTGGAGCTGCGTGTCCGGGAGTTCGACCGGGGTCAGGTACGGCTGGAGCATCAGGCGCTCCCAAGGCATCCAGACGAGCGGGTACGACGGGCGGATCGGGATGCGGGCGAACGCGAACGGGTCGAAATCGGAAAGCTCCACCGTCGACGTTGCGGCGATCGTCAGCTCGGTGTACGGGGTGACGATCTCGAACCGCTCGGCCCGGGCGCCGAACACGTCTTCGAAGTCGATCACGTCGACGGGCGTGCTGACCTCGAGCTTGTAATCGAGCAGGCGCTGGCGGGCGTCGGAGATCGGGCAGAGGTGCAGGCGGTGCGTGCTCCGCTTGACCGGTTGGTCGTAGGTGTAACGGGTGGTGTGGCGGATTTGCAGGCGTCGGGGATTGCCGGTGCGATCACTGATCATGGTTCGCACGGAAGAGCAAGTGGTGTTCCCGACGCGCCATCGCGAGCGCGGGGGTGACGATTAACGATTAATGCTTAAGAATTGCAGAGTCCCCTTAAGCATCAATCGTCACTCGTTACGTTCCCCCGTCAGCTTGTCCGCACGCGCGCCGCGACCAGCGACATCGCGTCGGCGGACGTTCCCGTCGACGTCAGCGGCTCGACGTCGACCGAGACCATCAGCGTGTGCTGGTGGCCGCCGGTGATGACGCCGGCGACGGGGGCGAGGTCTTGGTAATCGCGGGCCCAGCCGACGGTGATGTGTTCGTCGGACGCGATGACGTCGTTGGTGGGATCGAAATCGATCCACCCGTGGTCGGGCAGGTAGACGCCGACCCAGGCGTGGGAGACGTCACACCCGACCATGCGGGGCTTGCCGGGGGGCGGGCGGGTCATGAGGTAGCCGCTGACGTATCGGGCGGGCAGGCCCAGCGAGCGCAGGCAGGAGACCTGCAGGTGGGCGAAGTCCTGGCAGACGCCCCGGCGGCGCTTGAGCACTTCCAGCACGGGCGTGCCGACGGTCGTGGCGCTGGGGTCGAAGGCGAACTCGGCGTGGATCCGGCGGGTGAGGTCGGTCACGGCGTCGATCAGCGGGCGGCCGGGCGCGAAGCTCGGGCGGGCGTACTCGGCCGGCTCGTGGCGGCGCGGGACGTAGTGCGAGGCGAACAGGAATTGCCGGGCGTCGAGCGCGACCGGGTCGGTGCGCCCGTCGAGGATGCCGGGGACCTCGTCCCACGGCGTGGCGGCAGGGCCGCGGGCGGGCGACATGGCCGGGGCGACGTCGACCTCGCTCGTGGCGACGATCGTGAGCGACTCGTGCGGCTCCTGTTGGCTGAACCAGGCGGCGCGGTTGCCGAAGAAGTCATCAAATAGGCGGAGCGTCGCGGGCTCGGGGAGGATGCCGAGGCGCGCGGAGTGGACGGTCTGGCGGTCGGTGTCGCGCGGGCGCAGGTGCACGAGCGAGTGCCCGGCGGGGACGCGCTCGCCGTAGCGGTACTCGGTGCGGTGGGTGACGCGGTAGCGGGGCATGGTCGTTCAGAAAACGAGGATGGAAGATGGAGAATGGAAGATGGAGATGGTGCGCGCGCGCCATCCTCTATTCTCCATCCTCCATCCTCGTGTTTGCCTTCGCGTCACAGGCCACCCCCCTGTCCATTCGGGAGGAGCCGGCGGCTGGTGGCGTGGCTGAAATAGATGTGGCTCAAATGGTCGCTGATCTTGCCGAGGTGGTCGGCGGTGTCGGTCAGGAGGTCGTCGAGACCGGGGCGGCGCGGGCCCATCGGCTTGCAGGCTTCGACCAGGTCGGCCAGGCGGAGGCGGGTGCGGAGCTCGACGGCGAGTTGGCGGTCGTGGGCCTGGCGCGGGTGCGACGGGTCGTGGGGGAGCGCGGCCAAGTGCTCCTCGATCGCGGCGACCTGGAACGCGACGGCGCGGGGGTTGCCGTCGTCGGCCAAAAGCAAATCGACGACCGGGGCGGCTTCCAGTTGCGTCAGGTATCGCCGGCGGTAAGTCAGGGCGGAGTCGCCGACGTCCAGGGCGGCGTCGAGGATGGCCACCTCGTCGGGGCTGTGGTCGACGAGCAGGTTGAGGAGCAAATCGGTCAGGTCTTGCGCCCGCTCGAGGCGCTGGCCGAGGTCGAGGAACCGCCACGCCTGCCCGCGCGTCATGGACTCGGCGACGACGCCGCCGAACGCGAGGAACGACGCGACCATCGAGTTGAGGAGCTCGAGGGCGGAGGCGAGGCGGTCCTCGTCGGGGCCGGCGCGGCGGGTTGGCGCGGCGAAGTCGGCCAGGTCGCGGCCGGCGGCCTGGAGGATGCGCCAAGCGTCGGCTGGGATGCGGTCGCGGAGGGCGCGGGCCAGGCCGTGGACGGAGTTGAGCGTGCGGCGGAGGCCGGCGGCGTCGGCGGGGCCGAACAACGCCGCGACCAGGTCGTTGTCGAGGCGGTCGGACGCGACCGCGGGCAGCGCGGCGCGGGCGGCGACGGCGTGGGCGGCGGTGGCGGCGAGCGCGCCGGCGCTGCCCGGCTGGTCGGGGGATGCGTCGCCGAAGAGCGTGCGGATCAGGAGTTCGAGGGCCCGGCTGCTCCCGACGGCGCTCTGGTCCATCAGCCGGTTGAACAGGGCCCGCGCGGTGCGGACGAGGTTCTCGGCGCGGCCGACGTATCGGCCGAGCCAGAACAAGTCGTCGGCGACGCGCGACGGGAGCTCGGCGCCGCCGCGGGAGAGTTCGACGCCCTGGGAGGTCGACGGGAGGAGCGTGACCTCGGTGACCGGGCCGTCGCCGAGCACCCAGAGGTCTTTGGCGCCGCCCCCCTTCTGGAGGGAGACGACGAGCGAGTCGGCGGAGCCGGACACGCGCGTCAGGCCGCCGGGCATGACGGCGTACCCGCCGGGCGAGGCGTCGGCGGCGAGGTAGGCGCGGACGACGAACCGGCGGGACTGGAGTGAGTCGTTCAGCAGCACCGGCGCGGTGGACGACTCGGCGAGTTCCTGCGCGACATAGTTCGCGGGATACGCGCGGATCCGGGCGGCGAGGTCGGCGAGTTGCTCGCGCGTCTGGGCGTGGCCGAAGGTCGGGTCGACGGCACCGCGGACGGGGAACGCGGGTTTGACGACGAGCGATTCGAGGTTGTCGATGACGTACGCGAGCGCGTCCGGCTCGCCGCACCACCACGTGCGGACGCTCGGCAGGCGCATGTCCTCGCCGAGGAAGTGCCGGCAGAGGGCGGGTAAAAACGGGAGGAAGCCGGGGGCCTGGATGACGCCCGAGCCCAGCGCGTTGGCGACGGCGACCGTGCCCTCGCGGACGGCCTGGACGAGGCCGGGCACGCCCAGGAACGAGGTGGGGTAGAGCTCGAGCGGGTCGCAGAAGTCGTCGTCGACCCGGCGGAGGATGACGTCGACGCGCTGGAGGCCGCCGAGCGTCTTGAGGTAGACGCGGCAGTCGCGCACGGTGAGGTCGTTACCCTGGACGAGCGCGTAGCCGAGATAGCGGGCGAGGTAGGCGTGCTCGAAGTAGGTCTCGTTGTACGGCCCGGGCGTGAGGAGGACGACGCGCGGGTTCTCGCGGTTGGACGGGGCGAGGCCGGCGAGCGTCTGGCGCAGCGCGATGAAGAACGGGGCGAGGCGCTGGACGTTGCACGAGCGGAAGATCGTCGGGAGGACGCGCGAGAGGACGATGCGGTTCTCGAGCGTGTAACCGGCGCCGGACGGGGCCTGCGTGCGGTCGGCGAGGACCTGGAGCTGGCCATTGCCGGTGCGCACGAGGTCGGCGGCGTAGAGGTGGAGGAACTTCTGCTTGGGCAGCGCGACGCCGTGGAGCGGGCGGAGGAAGTTGGGGTTGGCGTAGACGAGCTCGGGCGGGAGGAGGCCGAGGGTGAGCGACTCCTGTTTGCCGTAAAGGTCGGCGAGGAGGCGGTCGAGGAGGCGGGCGCGCTGGGCGAGGGCGTCGCCGATGTCGCGGAACTCGGGGGCGGGGACGAGCAGCGGGACGAGGTCGAGCGACCACGGGCGGTCCATGCCGCTGGCGTCGCCATACACGTTGTGCGTGATCCCGTTCTCGCGGATCATCCGGCGGGCCTGCTCCCACCGGCGGGTGAGCTCGTCGGGCCCGAGGTCGTCGATCATCGAGACGAGCATCCGCCAGTGGGGGCGGAGGGCGCCGTCCGGCTCGAGCATCTCGTCGGCGTGGGGGGCGGCGGGGAGGTACGACTGGGCGAACCCGCGCGCGGCGGGCGTCGGGTCGGGCGCGGCGGTGGACACCGGGTCGGCGAGATTGGGGGCGAGTGGGGACAACAGGGGCGCGGGGTTGGGCGTGGTTATACCGCGGCGGTGGATAAAAGTCGCGGCGGCGATGGGCGGGCGAGGCTCCGTCCGAGCCGTTCTGCGGATTGCGCCACTCGGATTTATCGCAGAGGGCGCAAAGGCGCAGAGGCGCAAAGAAGACAGGAAGAAGATTGAGGCGCGCATCCCGCCTTCTCTTGGTCTTCTCTGCGCCTTTGCGCCCTCTGCGAACCATCCGAACCGCGCGATTCGCAAGAACGGCTCGGGCGGAGCCTCGCCCGCCCGATCCCCTCGCCTACTTCGCCGCGACGAACTCCACGGCGTCCGCGATTACGTAGCCATCCGCCTTGTCGTTCGAGAACGCGACAGTGCCGGTGGCTTCGAACGCGAACGTGCCGAGCGACTGGTACGTGCCGCCGGAGGGCTTGGTCGACTGGTCGACCTTGAGCGTCGCCTCGCCGCCGGCGTGTTTGACCGTGACGGGGACGGCGGTCGCGCGGCCTTGGTCGGCGGGGAAGTAGAGGCGGACTTCGTACTTGCCGGGGGCGGGGAGCTTCGCCGTGTAGGTGGCGGTGGCAAGCGGCCCCCCTGCTTTCGCATGCCGGTAGCCCTTGCCGACGTACTGCGGGTTGCGCGTCGACGGCGTCCACTCGCCGGTGAACTCGGCCGCGTCGTCGTCGACGGCGATGCCGTCCAGCTTGATCGGCGTCGCCGGGGACTCCGAGCGCGCGCCGCCCTTTCGCTCGGCGGCGTACTCCTTCTCCCACGTGAGGCGATGCCCGTCCGCCTTCATGCGGCGCGCGAGCTGGTCGTAGGGCACATCCTGCACCGCCACGCCCAGCGAGATCGCCAGCGCCGCCGCGTGGCCGGCGGCTTCGCCGGCGATCATGAAGACCGGCTCCATGCGGGCCGACGCGTAGCCCAAATGCGTGGCGGAGAAGCTGACGGGCACCAGGAGGTTCGTGCACTCCGCGGCCTTGGGGCGGATCGCGCGGTAGGCGATCGGGTACGGCGTGTCGGTCGGGCCGCGGTTGCCGCCGACGAACATCTTGCCCTCGATGCCGACGAATTGCTTGCCGTCCTTCGTGACGGGGATCCGGCGGCTCGGGTAGGTGTCGATGCCGTACTGGGCGAGGCCGATGGAATCCTCGACCTTCGTCTTGTTGTAGACGTCGTGGGCGGTGACCGTGTAGTCGCCCTTCACCCGGCGGGCGATGCGGACGTACAGCTGGTTCGGCCAGCCGGCGGTGTCGGCGTGGTGACGGCGGTCGAGGCCGAGCGCGGCGACTTCCTTGCGGTAGGATTCGGGGACGCGCGGGTCCGTGCGCATGAACTCGAAGAGGCCGCGCAAATAGTCCTGGTGCAGCTTCCAGACGCGGGCTTGGGTCGCGTAGTCGCCGTCGGCGTACAGCTGGCTGACGCCGAGCGGGGCCATCGAGATCAGCACGTCGCGCTGGTAATTCCAGACGCCCGAGTTGGCCCAGCCGGGGCAGATGCCGACGAGCGTCTTGCGCAGGGCGGCCGCGTCGGGCGCCGTCTTGACCACATGCTCGACGTAGCGGCCGAGCAGTTCCCAGTCTTTGGCGTCGTAGTTCGCCGGCGCTTCGATCGGCAACCGGTGGGCGGGATCGCTCGTCGTGTAGTAGCGGTAGTTGTAGGCCTGCGTGTACCCATCGGCCGCGCCGACGGGCTTGCCGTGATCCGGCTCCACCCACTTGAGCAGCCCGCTCTCGGGCTTGCCGGGCGTGACGTACGGGTCGATCGGCGTGACGACGGTGGGCGGCTGGACGCCGGCGTGCGGCTCGTCGAACTCGGCCGCCGCCTCGCGGCCGACGCGGTAGGACACGCCCGCGCGGGGGAGCAGATCGCCCTCGTAGCTGGCGTCGACGAAGATTTTCGCGCTGACCTTCAGGGCCGCCTTCTCCTTGGGCTCGGGCACAGGGCAGCCGAGCGCGTCGAACGGGGCGTGGTCGAACGTCGCCGAAACGATGCGCGTGCCGGCCTTCTCGGTGCCGGCGACGCGGTGCTCGAAGACGACTTGCACCTTCTCGCTTTCGAGCAGCTTGGCGAAGTCGTCGCGAATGGCCTTGGGGCTGATCGCGCCCATGGACTTGAAGGTCGTCGCGCCCGGGTCGTTGCCGAGCGTGAGCAGCAGTTGCCGCGTGAGCCCGCCGACGGCGGCGTAGTTCGGGCAGTCCTGCATCGGCTTGAGCCCGGCCCCGAGGATCCCGCCGACCCACCGGGAGGGTTCTACGAGGATGACGGTGAGGCCGGCGCGGCGCGCGGTGACGGCGGTCATAATGCCGGACGGCGTGGCGGCGTAGACGCAGACATCAGCGGTGTGCGTCTTCGGTTCGGCGGCGCCGGACGAGGGGGCGACGAGAGCGAGGAGGATCGCGGCGGCGGCGAGCCAATGAGGTGGGGGGGTCATGATGGGGGATGTTATCCGGCAGGTATGCGGAGGGCACGCCGTAGCATGGGCATCTTGCCCATGAAAACGGGGGGGGCCGCCTGAGGCCAACACGCGGATGGGCGACCCGCACGCCCCACGACTTCCCACGCCGAAGGTTCATGAGATAGGACTGTCCGAGCGCGGGACGTACGGCCGCCCCCGCCGCACGCGGGAGGGCCGGGCCGGCGGTTCGAGCGCGCCGCCCCGGCGTGCGGCGGGGTCGTTCCGGTGGACGAGGGGCGGGCTAGCGCGAAGGGCGAATTACACCTGGCCTCTGACACTTTATGCTACCCCCGGAGCGAAGGGACCCGCCCGTAGCGTGGGCTACCCGCCCACGAGTCCAGTACTCAACTCGTGCCACAGACCATGCAAAACGAGGAACCGCCAGACTACGAGCAACTCGTCGCCACCTGGGCGGCCGCGACCGACAAACAGGTGCTGACCGAACTTGCGGCGATCCCTCCGCTACCGGACGAGGACGACCCGCGATGGGGCGACGCCAACGATGCGATTCACCAATCCCTTGTGCAGTTTCTGGCGCTCGCCGATCTTGCCGCCCACCGTCGCTTGCGACCCGCAGTCAGGCTCATCCTCGACCGCGCGAGCTACGGCGATCCCGGCGAGACGATGCGAGGCCTGCGGCACATCTTCGAAGCCATCTACAAACCGGATTGGAGCGGCTTAGCAGAGGAATACATCGGCGCCGCCGCGTCCGATCGGCCCGGGACTCGGCTCTGGGTGATCGACTCGCTCATCGTGCTGGACGACCCGCGGGCGATCCCACTGTTCCAAGCCGCTGTCCGAGACGGGCCGGAGGAGGTGCGCTGGCGGGCCGAGATCGGCCTTGAGCGGATCTTGGAACCGGAGAAGGTTGCGGCGAAGGCGGCGGCCGAAGAAGCGGAGCGACAACGTCGCGCTCAGGAACGTCTGGACCAACAGGCGAAGGCCGACGCTCAACTGACCGACCGCCGGTGCCCGGCGTGCGGCAAACCGATGCCGAGTTACCGCAAGACGTGCAAGCACTGTGGTCAGCCGGGAAGCGGTTGACCGTTTCACCAGCGTTCGGAGAGCCAAAGAGGTCAGGAGCCCTGTCCCCTGCCCCCTCTTCCTGCCCCGCCATCACCTCAGCGCCGCCCACACGCGGTGGACGTCGTCGTTCTCCTCCAGCGCCTGGCAGAACTCGCCGACCTCCTCGCGCTGGGCGTCGGTCAGCTCCGGGCACACCTTGGGCACGTAGCCGACCTCGCTCGTGACGACCGTCCACCCGTTCGCCGCGAGCCACTTCGAGACCGCCCCGACGTCCGTCCGGTCGCAGGTGAACTTCGCGCCGATCGCGCCCTCGGGGACGTCGTCGTTCTGCGCGTGCGTCAGCGGCTGAACGTCGGCCGCGCCGGCCTCGATCGCGGCTTCTTCAATGTCCACGTCAGCCCCGCCCGGCCCCCCTGGGCGGTGCGCCTCGACCAGCCCGACGCTGTCGAACACGAACTTGTTCGCCCCGGTCGTCGCCAGTTGGCCGTGGCGGAACAGGACGCGGATCTCGGGGGCGGTGCGGGCCGGGTTGTCCGTGTAGACCTCGACGATGACCGGCACGTTGTGCGGGGCCCGGCCCTCGTAGACGACGTGCTCGAGGACGAGCTTGTCGCCGCCGACCCCGGCCCCCTTGTTGATCGCCCGCTGGATCGCGTCCTTGGGGACGCTCTCCCGCTTGGCCTTCTCGACGGCCAGGGCGAGCCGGGCGTTGGTCGCGACGTCGGCCCCGCCGGCCTTGGCGGCCAGCGCGACGTCGCGGAGGAGCTTGGTGTTGGTCTTGGCCTTCTTCGCCCCGGAGACCAGCCGTTTCGCGTGCAGCCATTGGCGTCCCATCGTGCCCGCCAGTGTATCAGTGAGTGGGGTCCGCAGGTACTCCGGGCGCACCTGCGGACCCCACGAACTGCGCGAAGCGGCGGTCCGTTGCCGGGCCGGGAGGCGCCGTCCGTAGCACAACGCACCCCGCGGGCGCGGGTAAGACCCGTGTCCGCCGACCATCGTTGCCGGTCGGGGCCCGAAGCCAGGAAAGGAACGCTATGCCGCGCCGGTCCGTTGTCCTCGCGATCCTCGTGCTCTTCCTGGGCCTTCGAGTGGCGAGGGTTGCCGCCGGTGCCGATGCGCCGGCGTCAGCCGCGCCCGCGGCGGGCGCGCCGCAGGAGGGCGTCGTCTTCGTCGTCGGCGACGGCGGCCCGTACAAGAGCTACCGCATCCCCGCCATTCTGGCGACCACCAAGGGCACGCTCCTGGCGTTCTGCGAGGGCCGGGTCGCCGGCGCGTCGGACAACGGCAACATCGACACCGTCCTCCGCCGCAGCACCGACGGCGGCGCGACGTGGGGGCCGGTGCAGTTGATCGCCGACGTCGGCGACGACTACATCGGCAACCCGTGCCCGGTCCTCGACCGCACGACCGGCCGCGTCTGGCTCCCGCTGATCAAGAAGGCCGGCGAGAACTCCGGCACGCAGAACAAGCGCGGCACCGGCCGGGGCACGATGGAGGTGTTCATGCTGTACAGCGACGACGACGGGGCGACCTGGTCGAAGCCGCAGGACGTCACGGCCCAGTTCAAGCGGCCGGACATGACTTGGTACGTCACCGGCCCCGGCGTCGGCATCCAACTCGCCGACGGCCGGCTCGTGATCCCGTGCGACCACCGCACCCCCAAAGTCCGCGGCGACAAGTCGTCGCTCTCGCACGTCGTCTACTCCGACGACCACGGCAAGACGTGGCACGTCGGCGGCATCAGCGAGGCGAAGACGAACGAGTGCCAGGTGGCCGAGCTGGACGACGGCACGCTGCTGCTGAACATGCGGAGCCACCACGGCAAGAACCGCCGGGCCGTCGCCACCAGCGCCGACCGCGGGCTGACGTGGTCGAAGGTGACGCTCGACGACAACCTGATCGACCCGACGTGCCAGGCGAGCCTGATCCGCGTCCCGACCGCGGCCGACCCGAAGCGGAGCGTGCTGCTGTTCTCCAACCCGGCGGGCGACGTGCGGGCGAACATGACGGTGCGGCTCAGCCGCGACGGCGGCAAGACGTGGCCGCTGGCCGGCGTCCTGCACGCGGGGCAGTCCGCCTACTCGTCGCTCGTCGCCCTCCCCGGCGGCCGTGCCGGCTGTTTGTTCGAGAAGGGCGACGGGAAGGTCGGCCGGAAGGACGAGTACAAGCAGATCGTCTTCACCCGGTTCGCGCTGGACTGGCTCCGCCCGTCCGCCCCCGCCCCCGGCCCCGCCCCCGCCGCGGCCGCGCCGGACCGCGCGCCGAACTGACCGCGCGGACGACGCATCGTCTGCGGCGGGCCGTCCGACAACCGGTGAGGAGCCGACGTGGACCGCGGTTCGTTAAGGGGGGACAAAGGGTCAGCGGCTGTCTTGGCTGTCAAGGGTTTTGTGCGGCGCATCGCGTGCCCCACGGTTGCTTGGCTTTGACCATTGGGTTGAGGATCGGCAGCCGCTTGCGCATGCACGCGATCACCGCGACCTTGAACGGCGTGCCGGCGGCCCGCAGGCGGTCGGCGAACGACTTGATCACCGGGTTGTGGGTGCGAGCGACGACGGTCGCCATCCTCAGCGCGGTCGTCCCGAAGGGGGGGCCATGCGGGCGAGTGTACCACGCGCCCGCCCGACGCGCGCCGCCGCCGGCGGCGGGAACTGAGAGCGGAGGGGATTCTCAACTGGAGGCGAGCGCTGGCCTCCCTCAAGCCGAAGGGGGGGTCGCCGCCGCGCCCCCCCCCTATGCGCCGCGGTTCGGGGTTCGCTCTTCGGGAGGCCACAACCCACCCGCCGGTTCGCCGGCCCGAGGGAATCCCGCAGCGCGTCAACTCGCCGCGTTGGCAATGCGCCGACGCGAGCTGTACACCCCGTCGTCAGCAGAACGGCGATAGGGGATGCGTGGATAACAGCCCCAAGCTCAGCGACAGCCGAGTGCGGCGCGGCACCTGCGCGGTGGGTGGAAAGGCGGCGGCGGAAGCAGGTGCCGTGACGCACGGAGCCGTTCGCCGCAGCGCACGGTTAGGCGTTGCGGTCATTGGGCCAGAGAGATGGAAAAGTGGTGCGAGGAAATCCTCATGCGTTGGGTCAGATAAAAGCGGTGCGCCGCGAAGCGCTGCACCCCGGAATCGAGTTCGAGCCCCTCGCAGCCGGACTCCCTCGCGCGGTCGAGTAGCCAATCGAACAGCATGCGTCCGAAGCCGTGGGATCGGTGCCGTTCGTCGGTCACGAGGTCGTCCACGTAACAGATCCTCCCCGAGGAAAGACACTCGTGAATGCGATACCCCGCGACGGCGCGGACGCACGACTCCGCCTCCAGGTATGCCAGGCAATAGCCGTGTTCCTGCTGGCGTCGGACGCGGCCCACGAAATCGGCCTCTGGAACGTGAGGGCGAAGCTGGGACATCACGGGGAAACAGCGGGCGATGTCGCTCTCTGTTTCGGCACGGGCAATGTTGGTTTTCATTTTCAGGATACGCGAGCAACGCCTAACGGATCAGCATTCAACGGCCGGGCGGGCGACGGCCAGCGTTGGAATCACGAGGACCGCGACGCCCGCCCGGTCCGCTGCAGCGGTCGGTTAGCGGGCGGGATCGCCGCGGGCGCAGTCACCTCACGGCTTGACGACGTCCGCCAGCGCGAGCGTGAAGTGCGTTCCGCCGCCGATCAATTTCTCGCGGCGCTCGCCCGTCCGCTTCTTGTAGTTGTCGTTCTCCGACACGGTCAGGTGCGCGAGCTTGAGGTGGGCCGGGGCGAGTTGAAAGCGGTACGTGACGACCCCGTCGACTTCCTCCCCGTCCAGGCTGCAGCGCACGATCGGACCCTCCCCCGCGGCCGGGCTGGAGATCTCCAGCACCGCCGCCCGGTCGGTCTCCAGGCCGGACGCGGCGTCGAACGAGCGGGCTTTGGAGAGGTCACGGGTGAGGGTCACGTCGATCATGCCATCGTCGCGCTTCGCCGTCGCGACTGCAAACCCGTGTACCTTCAGGCTGTCCGATGTGAGATTCACCTGATCTTTCACGGCCAGTGCCTCCGTGCAAACGAACGAGGTCGCAACCGTGAGTACGAGGAGTGTGAGCGTTTTCATGAGGGTCTCCGGTTTGTGCTGCGCCGCCGTGTTGATGTAGACGCCGCTCCACTGGGAGAGCGCGCGCGGTTCGTGGAGTTTGACGGCTGACTGCGCGATTCGTTCCCGGACTGCCGGCTGCCCGCTAACGTCGTGCCGAT
This sequence comes from Tepidisphaeraceae bacterium, assembly GCA_035627895.1. Lineage (GTDB taxonomy): Bacteria > Planctomycetota > Phycisphaerae > Tepidisphaerales > Tepidisphaeraceae > DASPKW01. The sequence goes on along the minus strand of DASPKW010000362.1, from coordinate 2,492 downwards.
CGCCGGCCGGGCCGGTGCCGGGCCGCGCTCGATCGACAAAAACTAAACCGCCGGCCCGGTCCGGTGCACCGGCGGGTTATGTCGCCCGCCGCATCGCCGCCGCGCGGACTAGTCCCCGGAGCCGAGCATCTCGTGATAGTCGGTCCGCTCGCGCGGACGCAGAGAGGCGAGAAAGGCTTTGAAACTCGGCGCGAGCGGCCAATCCTCCGCCGTTTCGTTATCGAGGAACACGACTGCGCCGGCCCGTTCGCCGCTGAGCACGAGACTGATGTAATTGCTCGACCCATCGGTCCCGATCGGCAGGAGCGGCGGATCGAGTTCCGTCTCGTATAGATTCTCAAGATCGTTCTGTAGGTCGTCCCAGGCACAGTGCAGGGGCCACGTGCGAAGGTCCTCCATCTCCCCGACCGCGACCGCCCCGAGCGAGAGATCACGAAGGGGAAAGAAGCACATCACGAGATCTTCTTCCGGCCCTCGGTCGTCCGCTGTCAACGTGAACGCATCGGGGACCGGGCGGCCGCCGTTGTGGGCTAGCAGAAACTCGCGGTACTCCGTCGGCAGCTCGTGCCCGATGTGCTTCTCGAATGCCGCGACCTGCTTCGCGGTGGCCGGGCCGGCGGGTTGGGGATCAGCGATCGTTGCCACGGTGCTCCCTTCGGGCGACATGACGGACCGACGTTCGGCGGCCGGGCGGGCACCAGACGCACTCTCGAACTACGAGGACCGCGACGCCCGCCCGGTCCGCTGCAACGGCTGGTCATGCCCTCTTCGTCCACGCGTCGACGTCTCGGCCGTACTCGCGGGATACGGTTGCCTTTGCGTATTCGATACCTTCCGCGAACGCGTACGTGACGTACCGCCAGTCTTCGGTGCAGAACATCGTGTAGAAGCCGTCAACGCCCGGGGCCGTACAGATCGCCACGTTCCTGACGGGTTCCAGCGGCGCCGAACCGTCGTCCGGCGGCAGGTAACCCGCGGGCAGCAACGGAGCGGGGAACGCTCCGAATTCCACGACCGTGCAACCGTCGACAGCTTCGGGAACTTGATGAGGCTGTGGGGGCATCACTACCATTCGTCGTCGCGCCGGACGGATCACTCCCCGGGGCGGTCGCCCGGGGCCGCGGCGCGCAACCCGGTATACCCGCGGGGGCCGCGCGAGTTCCAGCGGCGAATAATGGCGGGACGACACCGACCGCTTATCTGCCCCTTGCCCTCCGGCGCCCCCACGCGACGACCACAGCCGCCAGCGCGAAGCCCCACAGGACACTGTTCGAGATCAAGAGAAGCCAGCGGGATACCCCGCCAACCGCCATTCCGGCGAGGATCGCACGCAGGTACAACTCCCACAGGGGGAGCAGCACCCATTCGGCGGCCTGGCCGACACCGTCCGGTAGGCCGTACGCGTCTTCCCACAACGTGATCAATAGAATCGCACACACGTGGGCGAGGGAGAGGCCGACGCCCCAGAAGAGGAACCGTTTCACGACCGGCCGTTTGGGGCGAGGCGCCGCGTAATTCAACTGCGGCCGGGAATCGGGCTGCTGCGGGTCTCGCGAGTCCATGGGCCGCGATGATACACCCGGGGAAGCCGAACCCCCCGCAACCGCGCGGCCCGCCGCCCCGCGCCGCGATGTCCCGCCGCCGCCGCCGGCGGCGAGGGGAAGTGAGAGCGGAGGGAGTCTGAGGGAGGCGAGAGCTAGCCTCCCTCAAGCCAACGCCGCCGCGGTACCCCGCGGTTCGTGACCCGCGGTCTGCGGCGGGCCACGACCCACCCGCCGGTACTCCGGCCACGAGGTTCATGAGATAGGACTGCCGAGCGCGGGACGGACGGCCGCCCCCGCCGCACGCGGGAGCGCGGGCCGGTGGTTCGAGCACCCCCCCCCGGCGTGCGGCGGGGTCGTTCCGGTGGCCGACGGACGGGCCTCGCGCCGTGGCGTCAGAACCGAAACCGGCCGACGAAGTCCGAGAGGACGAACGCCGCGGGCATCGCGCACAGGACCGCGGCGACGCGCCACGGGGCGGGACCGCGGACCAGCGGCACGGCCAGGACGCAGAGGCCGAGGATCGCGGCGACGAGCGCCGTCGACAGGACGCCGCGGTAGTCCTGGCTCGCCAACGTGACGAGGGAGTTACCCAGCGCGAACAGCATGAGCAGCGCGCCGCACGACACGGCCAGAAGGTTGATCTCGCGGTTCGTCATCGCGCGACACCGGTTATACCCGCGCCGCCCGCGACGGTTCCAGCCCCGTTGCGGGCGAAGGGCACTCGCCTAACGGGCGGCCCGGCCGCGGCGGGTTGAGGGAGAGGAAGGAGGATGGGGGTGGGGGAGCCCGAGGGGGCGGGGGAAGGAGCCTGGACCTCCCCACGAATGGTGGGCGCGGCGGCGGGCGGCGATAATCGCCGCCCGCGTACCGTGAAGGAGTCCGAACGATGGCGAATCGAAGGCACACCCGCGAGTTCAAGGTCGCGGCCGTCCGACTGGTGAACGAACA
>DASPKW010000361.1:0-17633 GCA_035627895.1 Tepidisphaeraceae bacterium | reverse complement strand
GTTCGGCTTGTGGATCAGTTGGCGGATCACGGTCAGGTCGTCCTCGCGCAGCCCCAGCTTGTCTAGGTCGAGCGACACGTTGCTCCGGTCGAGCACGCGCATCACGACGCTCTCCCCGAACATGGTCGGCAGCACGCTGACGCGGAGGTCGATCGGCTGGTTGTTCACGTTCAGCTCGATGCGCCCGTCCTGCGGCATGCGCCGCTCGGCGATGTCGAGGTTGGCCATGACCTTGACGCGCGAGCTCAGCGCGTTGGCGATGTGCGCCGGCGGCGGCATCATCTCGTACAGCACGCCGTCGATCCGGTACCGCATCTTGAACTCGGTCTCGAACGGCTCGAAGTGGATGTCGGACGCCTTGTCCTTGATCGCCTGGAGCAGGACGAGGTTGACGAGCTTGCGGACGGGGTTCGAGTCGGCCGCGTCCTTGAGCGACTGCAAATCGATCGACTCGCCGCGGTTCTTGAGGTCCTTGAGCGTGTCGTCCTTGGACATCTCGGACATGATGTCGCCGAGCGACTCGGCGGCGGCGTTGTAGTGCTTGCCGATCAGCTTCTCGATCACCTCCGGGTCGGCGATCTTGGCGACGACCTTCAGGCCCATCAGCTGCTGGAGCGAGTCGAGCGCCTGGAAGTTGTCGTACGACGCCATCGCGACCGTGATCGTCCGCGTCTCCTTGTTGTAGGCGAGCGGGAGCACCTTGTTGGTCGTGGCGATCTGGGCGGGGACGGCGGCGATCGCGTCGGGCTCGATCTTCATCTGCCCGATCTCGATGAACTCGTACCCGCGCTGGGCCGCCAGCGCGCTGTTGAGCTCCTGCTCCTTGATGTAGCCCAAATCGATCAGGATGCGCCCGAGCGCCCCGCCCTTGGACTTCTGGAAGTTCAGGGCCTCGACGACCTGCTCGCGGCTGACCTTGCCCATCTTGGTCAGGACGCGCCCGAGCGGCCGGCCCTGGAGCTGGTCGATCGGGGGCATGCCCCCGGCGGGCGCGGCGACCGGGGCCGACGGGCTACGTGGCGGCGCCGCGGCGGCGGACGACGAAGACGACGACCCGCCCATCCCCGCGGGCTTGGCCGGGGGCGGCGCCATCCCGCCGACCTCGAGCGGCTTACCGGCGGGCTGGACGACCACGTTCGCCGCGGGGCGAAGGCCGGGCCGCTGCGGGGGCGCGGCCGGCGCCGCCGCGGGCCTCAATCCGGCGCCACCGACTCCCGGCGCCGCCGCGGGCCTCAATCCGGCGCCACCGACCCCTGGCGCGGCCGCGGGCCTCAGACCGGCGCCGCCCGTGCCGGGCGCGGCCGCCGGGCGCAAACCGGCGCCACCGGTCGCCGCCGGCCGCAATCCCGCCCCGCCGGTCGGGGCGGTCGGGAGCGTCGGCTTCTTGTTCGGGTCCGGCGCGGCGGGCGTCGGGCTGCTCGGGTCGGTCAGGGACATGTATTTCTCCGGACGTTACGTCTAGTTCAAACTTCCTTCATAGCCGAGGGCGGCAGCCCACGGCCGCGTCCCGCCTCGGGGACCCGCGCCAACCGGCCGCTCACTTCTTCTGATTCTGCGCCTGCATCCGCGCCCGGTTGGCCGCGATCTGCGCCTGCCGCTCGGCCTCGGACTGCGCCCCGGCCGGCCCGGCCGGCTTGGCGCCCGGCGTGCCGATCGGCGCCCCGCCCGGGGGCGCCCCCGGCCCGGTCGCCGCGGCCGTACCCCCCGACGCCGCGTCCGCCGCGATCGCCGCCAGCGCGTCGTCCTTCGCCTCCACCGCGTACCCCGCCTTCTGCATCCGGTCGACCATGTAGCCGGGGTTGCGGCTCTTGTCGATCGCCTCCTCGGCGCTGATCCGGCCCGCCGTGAAGTGGCCCCACAGGTTGTCGTCCAGCAGTTGCATGCCGAACCGCTTGCCCGTCTGGATTTCCGAGTCGATGCGGAACACCTTGTTCTCGCGGATCAGATTCATGATGCCCGGCGTGACGTACATGAACTCGTACGCCGCCAGCCGCCCCTCCTGGTCGATCCGCGGGCAGAGCGTCTGGCTCAGCACGGCGATCAGGTTGTTCGCCAGCTGCACGCGGATCTGCTCCTGCTGGTCGGTCGGGAACGCGTCGATGATCCGGCTGATCGTGCTCGCCGCCCCGTTCGTGTGCAGCGTCCCGAACACCAGGTGGCCCGTCTCGGCGGCCGTCACGGCGGCGCCGATCGTCTTCGTGTCGCGCATCTCGCCGACCAGGATGACGTCCGGGTCCTGCCGCAGCGCCCGGCGGATCGCCTCGTAGAAGTCCGGGACGTCGACGCCGACCTCGCGCTGCACGACGATCGACTTCTTGTGCTTGTGGTAGAACTCGACCGGGTCCTCCATCGTGATGATGTGCCGGTCGTACTGCTCGTTGATGTAGTTGATCATCGCCGCCAGCGTCGTCGACTTGCCCGACCCGGTCGGCCCGGTCACCAGGAACAAGCCGCGCGGGCGGCGGCAGATCTGCTCGGCCATCTTGGGCAGCCCGACCTGCTCGAACGTGAGGATCTTGTTGGGGATCTGCCGCAGGACCATCGAGCAGACGCCCTTCTGCTTGAAGATCGCGACGCGGAACCGGGCCGCCTCCCCGTACGCGAACGCGAAGTCGCCCGACCCCGTCTCCTCGTACTCCTGTTGGATGCGCTCGGGGGTGATCGACTTCATGAGGGACATCGTGTCCTCGCCCTCGAGCACCTTGGTCTGCAACTCGCGCAGCCCGCCGTGCAGGCGGATCGTCGGCGCCTTGCCGACGGCCAGGTGCAGGTCCGACGCGCCCCGGCGGACCACGGTTTCGAGCAGACGGTCGATCTGAATCGTTGATGCCATGGGTCAATGTCCATTGTCAATTGTCCATTGTTAATCGCCGCACTACGCCATCCGCCAAACGGCCGTGATGGACAATGGACAATTGACAATGGACACGCTGCCGCGGGGCGTCACATCACCACAACCGGCCCGCGCTCAAGTCACGATGCCCTCGACCTGCGCCACCTTCACGATCTCTTCCGCCGTCGTCACGCCGTTGAGCACCTTGATCTTGCCGTCGGCCAGGAGCGACTTCATCCCGCTCGCGATCGCGGCCTTGCGGATGCGGTTGGTCGCCGTCCGGTTGAACGCGAGCTCGCGGATCTCGTTGTTCATCTCCATCATCTCGAAGATGCCGACGCGCCCGCGGAACCCCGTGCCCGTGCAGTGGTCGCACCCGCGCGGCTTGAACAGCTGCTTGTCCTTGATGTCCTCCTTCTTGATCCCCAGCAGCCGCAGCCACATCTCGTCGGGGTCGTGGTCCGGCTCCTTGCACTTGACGCACAGCGTCCGGATCAGCCGCTGGGCCATGATCGCCTGGATCGAGCTGGCCACCAGGAACGGCTTGACGCCCATATCAATGAGACGCGTGATCGCGCCCGGCGCGTCGTTCGTGTGCAGCGTGCTGAACACCAGGTGGCCCGTCAGCGCCGCCTGAATCGCCACGTCCGCCACTTCCAAATCGCGGATTTCGCCGACCAGGATGATGTTTGGCGCCTGACGCAGCATCGCCCGGAGGATCTTGCTGAACGTCAGCCCGATGTTGTCCTTCACCTGGCACTGGTTGATGCCCGTGAAGTTGTATTCGACCGGGTCCTCGGCCGTGATGATCTTGCGGTCCGGCCGGTTCAACTCGTTGAGCGCGCCGTACAACGTCGTCGTCTTGCCGCTACCGGTCGGCCCGGTCACCAGGAAGATGCCGTTGGGCCGCTTGATGATCTTCTGGAACTTCCGGTAGTCCTCTTCCTCGAACCCCATGTTCTGGATGCCCAGCCGGACGCTGTCCGGCCGCAGGATACGCAGCACGCAGCTCTCGCCGTAGTACGCCGGCAGGGTGCTCACGCGGAAGTCCACGTTCACCTTGTCGATGTTCATCTTGATGCGCCCGTCCTGCGGGAGGCGCTTCTCGGCGATGTCGATGCCCGCCATGATCTTGATGCGCGAGATCAACGGCCCCTTCATGCGGAGCGGGATGCGGTCGCGCTCGACGCACTCCCCGTCGATCCGGTACCGCACGCGGATCCGGTCCTTCATCGGCTCGATGTGAATATCCGACGCCCGGTTGCGCACCGCCTCGGCGATCATCGCCTGCACCAGCTTGATGATCGGCGCCTGCGTCGCGTCGTTGGTCGTGTCCCCCCCGATCCCGTCGACGTCGATCGACTTGTCGATCGACTTGTCCACGCTGCGGTCGAGCGACTTGTCCAGCGAGTCCTTGAACTTGTCGATCGTCTTATCGAGCGTCTTGTCGATCGTGTTTTGCGCGCTCGTGTTGAACAGCTCGTCGAGGTAGCTCTTGATCCGGCCCTTGGGCGCGAGCACCGTCCGCACGTCCGTGTTCAGCCGGAACCGCAGCACCTCGAGCATCTCGAAGTCGAGCGGGTCGTGGATCGCGATCCGCAGCTTCCCCCCGTCCTTGCCCAGCGGCAGGATCAGGAACTTGCGCATCAGCTCGTCCGGGATCAGGTTGACCGCGTTCGGCGGGACCGAGTTCTTATCCAAGTCGATGTACTCCATCCCGTGCTGCTGCGCCAGTGCCTTGTACACGTGGTTCTCCGTGCACAGCTTCAGGTCCAGCAGCGCATCCCCGATCCGCATCCCCTTGGTCTTGGCGTGCGCCAGCGCCTTCTCGACCTCCTTCGGCTGGACAAACCCCCACTCCATCAAGATCTCGCCGAGCTTCTTCTGTGCTTTGGCCATAAGGTGTCGGGTTCAAAAGGTGGGGGGAAACGGGCGTGTGCGAACCTTTGCAGAATCGGGCCGGGGACGAGCTCGAACGCCTCTGTTTGAACTGCTCCGCTGACTGAACGGGTGGGGTTCGGTGCCGCGCGACGCGCGTCGACCGAACCGCGCGAATCGCCGCCTCACCGATTCCACGCCGGGCCCGGCAACGCCGATGGCTCCCAATGTTACACCAATCCCCGACCGCCCCTCAAGGAGATTTGCGCACTGAAGATACGTAAGGTTTCGCGCATCCAACCTGTGTCACACTGCAGACGCCATAATAGCCGCCGCCGGCAGGCGCCGGTCGCGTCGCTCTTGGGGTCTCGCTCGAAGGGAATTGTTAGGTGACTCGTCCGCCGTTGGCGCGTGTCCCCGCCATCGGATTTCTTTGCTACTGCCACGATCGCCTTGCTAACCTCCGGCGGCCATGGCCCCGCCGCCATCCGTTTCGCCGCTCGCGCGCCGTCCGCTGGTCTCGGCCGCGCTCTGCCTGATCGCCGGCATCCTCCTCCATCCAATCCTGCCCTCCGCTCCCCTGGCGTATCTGACGCTCGCCGCAATCGCGCTGCTAATCGCGCTCTTCCTCGCGCGCATCCCCGTCCTCTCCACCGCCGCCCTCGCACTCGCGATCCTCTCCCTGGGCGTCGCCGCCGCCCAGCTCCAGCGCTTCCACTTCTCCCACGACCACATCGCCAACTTCACTACAGACGACCCCAAGCTCGCCGAGGTCGAGCTCCGCATCGACCAGCCCCCGCGCACGCTCGCCGGGACGCCCGGCCCCTTCGCCCGCTACGCCCCGGACCGCCAGATCACCGCCGGCGTCGTCACTCGCATCCGCACCGCCGCCGGCTGGCAACCCGCCTCCGGCCGCGTCCTCCTCCACCTGGGCCAGGTCGATTCGCGCCTCGCCTACGACCAGACGATCACCGCGCTCGGCCGCCTGTCGCGCCCCGCCCACCCCGCCAACCCCGGCGAGTTCGACTGGGCCACCTACTACCGCGGCCAGCGCGTGCTCGCCTCCCTTTCCGTCGAACGCCCCCAATCCATCCGCATTGTCGCCCCGCCCGGCTGGTCGCCCCTGCACGACCTCCGCCAATCCGCCCGCAACCTGCTCGACAAGGGCTTCGGCCAAGACCGCGCGCTCGACCACGCCCTGCTCCGCGCCCTGCTCGTCGGCGACCCCGACCCCCAACTCCGCGACGTCCAGGACGACTTCCAGCGCACCGGCACCAGCCACCACCTCTCGATCTCCGGCTTGCACGTCGCCGTCCTCGGCGGATTCGTCTACCTCCTCTGCCGACTCGCCCGCGTCACCCCGCGCCGCTCCGCCGTCGTCATGATGGCGTTCGTCCTCCTCTACGGACTGGTCGCGCTCCCCTCGCCGCCCGTCCTCCGCTCGATCGTCCTGTGCGAAACATTCGGCCTCGCCATGCTCCTCCGCCGCAGCGTCGACGGCGTCCAGCTCCTCGCGTTCACACTCATCACGCTTTTGATCGCAAACCCGCTCGACCTCTACAACCCCGGCTTCCAGCTTTCCTTCGGCACCGTCCTGGGCCTGATGATCCTCGCCGGCCCGTTCGCCGGCTCGATGAACCGCGTCACCGAAGACGACCGCGTCCTGATGTCGTTCGGCATCCAGCCGTCCCCCGCCGGCAAGGTCCGCCGCTGGCTCCGCGCCGAGGGCGCGAAGGTCCTCGCCGCCGCCGTCGTCGCCTGGCTCGTCTCCGCGCCGCTCATCATCGGCCACTTCGACCAGCTCAACCCGTGGGCCATCCCCGCCAGCATCCTCCTGGCGCCGATCGTCTTCACCGCCATGATCGCCGGCCTGCTCAAGGTCGTGCTCACGCTACTCCTGCCGTGGTTCGCCCCCGCGTGGGCCGCCGCCGCCGCCTGGCCCGTCGCCGCGATGCGCTCGTTCGTCGACTGGATGGCCACGTGGCCGGGGAGCGACGTCGCCCTGCCCGCGCTGCCCATCCTCGTCGTCCTGATCTTCTACGCGCTGCTCGCGCTCCCGCTGATCCCCACCGCGCACCCGGCCCTCCGCCGGGCCTTTAAGAGCGGTGCCGTCGCGGCCGGCCTGCTGGTCCTGCTCCTCCCGCTCCTCCTGGGCTTCGCCCCGCGCCACGGGCCCGAGCTGCGCCTCACGCTCCTCTCCGTCGGCGCGGGCCAGTGTTGCGTCGTCGAGCTCCCCGAGGGCCAAACGCTGCTGGTCGACGCCGGCTCGTCGACCGTCGCCGACGTCCACCGCCGAATCCTCCGCCCGTTCCTCCGCCACCGCGGCCTGACCAAGATCGACGCCGCGATGATCAGCCACGCCAACCTCGACCACTTCTCCGCCGTCCCCCAACTCGCCGATAGCCCCGGCGTCTCCCGCGCCCTCCTGACCCCGCAGTTCCACACCCACGCCAAGCGAAACCCCGCCGCCCGCTTCGCCCTGAGCGCCCTCGAAGTCCGCCGCGTCCGCACCGAAGCGCTGTCCGCGGGTCAGCGCATCGCGCTCGACGACCTGACGACCATCGAAGTGCTCTGGCCCCCGCCCGACCTCTCCGCTGACTCGCCCCTGGGCGCGTCCGCGCGCAACTCACTCGCCGACCCCAACAATACCTCCCAAGTCCTCAAGCTCACCTGTCGCGGCAAATCGATCCTCTTCACCGGCGACGTCCAATCCCCCGCCATCACCGCCCTGCTCCAGCGCGACCCCGCCGCCCTCCGCGCCGACGTCCTTGTCGCCCCCCACCACGGCAGCGCCGAGCCCGCCGCCACCGCCGCCCTCCTCGACGCCGTCCGACCCACCCTGATCCTCGCCTCCAACGACAACACGCTCACCGGCAAACAGCGAACGTTCGACGCGCTCGTCGCCGAGCGCCAGATCCCCTTCCACCGCACGCACACGACCGGCGCGATCACACTCACGATCACCAAAGGTGGCGCGATCGAAACGAAGTCATTCAAGTAGGGTGGGCACTGCCCACCGATTCGCGCGACTTGCGCCGGTCTTCCCTTCGCACCGAACGCTTCCTCACACACCCGATTTTTCTTTTGACGCCCGATCAAGCTCATCGTTAGAGTCTCCCTCGTCGTCGCCGCGCGTTTTTCAGGAACCGTCGGCGACGAGTCCGGCCGGTCATTACCAAACCGCCCGAGGGAAAGGCGGGTCGGCCGAATCACACCACGGGGGGGAGCCCGGTACCCCCGAATACAACAAGTCACAACATGCCGCCGGGCGCCGGGAACGCCCGCGGGTGGAACGGATTCCGCCATGCCGCCGCGCCCCAACCGCGCTTCGCGCCCGCTCCTCGCCGCCGCCATCGACGCGCTCGAGAGCCGGACGCTGTTCTCCATCCCCGCCGCGCCCACCGACGTCACCGCCGTCGGCGTCTCCACCGACCGCATCGACGTCGAGTGGCGCGACAACGCGACCGACGAGACCGGGTTCGTCGTCGAACGCGCCAACAAGAACGGCCCGTTCGTCGCCATCGCCCAGCTCCCGGCCGACACCCTCCTGTACGTCGACGTCCCCGCCGGCGCCAACCCGGGCGACAAGTTCCGCTACCGCGTGACCGCCATTAACGACGACGGCCCGTCCGCCGCCGGCGTCTCAAATCAGACCCGCGTGCTGCCCCCGGGCCAGGCCGCCGACGTCCACACGGTGGACGTGCCCACGACCGTCCCCGTCGGGTATGAGGGGGACGTCCTGATCGAGCAGCCCGCCCACCCCGACTTCCTTACGCCGGTCGGCGACGATTTGTACTTCGTCCTGTCCGCGACGCCCTACTCGGCCGGCGAGGACGGCCAGCAACTCTGGAAGACCGATGGCAACTCCACCACGCTGCTGTACGACGGACCGGTACGCGACCTGATCGCCCCCGGCGACGGCTCGCTTTTGTTCGTCAGCGGCTCCGAACTCTGGCGGAGCGACGGCACGACCGCTGGCACGACCGCAATCGTCGACCTGCTCCCGCCATTCGGCTTCGACCCCGGCATCACAACGCTGGCGACGCTGCCGAACGGCACCGTTCTGTTCAGCGCCGGCAACCGCCTCTGGCGGACCGACGGCACGTCCGCGGGCACCGCGCAAATCGGCGACACGCCGGTCGACCCGAGCGACGGCGAGATCGACCTCGCGCCGCTCCTCGAAACGGTCGGCGACGTCCTCTACTTCACCGGCCCCAACGAGTTCGGCCAGCGGTCGCTCTGGCGCTCCGACGGCACCGAGGCCGGCACCTTCGCGATCGCCAACGCCGGCGTCGTCACCGGCCTACGCGCGGTCGGCGACACGCTGTTCGTCGCCGGGACGCCCGGGTTCCCGTTCTTCAACCAGTTGTCGACCGTCGCGCCGGGCGCCACCGAAGCGACGCTGGTCACCGAACTGCCGTCCGGCCCGCCGTTCATCAGCCGCGTGTCCGACCTGACCGCCCTCGGCGACCGCCTGTTCTTCAACGCGCCGTCCGGCGCCGAGCAGTTCCAAAGCGCGCTGTGGGTCAGCGACGGGACGGCCGAGGGAACGTACCCCGTCTTCTCGCCCGCCGACGCGCCGTTCGGCACCGACGCAATCCTTTCGATGGCCGCGGTCGGCGACGAGGTCTACTTCGTCACCGGCGAGTTCGTCGGCGGGAACATCTCCAGCACGCCCGGGTCGGCCGCCCTCTGGCGGAGCGACGGGACGGTCGAGGGGACGGTCCGCATCCGCTCGCTCGACAACCCGCTGGCGTTCAACGTGTTGTCCGTGCCGCCCGCGTTCGCGGCGGAGGTCGACGGGCAGTTCGTCTTCCACGACAACGGCAATCTGTGGATCTCCGACGGCACGCGCGAGGGCACGGTCCTGGTCGACTACGTCGGCCCGACGTTCGACCCCAACGGCGACCAGTACCCGGGCGACTTCGCCGGCGCCGGCTTCGCCGTCATCGGCGACCGCGTCTACTACACCGCCCCCGACGGCCAAGGCGGCCGACAGCTGCGCTGGACGACGGTGTGAGGTCGGTCGCGTGTCGGGAGTGATTTGAACGAGGGCCGGACTGTGATCGATCACAGTCCGGCCCTTCTCATTTCGTCTGCAGCCGCGGAGCGGCGTAAGCCTAGTGCCCACGGCGCAAGCCGTGGGTTGTGACGGGTGCCGCGCCCTCCCCCTCTTTCGTTGTCAGCCCCGGAGGGGCGTAAGACGGATCGAAATGCCGAATCGCTCCGCGAACCCGTCTTTCGTCCCTCCGGGACTCTCGCGTTCGTCGCACGTGCTACCCACGGCTTGCGCCGTGGGCTTTAATCTTGCGCCGCTCCGCGGCTCATCCGCCTACGAAGGCCGCCGCGTGTGCCACGCCGTCGCCCCCTCGTACATCCGCGCAATACGCAGCAGCTTCTCCTCCGAAAAGTGCGGCCCGAGCAGCTGCAGCCCGATCGGCAGCGGCTTCGCGCCCGCCGTGAACCCGCACGGCAGCGAGATCCCCGCGATGCCCGCGATGTTGCACGTGACCGTGAACACGTCGCACAGGTACATCTGCATCGGGTCGCCGCTCTTCTCGCCGACGGGGAACGCCGGGATCGGGCTGGTCGGGCAGACGATCGCGTCGCACTTTTCGAAGGCGCGGTCGAAGTCTTCCTTGATCCGCCGGCGGACCTTGAGCGCGCGGTTGTAGTACGCGTCGTAGTACCCGCTCGACAGCGCGTACGTCCCGATCATGATCCGCCGCTGCACCTCTTCGCCGAACCCCTCGGCCCGGCTCTTCGAAAACAGCTCGACGATGTCGGTCACCGGCTCTTTCGTCCGATGCCCGTAATGCACGCCGTCGTACCGCGCCAGGTTCGATGACGCCTCGCACGGCGCGATGATGTAGTACGCCGCGATCCCGTAGTCCGTCGTCGGGAGCGACACGTCGACAATCTCGGCCCCCATCTCGCGGTACTTCGCGATCGCCGCGTCCGTGGCCGCCTTCACCTGCGGGTCGATGCCCGCCGCGTGGTCGAATTCGCGCACGACGCCAAGCCGCAGGCCTCTGATTGGCTCTTCCAGATTCGCCAGATAATCCGGCACCGCCGTCGCCACGCTCGTCGAGTCCTTCGGGTCGTGCCCGCTGATCACCTTGAGCATCAGCGCCGCGTCGGCCACCGTCCACCCGAACGGCCCGACCTGGTCCAGCGACGACGCGAACGCGACCAGCCCGAATCGGCTGACGCGCCCGTACGTCGGCTTCACGCCCACCAGCCCGCACAGCGCCGCCGGCTGGCGGATCGACCCGCCCGTGTCCGACCCGACGCTCGCCACGCACATCCCCGCCGCCAGCGCCGCCGCGCTCCCGCCCGACGACCCGCCCGGCACGCGGCTCTCGTCCCACGGGTTCCGGCTCGGCCCGAACGCGCTGTTCTCGGTCGACGAGCCCATCGCGAACTCGTCGAGGTTCGTCTTGCCGACGATCACCGCGCCGGCCGCCTCGAGTTTTTTCACGACCGTCGCGTCGTACGGCGCCCGGAAGTTCTCGAGCATCTTCGACGAACACGTCGTCGACCCCCACGCCGTGCACAAATTGTCCTTGAGCGCGATCGGCACGCCGGCCAGCTCGCCGGTGATTTCGCCCGCGTCCACCTTCCGCGCGATTTCCATCGCCCGCCCGGTCGCGACCTCGTTGAACGCGTTGATGCGGTCGTCGGCGGATTCGATGCGGTCCAAGGCTTGGCGCACCAGCTCGACGGAGGAGATCTGTTTCGCGCGAACCGCATCGCGCGCGGCGATCAATGTGTCGTAACGCAGCATTTACCAGATCCGATCCGTCTTGGTTCACGTCGTCGCGTCCGCGGCTCTCCGCGTACCACGCGTCTCGAACTTCGTCCCGCGACAAGTCGCTGGGCTCCCTTGTGATCCGTCCGCATCACCCCGCCGAATCCTCGTCTCCGCCGATGACCTTGGGCACCGCGAAGAACGCCCCGTCCCGCTCCGGCGCGTTCTGCAGCGTCTTTTCGATCGGCAAACTCGGGGTCACCACGTCCTCGCGCAACACGTTGCTGATCGGCGTCGCGTGGGCCATCGGCTCGACGCCGGTCACGTCGACCTCGCCGATCTTGGCCACGTACCCGAGGATCGCCTCGAGCTGCGGGGCCAAATACGCGAGTCGCGCCTCGTCCAGCGCCAGGCGCGACAACTTCGCCACGTGCCGCACGTCGTCGATCGCCAGCCTGGTCGCACCGGTGGGGGCCTGTTCCGCCATAGCCCGCAGAGCGTATGAAGCGCCCGGGAAAATACAACCCGCGCGATGACCCATCCGGGGCGGCATCTCGGGCGACGCCCGCACACTCTGCCCCGGCGCGTTTCGGACGTTCCCTACTCGCGACTCGCTCCCTTCTCGCGTCTCATCGCTCACTCGCTACACTCGCCCCCACCATGCCCCTGACCCGCCGGACGGCCGACAACGGCGTTACGTTCTACGCCTCTCCCCTGCTCGAGCGGGCCGGTGTGCCGCACGCGTTCTCGACGCGGGTGGGCGGCGTGTCGCCGGCGCCGTTCGACTCGCTCAACCTCGGCATCGCCGGCGGCACCGATCTCAAGGACACGCAGGCGAACCTCGACGAGAACTACCGCCGGCTCGCCGTCGCCGCGGGCGGCGGGCTGGTCGGCCGGGAGCGGTGCTGGGTCTCGCAGGTGCACGGGGCGGACGTGTGCCACGTCGCACCCGCGGCGGCGTTCACGAGCGGAGTGAACGCCGACGCGCTGGTGACCGCCGACCCAGCCCGGATGCTGTCGGTCAAGTACGCCGACTGCGTACCGATCCTGCTGGCGACCGCCGACGGGCGGGCGGTCGCCGCCGTGCACGCCGGGTGGCGCGGGGTGATCGCGGGCGTGATCGGCGCGGCCGCCGCGCGCCTGCGCGATCTAGCGGGCGCACCCGAGGCCCCGCTGCTGGCGGCGGTGGGGCCGTGCATTTCGGCCCCGCACTTCGAGGTCGGGCCGGTGGTCGCCGCGGAGTTCGAGCGCGCGTTCGGGGCCGCCGCGCCGATCGCGTGGCCCAGGGGTTCGGCGGGTAAGCCCCACGTCGACCTCGTGCGCGCCGTCCGCCTCCAACTCGGCACCCTTGGGATCGGCGACGACCGTGCGGACTCGGCGGACCTTTGCACGTTCGCGAACGCGGGCGAGTTCTTTTCTCACCGCCGGGACGGGCCGGCGACGGGCCGGATGGCCGTGCTGGTCGCGCCGGCGGCGTGATTCCGGCGGTGGCGCGCAAGGAAACGCCCGGTCGAACCTTGCGGGTGACCGGGCGCGTCGGATTGCTGTTTCGGGAAGCCGGCTCAGGCCGACTTGGCTTCGGCGGCCTCGGGCTTTTTCCAGCGACGCTTCGGGGGCTTGACGACGAGGCCCATCTTGATGGCCTTGGCGCTGACCTTGATGCGCTTGGTCACGCCGTCGACGACGGCGCGGACGGTCTGGATGTTGGGCATGAACTTGCGGTTCGACAGCCCGGTGATCTTGGTGCCGACCCCGCCGAGATACTTGGCCTTACCGCGGGTGGTCTTCTTGCGACCGAACTGGGTCTTCTTGCCGGTGAAATAGCAGACGCGGGGCATGACACTTCCTCGTAATCGTTAAAAGTGAAGAGCCGAGCAGTGTAGGGAAAGGCGGTCGGCTTTGCAAGGGCGGCGGGGAAGGTGTTTGGGGTTCGAAATGCGGCCGCAGACGCGAAGAGCGCAAAGGGGAGAATTTTTTCACGCTTGGAGGTGGGATGAAAGTCTAAGTGTAGCTGAGGCGGGGGGTTAGCCCGGAGATGGAATCGTGAAAACCGGGCAAAAGCGGGCAAAACCGGGCACTTTCGGGACTTTTCGGTACCGGGTGGGTTCGTTTTGTACCCGGCGGTCGAGAGGCGTGAGCGGGATGTCAAAGAGCGCGCGACTTCACCTATACGGGGGGTGTCACGCGGGCGTGGTGGGCGGCGCGCACGAAAACGGGCGGGCGGGGTCGGATTCGCGGGAGATTTTTCCGAATTGGGGGTGAGAAAGGGTAGCGCGTCGGGGTGGGGACTTCGGGGGCGGGCTGTCGATGCGCGTCTGGTTAAGTCGGCGGCTGAAACGGCGCGTCGTTCGTGGCCTTCATCGCGTTGAAGTAGCCGGCCATGTCCCGCGCGACGCAGGCCTGCTCGTACCGCTTCTCCTCGACGTATTGATCCTTCGCCCGAATCGCGTTGGCGATCGCGTCGTCGAGCAATCGGTTCCAGACCTGGATGGCCGCCTCGTGTTGCTCGCGCGTCTTCGCTATCGACGCCGATCGCGTGAAGCACTCGTCGGCGGCGCGCTCGAGTGACGGGAACGACATGACTGGGAGTACACCGCTCGCACGGTTGCGTTATGCGGGCTGCGGCGGCGGCGAGATGCTCGCGCGGCAGGGCGGGATCGGAAACCTGTCCCTTATCTGCTCCTCAAACTCCGGCGCTCACTCACCCGCTCCCCGTCGTAACGCGAACGAGGAGCACGATTCCTACCGTCAGCAACGTGACGCCAATGCCGCCCGTCAGCCAGATCAGGCCCACGGCCGCCCGGTACGCGAAGGAGCCCGGCTCGTATCCGGGCGCGATGATCCCGTACCGAAGCCCCACCGCGGAGGCGGCCGCGAAGAGCCAGCCGAACAGGGCGAGGCAGATCGGCCTGATTGGCGATGAGTCCAGAGTCGGGTCGCCCGCCCGCGTGCGCACGGCGACCCACGTCAAGAGGGAGATCATGACGAAGAAGGGAACGAACAGGGCGATCTTGATTGCGAAGATCGGCGCCTTTGGCGAATCCAGCCGGACACGCGTCGATTGACGTTTTCGCTTCACTTGACCAATCCAAGGCAAAGGCCGGCCGCCGCCCGCCACTCCCGCCGGAGCAGGGCGAATACGAGCTCGCTGCCCCACGCGCCCTTGTACCAGACGTGTTCGACGAAGTGGGCCTCCTGGCGGAAGCCGAGCCGGCGGAACAGGTTGGCGGCGGGGAGGTTGTCGGCGTCGGTGACGGCCCGGGCGCGGTGCTTGCCGAGCGCGTCGAAGACGTATTGCAGCACGCCGGCGAGGGCCTCGGTCGCGAGGCCGCGGCCGTGGTAGGCGGGGGACAGGGTGATACCGAGCTCGACCTGGCGCGGGTCGCCGGTGAGGAAGTGGATGCCACAGTCGCCGATGATCGTGCCGTTTTCGGTCGTGGTCAGCGCGAGTTGGAGCCAGGTGCCGGGCGTGTCCGGGGTGAGGCGCTCCTGTTCGGCGATCAGCCGGGCGGCGTCGGCGGGGGTGTAAGACGTCCAGGATTGGAACCGGATGACGGCGGGCAACGACCGGTAGGCGGAGATGGCCGTGGCGTCGGTTGGGCGGAGGCGGCGGAGGTGGAGGCGGGGGGTGGAGAGTTGGAGGGGTGCGTGCACGGGTGCTCGTGTTGGGCGACGAACGGGAACCGCCGCGCGGCCAGGACTACCAGAACTTCCACCAAGGCTTGTCACGCTTGGCCAGGAGCTTTCCGACCACGGCCTCCATCCTCGCGTCTTCCCCGGGACAGAACGACCACGTCACGGCAGCGTTGGGCCAATGCGTCGCGAAGTATTCGCACCACTCGGGCGACGGCTGTCGTTCGGAATACAGGCGCACGACCCTGTCGCCGCTGATTCCCTCCTGCTTCATCAGGTCGACGATGAATCGGATCGCATCGTCGTCGGCGCTCGCGGCGCTCGCCTTGATCTGGCCGATCGCGCCGTTGTGTTCAACTTCCGCGATGGCCATGTTGTGCGGCTGACCGGGCTGCATCAGTCCCTCCAACAGTTGCCGTTGCACGTCGGGTCATGCGACGGGCAGGATGCGGCCGTCATTGGGTCGGACGTCCAGCATCCGTCCATCCTGACTGAGCCTGACGTCGGCGGTCGCTATCCCCTGGGCGAAAGACTTCGCGGACAGCGCGTTCGGCGGGCGTCTCCTGTCGCATAACAACCCATCATCGCCGCCCCGGCGGGGGCGCCGCGGCCGTTATATCCGCGGGGGCCAATCCCGGCGAGGTCGTGCCGCGCGGGACGCCGAGCCACGGCGATTAGTGCGAAGTCGGAATCCCACCGCGGGCGCGACCGGCGCGCGATTGTTTACGGACGCTTTGCCGCTCGCAAGCCCGTCTCATATAGCTCGCCACTTGTGGCGGGAAGGTGCGGGGAGGGACGGGCTGGCGCTGCGCGCTCGAACGGTTTCCCGCCACGAGTGGCGGGCTATATGAGGCGCGGGTCCGCGCACGGGGGGCGGTTGAGACGTTCGGATGCGCGCAGCGCGGGTCGCGGGGAGGCTCGCACCTGCGGTGCGAATCCGACTCCGCAGGAGTCGGCGTGGAGGCGGACGACAGGGGGCGATGCGATCGTACCAAAACCCATCGTCACTGGGAGAACGAGATGAGGGGAACCGCGCCGGCGGGCATTTGGCGCTCACGTGCACCTTCGGTGCGACCGCTAATTACGGGGGTGAGGGGGCGGGGGACCATTGCGAGATGGGCGGGTGGGCGGGCGTTGAGAAGAATAGACGTCGCGCCCGTGTGCTCGGCGATAAGGAACGGGCTTTGGTGATCGAACGCCGGTTCTCAACATCGAAATGTTGAGCTACGGGCGTCGATTAAAGTCGCTAAGCCGCGAGCGGTATGTCGCGGACAAACGAAAACCCCCGGACGGCTGCCGTCCGGGGGTTTGGGATTGCGTGCGGGATCGTCGCGCGGGGATTAGCCGGCGACCTTGCTCGAGAGGAGCGGGAACTGGCGCTGTTCCTGCTCGCGCTGGATGATGATGGTCGGGCGGACCATGATCAGGAGGACGGCCTCGTCCTTGGCGAGCGAGCGGTTGGTGAACAGGCGCTTGAGGAAGGGGATCTTGGAGAGGACGGGGACGCCGGCCTCGCGCTCGACTTCGGCCGCCAGGGTCTGGCCGCCGAGGAGGAGGGTGCCGCCGTCCGGCACCGAGACGGTCGTGCGGACCTCGGTCAACTGGAGCTCGGGCTGCTGGATGATGCCGGTGCCGACGCCCTGGTTGCCGTTGCCGCCGATGACGATCGGGGCGCCACCGCCGCCGCCGCCGCCCGCGGGGGCGGAGCTGCCGGACTGGAAGGCGAACTGGAACAGGTTGAGCAGCTGTGCGAGCTGCGGGCGGAGGGTCATGGTGACGTACTTGCGGTCGGCCGAGACGGTGGCCTGGACGTCGAGCATGACGCCGGACTCGACGATCTCGACTTCGGGCTCGAAGTTCGACGAGTTGTTGCCGACGACGGCGCTGAGGTTGGAGACGTAGGCCCGCTGGGTGGCGACCAGGACGTAGGCGCGCTGCCCGTTGAAGAGGGTGATGCGCGGGGCGGTCAGGGTCGTGGTGGTCTGCGAGGCCTGGGTGGCGTTGAGGAGGAAGTTGACCTGGAAGTTGTCCAGGTACGTTCCGCCGAGGCTGAGGGACTGGAGGCTACCGGCCTTGATTTCCTGCCCGGCCGACCCGGGGATCCCGGTGGACGGGAACTGGGTGAAGCCGATCGAGTTCTGGAAGACGTTGATCTGGGAGAAGTTGTTGGGGTTGCGGGGGTTGAAGACGAAGTCGAGGTCGAGGCCGACGTCTTCGAGGAAGCTCTTGGAGACGGAGAGGAAGCGGGCCTCGATGGTGATCTGGATGGCCCGGGTCTCGCGGAGCTGCTCGAGGAGGTTGACGAGCTGGCGCTGGTTCTCTGGGGTCTGGGTGACGATGAGCTGGCCGTTGAGGGCGCGGACGGCGCCGACGGATCCGCCGGCGTCGCGCCAGGAGGTGGGGTCGACCGTCTCCTGGATCAGCTTGACCAGGGCGTCCATGCGCTCCTGGAGCGTCTGGGTCTTTTCCTTTTCCGCCTGACCGCCGCCGCCACCGAACAGGCCGCCACCGCCACCGCCGCCACCGCCGCCACCCCCT
>DASPKW010000360.1:0-21287 GCA_035627895.1 Tepidisphaeraceae bacterium | reverse complement strand
GTAGGGCTCGCTTCAGCGAGCGGAATCGAATGCGAAAACGACCCCGATGGTCCACCGGCGCGCCCGCGCGCTCACCCCTCCTGGGGGCGCACGAGGATCCGATTGTCCTTGTTGTCCAGCACCGTGATCTTCGTCCCCCGGGCAACATACCCGGTCGCCGAGATAACCGACATCACCCGCACGTCGGCGATCGTCGGGTCGTAGAACGCGACCGACCCGCCCGGCCGCAGTTCCGAGACCGCGTCGCCGAACGCCCCGACCGCCGGCCAGAACGGGCCGTGGTCGACCGCCGGCGCACCCGGCAGGGGGCCCGTGCGCTCCACGTCCCCCGCGACGTTGGTCAGCACCAGCCGCCCGAACAGCGGCACCTTCGGCAGGTACCGGCTCAGGAAGAACGCCCCGACGATCGTCAGGCCCATCGCCGACACGACCGACACCAGCCCGGTCTGCAGCCCCGCCCACCAGTTTACGCTCTTGCCCACCCCGCCCGGCGCGTCGCCGCCGACGAACGTCAACACCAGTCCGACCAGCAGCGCGACGATGCCCGCGATCCCCGCCACGCCGAACCCCGGCAGCACGAACATCTCGACCGCCAGCAGCACGATGCCCGCGACGATCAGCCCGACCTCCCACCACTGCGCGTACCCGTTGAGCAGCGGGATGCCGACCAGCAGGCCCAGCGCGATCAGCGCGACCGCCTCCGGCAACCCGTGCCCCGGCGTGTGCATCGCCGTGTACAGCGCCAGGAACAGCAGCACGATCAACAGGCTCCGCGCCGCCGGCGACCCGAGGATCGACACGGCCGCGTCGCCCCACGTCGGCGTCAGGTTGGCCACGACCTGGTAGTTCCGCGCCGCGACCAGCGCGTCGAGCGTCGCAAATTCGGCCTTCGCCAGCCCGAGCTTGACGGCCGTCCTGCCGTCTACGGTCAGCAGCGTGTTCGGCCCGTCGACCGGGTTTCCCACGCCCGGCTCGACGACGTGCGTCCAGCCGTCCTTGCTCAACCGGTCGAACTCCGCCTGGTCGACGAACCGGCGCTTCGTCATCGTCGCGTCTTCGACCCAGTGGACGGTCAGCCCGAGCGTGACCATCGACGTCGCGAGCAGCGGGTCGTACCCGTTGCGGAGCGCCGACGCCGTAAAGTCGGCGCGGATCGGCGTCTCCACCTTCTCCCGCTCCGTCCCGCCGAGCGTTTCCCCGCCCGACAAGATCGGCGCGCAGTCGCCGAGCAGCGCGTACGGCGCCATCACGATTTCGTCGCACGCCAGCGCGATCATCGCCCCGGCCGAAATCGCCTTGTCGCCCACGAACGCCACCGTCCGTACGTCCGTCTGCGACTTGAGGAACCGCGACGTATCCAAGCCGGCGGTCACGAGCCCGCCGTACGTGTTCAGATTAACGACGATCACCTTGGCCCCCGACGCCCGGGCCTTCTCGAACCGCTTGACGAACTGCTCGTACGAGTAGTCGTCGATCGTCCCCTTGAGCTCGACGACCGCAACCGGCGTCGAGCCCGCGGGCGGGGTCGACGGCGCGGCTGCGGCGGCACCCGAAACGGACGCGCACAGCGCGAGGACGAGCATCCCCCACGAGCAGACCGGCGGCGGATAGCGTCTCGACGTCATGGCCGAATTGTACGGGACGGGCCCGGCCCGTGGGAGCGAAATCGGCTTTATAACCGCGGGGCGAGTTTTGAACCGGGTGGGACTCTCCGGGCTCGCGCCGCCGGCGTCGAACGTTGCTCGAACGCTAGGGTCGACGCGACCCCCATCACCCCCCGCGCCGCCGCAGCAGCAGCCGACCGATCAACCGCGGGCTCGTCGCCACCAGGATCGCCAGGATCAGCGCCCCTTGGAGCGCCTGCGCCGCCGACGAGGGGATCTGCAGGTCCGACCGCTCCAGCGCCTTGAACGCCGTCGACAGCGCCGACAGGAACAGGGCGGCGCACACGGTGCCCAGCGGCGTGAGCCGGCCGAGCAGCGCCGCGGCGATCGCCGTGAACCCGACGCCGTCGGTCGCCCGGTCCGGGTACAGCACGTACGGCGCGACGCCCGCGACGCCGACCGTCCCCGCCAGGCCCGCCAGCGCGCCGGACAGCGCCAGCGTCGCCGTCGCCACGCCCGCCACGCCGATCCCCGCGAACCGCGCCGCCTCCGGATTGTCGCCGACGACCCGCACGCGGAACCCGAACGTCGTCCGCCGCAGGAGGAACGCCAGCGCCCCCGCCGCGACCAGCGCGATCCAGATCGCGGGGTACAGGCGGGTCGCGATCTGCCAAAGCCATGGGAGCGCGTTCCCGTCCCATCCCGGGAAACTCGGGACGGCCGGCGGCTCGGTCGGAGCGACGGCCGGCCGAAGGTCGACGGCCGAAGCGACCACCCCCGAAGCCACCGCGTCCAGATTGGAGCCCGGGAAGACCGGCGGCATCGGGATCGAACCGAGGTCTCCCGAGACCGTCGCGGCGATGCCGGCCGGCGGCAGTCGAGCCGCCCACAACAACTCGTCCGACTGCGGGTCCCGTGGCACCCCAGCCTCGTCGAACGACCGCATCGGCCCGCGCAGCAAATAGAGCAGCAGCTCGATCGCCACGAAGTTGAGCAAGATCGTCGACAGCACGACCGGCACGCGCCGCCACCGCTCGAGCACGGCCGCGATCGCCGCGCACAGCGCCCCCGCCCCCATCGCCGCCAGCAGGTGCACCGGGATCGCGACCCACGCCGGCCCGCGCAGGTGGAGCGCGACCGCCGTCCCCGCGATCGCGCCGGCCACGTACTGCCCCTGCGCCCCGATGTTCAGCACGCCCGCCCGGAACGCCAGCGTGACCGCCAACCCCGCCAGCAACAGCGGCGTCGCGCGCCGAAGCGTCTCGGCCCAGTGTGGGTACCCGTCGTCCGCCCCCGGCCGCCGCGGCAGCACCACCCGCTCGTACACCGTCCGCCCGATCAGCCCGACCTTCTCGGTGTACGTGAACGCGCGTTCGCGGTTGACCGGCCCGGCGGGTGTGTCGACCGTTTCGGTCGTCTTGGCCGGCAGCAGCGCCAAGCCCAACACCGCCACCCCGAGGCAGGCGATCGTGGCGAGGATGGGGACGATCACGCGCGGCACGCGGGCGCGAATGTCGAAGGGGGGCGCGGGAAAGTCAAATTCGGACGGACGAGCCGGTTTGATCACTAAAGGCCCGTCCCCCCTGTCATCCCGAGGAACGAGGGATCTAGCCGCGAACGACGAGGCCCACTCGATTCTGACGATCGGCATCCGAGGACGAACCGCCAACTCGAACGGGCCCCGAAGCGCCGGCCAGATTCTTCGGAGTACCTCCGAATGACAGAAGGGACGCGTCCGCGCGAAACCGAGCTCATGTTCGTCCGATAACCAATTCTTGACGCGTAACATAACTTACGTTAGCGTGAAACGCCGTGGGTAATCGGGTGGATTGCGCCGCCGGGTCTTGGAGGGCCGGGCGGCGGGCACTTTGGGACGGGAGAAACATGCGACGCGCTCTCTTCGGGGCGGTGTTCGGACTGGCCGGTTTGGCGCTCTTCGCGTCACCGGCTCAAGGCTCCACGATCGTCGGCTTCGACGGCGGCGCGGGGTTCGCCAGCAACGGGGCGGCCGTCTTTTCCGGCAACTCGGTGCAACTGGCCAGCGGTGCGCTCGCGCAGGCGTCGAGCGCCTTTGCCACGGCCAAGCTGGACGTCACGCGGTTCGCCGTGGCGTTCGACTACACCGCTGCCGCGGGCGTCGGGGCCGCCGACGGCGTCACCTTCACGATCCAGAACTCCGCCGCCGGCGCGGCCGCGCTGGGGTCGGCGGGGGGCGGCCTCGGGTACGGCGGGATCGCCAACAGCGTCGCGTTCCAGATCAATCTGCTCAACGCCTTGGCGGGCGCGCGCGGGATCGCCGTCAACGCGAACGGCCTGACCGCCCAGAACGTCGGCGGCACGGCTTACCAGTCGACCGGCCCCCTCCAACTGCTCGGGCAGGCCATCCACGTCGAACTGACCTACGACGGGTCGACGCTCACGCAGACGCTGTCGGCCGGCGCGCAGACCTTCACCACGACGACCGCCGTCGACATCCTCGCCCTCGTCGGCGCGGCCGACGCGTTCGTCGGCTTCACCGGCGCGACCGGCTTCGAATCGTCCACGCAGACCGTGTCGAACTTCACGTTCGAGACGCTGACGGCCGCGTTCGACGTCGGCGGGCCCGCGCTCGACAGCCCGGTGCCGACGCCGCTGCCGCTGGGCGCTTGGGCGGGGCTCGCGCTGGGGGCGATGGTCGTCGCGCGCCGCCGGGCCTGATCTGCGGAACTGCGCGACGACGATCGCGCCGTCGGACGGCGCGCGCTTGTTACCCCGCCCGCGATTCTTCGGGTACGATCGCGCGGCGGAGGCGCATGCCAGTCATCATCCTGTCGAACCTCAAGGGCGGGGTCGCCAAGACGACCAGCGCGGTCGCGATCGCCGAGTGCCTCGCCTCGCGCGGCAAGCGTACCCTCCTGATCGATGCCGACCACCAGTGCATGAGCGGCGAACTCCTTCTGGGCGAGGGCCGCCAGCTCCGCTGCGAGAACACCCGGCGGACGCTGCACGACCTGCTCGCGGCGATGCTGGACGAGGAGTTTTCGCCCGACCGGTTCGGCGCGTTCGTCGCCGACCGCGCCTCGAACATCGGCGGGGGGCTCGAGACCCTGTCGGTCCTGCCGTGCTCGATCCGCGTGGACGACTTCTCGACCAACATGGCCAAGGCCCGCCGCGGGCACGGCTCGAACGAGGAGTTCCTGAGGGTGCTCAACCGCCGGCGGGCGCAGCTCAAGCGGTGGCTGGCGGGCGAGTACGAGTACGTGATCGTCGACTGCCCGCCGAGCATCGCGCTGCAGGTGCAGGTGCTGATGCCCGTCGCCGACTGCTACGTGGTGCCGTCGATCCCGGACCGCCTGAGCGTGCGCGGGTCGCTCTACCTGCTCGACCGCATCCGCGCCAAGGGCTACGCCACTCAGCCGCTCGGGACGCTCTGGACGCTGTACCGGTCGGCCGTCACGCTGCACAACCGGATCATCAAGGCCGTCCGCTCGGGGCGACCCCCCTACGACCGCCTGCCCAAGCCGTTCGAGACGATCATCCCGAACGCGGCGGCGATCGCCAACGCGACCGAGCCGGGCCAGGCGCCGAAGACGTTCGCGCAGAAGTACGGCTTCCCGTTCGCCGGGTACTTCGAGGCGCTGTGCGACGAGATGATGGCGCGCCTGCGCGTGCTCCCGGGCGACGCCACGGTACGCGCCGCGGCCGAAGCCGCGCCCACTGCGGTGTAATCGTGGCACCCCCGACAATCCCCGTTTAGCCGCGGGCCCGCAAGCGCAAGCGTCAGCGCCGCCCGGAGGCGAGCGCGTTTCGCGTGGTGTCCCGCAGTGCTCCGCGCCGGTCGACCGGTCACGATTCCCCTCCTTCCGTGCCGCCCCTCGACATCGGAATGTCGAGCTACTTGTGCGCGAACCTATCGCGTCTCGAATGTCACCGGCACTGCCGGCGCCCGCACCGGCACCGCCTCCAAATCCGTATCGAATGCGCGCACCGGCGTGTTGCCCGCAAGGTCTTCCATCAAATCGTCGACGACGACCGCGTGCGCGCCGCGCGGCCACGGGTCGGCGGGCGCGAACCGCCAGACGGTCTCGGCGTGACTGACGGTGACTGCGCCTTCGACCGCTTTCCCGCCCGGGCCCCGCACGGTGATCAGCCGGTGCAGCAGCGCGTGGTCGAGCGGCTTGGGGAAGGCGACGGTGAGCGCGTCGCGCGTGCCGGCGCTCGGCGAATCCAATTTCCACGTGGCGGGATTCAGTCGGTCGTGATCCTCGCCCGTCGCGGCGAACGCCTTCTCGACCGCCCGCCCGAGCGGCCGGCCGTCCAGCGCTTCGAGCGTCGCGTCCAGCCGGAGCGTGTACGTGCGACCTGGGACGAGCACCGGGCCGAGGTCCTCTCGCAAATTGACACCGCGCTTGACCCGGCCGGGGTGGATCCAGAGGGTGAGCCGGCGGCCGTCGTCGGACCACTGGGGGAGGCGGCGCCACGGGTCGTGGACGGGTCGGCCTTGCGCGTCGAGCAAATGCATCTGGTCGAAGATGCGGTCGGTCTGGCGCATCGGGCGGGAGAAGTGGACGTAGAACTTGAGGAGGTTGGCGGGGAGGGCGTCGGCGGTCGGGTAGATGTGTTCGACGGTGGGGGCGGCGAGCTCGCGCGGGGCGGCGGGGGTGTAGTCGGCGGTCGCGGACGCGCGGCCGGGGAGGGTGAGGGTGGCGCGGAAGCGCGAGGTCGCGCCGAGTGCGAAGGTGGGGGTGAAGCGGAGCGCGGTGCCGGTGAGGCGATAGCTGCCGACGATCGGCGGGCCTTCCTGCTTGGTCTCGGGGTCGAGGCGGGTGAAGCGGAGCAGGGGGGTGGCGGTGGCGGCGGGGATCTCTGCGGCGCCGAGCGCCTTGGCGACGTCGGGCGGAAGCGTGGCGGTGACGGTGGGGCGCGCGGGGTCGTCGGTGGCGGTGATGGTCAGCACGGGCCGTTCGCGGTGCTCGGTCGGCGCAGCCCACGCGCGGGGCGCGAGCAGCGCCGCGAGCAGGGCCGCGAGGATGGTTCCGGCCGGGATCATTGACGCTTCGATGCGGGGCCGTCGGGTGGCACTGGTAAGTAGGCTTACCAGTGGGTTGCCTCGTGGCGGGCGACGGTTTCGCCTGCGTCGACCACTGGCAAGCTTACAGCTTGCCAGTGCCTCCCGGTGGAGAAGCGCGCGCCGACGCTACGGCAGGGGCAGCACCTCGAGGTCCAGCTTGGCCTTGTCGTCCTTGTTCTCGCGGATCACGATCGCCCGGCCGTCGTCGAGCTTGCCCATGTGGCGGACGCCGCTGAACGCGATCGCGACGTTGGCGGCCGAGTCGTCGGGCTTCTTCACGTTCCGCCGCATCGCCTTCTCGTTCGTCTGGGCCGACCCGAGGATCGACTGGTCGAACCGGCAGACCCAGTACGCGCTCGGGCCCATCGGCGCGCGGTCGTGGTGGAAGCGGAACGTGCTGACGAGCACGGACGGCTTGCCGTGCTTCGTGTAGATGAACATGTCGAGCGGGCGATTGCCCGAGCCGAGCTCGATCATCGACTCGCCCTTGACCTTGGCGCCGTCCTTGATCGTGTCGACGGGGTACTTCACGATCGGCGTGCACCCGAACCCACCCACGACGTACAGCCGCCCGTTCTCCTCGTACGGACAGAGGGCGGCCATCGGGGCCTTGGTCTCCCACTTCCCGTGCGCGACGTGGTACGTCTCGGCGGAGATCGTGTTCGCCGCGCTGTCCGGCCCGAGCGGGGCGGGGATCACCATCAGCTTGGACGCGAACTCCTCGCCGGTGCGGGCCGAGCACACGAGCCGATCCTTCGCCCAGGCCATTTCGGTGACGCGCGGGGCGTTGGCGGGCGCGGCGCCCTGGGGCAACTTGACCGCGACGAACGATGCCTTGGCGAGGTCGAGCGGCGCGATCGTCCCGTCCGGGTCGACGGTGACGATCAGGTTCCGCTTCTCGTCGAGCTTCTTGACGAGCAGGTATGAGCGGCCGGTGTCGGGGTTGACGACCATCTCGGCGATCTCAACGTCCTTGTCGGCGGAGCCGAGCCGCCCGGCGATCTCGTGGACGACGTTGGCGACCTTCGGGCTGGCGTCGGGGGTGAGCCGGTTGGCGGTGTCGCCGGTCTTGATGACCACGACGCGCGACGTGGCGCCGTCGGCGATCAGCAGGTGCCCGCCGGGGGCCAGGGCGATCGTGTCGATCCGCTTGATGCCGGGGTCGCCGGTGGCCGGGGCGACGGTGACGTCGGCCGCGAGGGCGACGGGCGCGAACAGGGCTGCGAACAGACCGACCAACGAGCGACGGCGGGGCATGGGTGACTCCTTGTCGGGGTGCGTAAGACGTGTGGGGAGATGCTACCGGGCGTGTCGCGGGGGGACAATCGAAATCGGGCGAGGAGTGGGGTGCGGTATTCGGTGGGTTCGTTTCGTCAATCCGCGCGCGCGCCGGCGGCGGGGTGCGGGGCGCGGTGGGGTCGTTTCGCAATTGCGCGAGGTGGGCGAAGGGCTGGGCGCGGGGCGCGACGCGATCGGTGGGTTCGTTTCGCAAAACGCGAATGGGTGGGGTGCGCGCGCCTCGGTGGGTTCGTTTTGTATTTTCGCCAGGGCGGCACGCGCCGAGGCGGGGCGGCGGAGCGCGTCGTGGGGCGCGGGTTGGGGTGGGTGGCGGCGCAGTCATCCTCTTTGCGGGCGGTGTCACGCGGGGGTGGTGACGGGCGCGCACGGAGGGGGGCGGCGACGCGGAAAGCCGCGTCGGGCAGCGCGGAATGTCGGGGGAAGTCCGAGTTCCAAAAGGCGAGGTACCGGCGACCAGGCTGCCTTTGATACGACAAAACCCACGGAGCAAGGTCCGTGGGCTTTCGCGGGTTACTTCTCACGTTAGGAGTCTACCGGCGGCGCCGGCGGGCGAGCAGGGCGGTGGCACCCAGGCCGAGCACCGCGAGCGTGCCGGGCTCGGGGACGGCGCCGACCGCGAAGTTGTCGTACCGGATGTCCTGCGACGTGGTCAGCGGCCCGGCCTGGCTCGACCCGAGCTGCGCGTTGAGCGCCGTGCGGACGCCGAAGTAGTCCCCGGCCAGCACAGACGTGTCTGTCCCGGTCACGGTCAGCGGGTTGGTCAAACTGGGGCTGCTAAGCGTGCCGGTCAGCGTCAGGCTCCCGCCGACGTACGTGCCGGTGAGCGTGAACGTACCGGCCAGGCCGTTGGCGGGGGTCAGCGTTCCGGTCGACGTCAGGGTGCCGGTCAGGCCCGTTCCCCCACCGAACTCAGACAGCGTGAGCTTGCCGACCCCGCCGGTCGCCGTCGTCGTGTACAGCAGGCGGTAGTTCGTGCCGGCGCTGAAGTTCTGGACCGATCCGAGCGCCGCCAACCCGAAGTTGACCGTGCTCCCGCTCCCGCCGGACTGGAACGACTCGATGCGGAAGTCGGTCGAGACCGTGAAGTCGGTGCCCGGCAGCCCGGGGAACGGCACGGCCGCCGACGCGTTCGACGGAACCCCGGTTGTCCCGCTGGCGGCCGTGGTCGCCGACATGAGCGCCTGCATCTCCTGGCCGGCGGTCGGCCCCGCAACGACGGAGTAGTTCGCGTTCCCGGCGCCGTTGGTCTCCACGAACGGCGACGGCAGGGTTGTGCCCGGCGTCGCGGCGTCGAAGTTCTCGTTGAACGGCACGGTCGCCGCGCCGGCCGACCCGGCTAGCGCGATCAGCGCTGTGGGGATCGCCCACGTGCTACGGCGTCGAACCTGCTCACCCCGCGTCGCGCGAATGCCCGTCATCGAATTCTCCCGTTCCGCCCGCGGTGCGACGCCCGGGAAACAAATCGGGCGCGCCGCAGCCGCTGGGCGGGCAATCCTGCCAGACGTGTGGGGGATTCGCAACCGCGAATCCGGGCCGCACCATTTCCGGGGGTGAGCCCGATTACCGGGTGCGCCGGAAGTTCCGGTTATGCGGCTTCTGTGGGCTCGACCTACCGCACTTCGAACCGCGCGACGCTCCCCCCGCGACCCGCGACCACTTCCAGCCGCGCGTCGATCCACTCTTTGAGCTCGGTGACGTGGGAGATGATGCCGACGAGGCGGCCACCCTTTTGGAGGTCGCGGAGGGCGCGGATCGCCAGGTCCAGCGACTCGGGGTCGAGGGTGCCGAAGCCCTCGTCGATGAAGATGGTCTCCAGGCGGATGCCGCCGGCGTGGCCCTGGACGACGTCGGCGAGGCCGAGGGCGAGCGAGAGGGAGGCGAGGAAGGATTCGCCGCCGGAGAGGGTGCCGACGGGGCGGGTGGTGGCGGTGTGGAGGTCGTGGACGACGAGGTCGAGGCCGGCGGCGCGTTGGCCGACGGCCTCGCCGGTCGCGCGCCAGAGCTGGAAGCGGCCGCGGCTCATGGTGGAGAGGCGGAGGGTGGCGGCGGCGAGCACCTCGTCGAGGAACACGCCCAGCACGTACCGCTGGAACGTGACGTTGAAGTCGTTCTTGCCGTTGGCGGCGTCGGCGATCGCGCCCACCACCTTGTACCGTGCATCCAGGTCGGCCAGCGACGCTTCGAGCTCGGTCAGGCGGGCGAGGGATTTGTCGGTGTCGACGAGGGCTTGTTCGAGTTCGGCGGCGCGCCTGATGACGACCTCCACCTCGCGCTGGGCGGCGGATTCGGTGGCGGAGAGCGCGGCGAGGTTGGGCATGATCAAGCCGGCGGCGGCGAGCGTCGCCTTCTCCAGCCGCTCCTTGCCGAGTTGCAGCGCGACGCGGTAATCGCGGATCTCGCGGTCGAGGGCGTCGACCTGCTCTGGCGTGAGCTTGGCGGTTTTGAACGCGGTGTGGTCCTCGAAGCCGTTCTCGCGCGCCTTCGCGGAAAACTCGGCCCGCTGGATCTCGAACAGCTCGGCGAGCGACTTGGCGAGCTCGGCGAGCGTCTTCTGGTCGGCCTGGGCGGACGCGAGGACCTTGCCGGCGTCCTCGGCGGACTTGCGGGCGGCGACGAGCGCGTCGTCGAGCTGCTTGACGACGCCGGCGGCCTTCTCGCGCTCTGCGGCAAGGGCGCCGGGCTTGCGGAGGTCGTCGGGCACGGCGGTTTGGCGGTCGGCGAGGACGGCACGCGCGGCGGCGAGTTCGCCGGATGCTTTGGTCAGCGCGGCGTCCGCCTCCGCGAGCTTCGCCGCCGCCGACTGTTCCTGGGCCCTGGCGGTCTCGATCTTCTCGGCAAGTTTGGTCAGCTCGATGCCGGCGGCCTCGGCGCGCTCGCGCTGGACCTCGAGTTGCTTGAGCTCGTCCTCCAGCCGCGGGACGTCGAAGCCGATCTTCATGCCCAGGCGCGATTCGAGCTCCGCACGCACCTGCCGCTGGCCGGCCTCGGCGGCGTCGAGCTTGGCGATCTCGGCCTGCAACTCGGCCAGGTCCTTGGCGAGCGCCTCGACGTGCTCGCGCGACTGCTTGAGCGCGGCCTCGGTCGGCAGGTCGTCCTCGGCGTGGGCGGGTGACGGGTGATGAGTCGAGCCGCAGACCGGACAGGCGTCGCCTTCGGTGAGCGAACGCGCCAGGAGGGCGGCCTGGCCCCGGTCCCACCGGGCCTGTTGGTCGGCGAGGGTCTTCCTCCCCCAATCGAGCGTCTGCTGGGCGCGCGGCAGGCGCTGGCGGGCCTTGGCGAGCGCGGCGAGCGCGTCCGACTGCTCGCGCAGCGCGAAGTCGAGCTTGCGGCGTGCGTCGATCCAGCCCTGCGTGGCCGTGATCTTCAGCGCCAGCTCGTTGACGGTCGCGTTCTGTTTCGTCAGCTCGACCTTGCGGGTTTCGTTGTCGGCGATGGACTTGCGCGAGTCGGTCAGTGTCCGTTCGACGCCGGCTTTGACGAGTTTGGCGTCGCGCTCGGTTGTCTCGGTCGTCTTCACCGCGCGGGTCGCGGCCTCGAGTTCCTTCACCTTTTCCGCGAGTTCGCCGAGGCGCACGAGGCGCTGGCGGGCGGCGTCGCGCTCGGGCTCGCGCTTCTCGTGGGCTTCGAGCGCGGCCGTCGCGGATGTCGCCGCCTTCTGCGCGGCGTCCAGCGCCTGCACGGCGGCCGCGAGCTTGCGCTCGGCCTCCTTCGCCTCGGCCTGGCGGCGCTTGACCTCCTCTTCGCGCTCGGCGAGCGCGAGGGCGCGGCAGGCCTTGTCGTGCCGCACCTGCTTGAGCGCGACGGCCTCGCGCTGGCCTTCGAGGCGGGCGAGTTCGGCGGAAGCCTTCTCACGCTCTTCGAGCTTCGCCGCCGTTTCCTTGGCTTTCGCCAGGGCGTCGCGCGCTTGGAGTGCGACGGCGCGGAGGCCGTCGATTTTCGCGAGCGCGTCGGCCCGCGCGGTGGCGGTCTGGGCGCGGCGGGCTTCGAGCTGCGCGCGGTCGGTCGCGCCCGCGGCCCGCAGCGTCTCCTGGAACCGCTCGCTGCCCTTGACGCGCTCGCGGTGCATTGCCAGCGCGGCGTCCTTGAGCGCGAACTCGATCCGCCGGTAAAGCTCGACGTCGAACAGCGCCTCGAGGATCTTCTGCCGCTCGTCCGACCCGGCCGTCAGGAGCTTCTGGAACATCCCCTGCGGCAGCATGACGACCTGGCGGAACTGGTCGGCCTTGAACCCCATCAACCGCTCGACGCGGTCGTTCACTTCGCGCCACCCGTCGGCGATCACGACCCACCGCGGGCCGGTCGGCGCGGGATCGAGCAGGGGGGTGGCGTCGGCGGATTTACGCTTGCGCGATTTGGGCCTGGTGACGGTCGCGGTGTCGGTCGACGTGGGTGAGAGCGGATCCGAATCGGACGCGTCGGATGTGTCAGTCGCTAAGCCGCAAGCGGCAGGCTCTCCCCCATCCTCTATCTTCCATCCTCCACCCTCGTCCTTCCCCTCTCCCCATTCGAACAACGTCGCCGACGCCTTCTCTTCCGTCACGCCGTCGCCCTTCTTTTTCGGGCGGACCTGGTCGGGGCGGCGTTCGAGGCGGTAGCGCGCGGGGCCGATGGTGAACTCGAACTCGACCTCGGTGCGCGCCTCGGGCTTGGCGTGGTCCGAGCGCATCCGCCGCGGCTCGCGGCCGCCGGGGCCGGCGTTGCCCGAGGCCTGCCCGTAGAGGGCGAAGCAGATCGCGTCGAGGATGGACGTCTTGCCGGCGCCGGTGGGGCCGTGGATCAGGAAGAAGTTTCGGCCGTCGAGGGCGGCGAAGTCGAAGACCTGTTCGCCGGCGTACGGGCCGAAGGCGCGGACGGTGAGTTTAATCGGCCTCATTCGCCACCCCCCGGACCTTCCGGCTTCCAGAATACGCCGAATCTCACTACATACGACCGCGCCGCTTCCAAGACCGCCGAATAGGCGATTCCGCTGGGCAGATTAGGTCGAAAATTGAGCGACCGTTCATACACGATGAACAGTTCTTGGAGTTCTGGCGTGCCGCGGACGACGTCGACCAGCGTGTGGGAAAAGTTCCCGTCCGGGTTAAGTGGCAGGCTCGCCGGCTTTTGCCCGTAAGGTCGAAATGCTTCCCCATGCAGCCAGGCGAGCAGCGTATCCGCGACTAGCCAAGTGTTCTCGATGCCTACTCGGTCGAGTATGGATGCCAGCGCGGGCCGATGTCGTCGATCGAGCATGAATGCGGCCAGTTCGACAACGATGTTTGGCGGCGCGACGTTCATGCGCCCACCTGTTCGACTGCCCGTGTCGTCTTACCCCCGTCGGCCTCGCGTTCCTTGCGCGCGAGCTCGTCCACGACGCCGCGCAGCGCGACCTCCTGGTCCGCCGACAGTTCGTCGCCCCGCACGTGCTTGAAGAAAGACGAGAACAACTCGACCGCGGTCTTCCCGCGGACGTCGATGCGGTCGGCGGCGACCGGCCCGCCCGCGCGCTCGGGGCGCTTGATCTGCATGACGTTGGGGTAGACCTGCCGGAGGCGGCCGACCGGGTCGATGACCGGGCCGTCGTCGAGGATCGTGACCTCGACGTAGTCGTCGCGCGACTTGCCGTCGCCGCCCTCGGTGAGCAGGTCGGCCATCGTGCCCGAGACCCGGCGGACGTCGCGCTTCGGGGTCAGGCGGATTGTTTCGACGGCGCATCGGCCGTCGCCGTCCATCTCGACGACGTAGACGCCCTTGGATTGGTCGGCTTCGTCGAACGAGTATTTGAGGAGGGAGCCGGAGTAACGAACGTGAGTGGTGCGCGAGTGCGAGACGGGACTGGCGCCCCGATCCGACTCCACAGCAGTCGACGTGGAAGATCCTTCTCGCTTCTCGTTACTCGCTTCCCGCTTCTCCCCATTCCAGATCGTCTGCGGCGCGTGCAGGTGACCCAGCGCGACGTAATCGAACCCGGCGAAGTGCCCCGCCGCGACGGTGCCCGCGCCGCCGACGCTCAGCGGGCGCTCGGACTCGCACTCCGCCCCGCCCATGACGAACGCGTGGCCGACGAGTATGCTGCGCCCTCCGTCGTCGTGGGCGGCGCGGATGCGGGCGCACACCTCGCGCATCGCGGTGTCGTGACAGACGCACAGTTCGGAGCCGTCGCCGAGCGCTTCGCGAACGGTCGCGGGCTCGGCGTAGGGGACGGGGTAAATGCGGACGTCGCCCCAGGCGTCAGAGAACGTGACGGGTTTGCAGACCGCGGGCATCTGGCCGGTCACGTACAGCCGGTTGTCGCGAAACAGGCGCGAGGCGAAGTTCAGGCGGTGCGGGCTGTCGTGGTTGCCCGCGATCAGCACCACCGGCACCTTCGCCTCGAGGACGATCTTGCAGAGGATCTCGTCGAGCAGTTCGACGGCCTCGGGCGGGGGGATCGCGCGGTCGTAGATGTCGCCCGCCACGAGCACCGCGTCGGGTTTGGCGTCGCGCACGAGATCGACGAGTTGCAGCAGCGCGTACCGCTGGTCGTCGGTCAGATGGACGCCGTGAAACAGGCGTCCGAGGTGCCAGTCGGCCGTGTGGATGAACCGCATGCGAGAGCCTCTCCCTCCACCCCTAACGGTTCTATAACCCGGTGGGCTTTAATCTCCAAGAAAATCGTGCGTTCGTGATCGGCGCGAAGAGGAATTCCCTGCGTGCGCAGCACGCCCGCTTGCGCCTTAGCGGGCCCGCCCACCCTCGAATTCCCAAAGCCCGTCGACGCCGAACGGCGCCACCCCGCAAACCGGCGACAATCACCGTCCGCGACGCCGCCGGCACCACACATATGTCCCTACGATCACCATCCCCAGCCCCCCCGGCTCCGGCACACTGTACGTCACCGTCAGCGTCGGCCGCGCGCCAATCTCCGGGTTCGTCCGTGAGTCGAACCGGCGGGCGGTGCCGTTGGTCGACTCGTCGCCGATCAGTTCCCAGCCGAAGTTGGTGCCCGGGGCGGCCAGCCACCCTTGAACGTCGGAGGCGAGTTGGGCGGACGTCCAGGAGTAGGAGCCGATGAGGCCCACGAGGGTGGTCGCGCTGGCGGTCGGGTTGAAGTCGCCGCCGGGCGCGGACCAGAGTGCGCCGGAGTAGGTGCGGTGAAGCCAGGTGGCGTCGCCCGTCTGGGCCGGGGCGCCCCCGCCGCCCGGCGTGCCGGAGTTCGACGCCCCCTCGCCCCAGCTCGCCAGCACCCGGTGCATGGCGATCGCGCGGTCGACCGGCACGAACGTCTCGACCGTGCGCGACATCGACAACGCGAGCGTGACCGAGTCGATCGTGGCCCCGGCCGGGATCGTCGACACGTCGAACGCGATCAGCCCGCGGCGGAGGCGGAACGCTTCGGTTTGCGTGGTGCGGCCGACGTAGAAGTGCGGCCCGGCCCCGTCACTGAGCAGGCCGTCGGGCTCCTGGATCAGCGCGTTGTCCTGGGACGGCGACAGCACGACCGTCGCCGCGCCCGCGGGCGTTCCCGCGCACGACACGACGCCGGCGACCGCCACCAGCGCGAACCATGACCTGTCCGACCGCTTTGCCATCGTCATCTCCCGCTCCTCGTCCCCGCCCATCGGCGCGCGCGGGGACGGCGGATAGCTTAATCCGGACCCGACGCGAGTCGAGCAATTTCCGCCGCCTTGCGGAATTGCGGGGTGGTATATTGCCACCCATGTCCCGGTTCACCCCGATCCTGCTCGTCGTCTTGTTGCCGCTAATCGCCCGCGCCGCCGAACCGGCCGCGCCGCCAGTCCGCCCGCTGCGGGTCGCGATTTACACGGACGTCGGCGGGGCGACGGCCGCGCCGAACGTCGAGAAATGCCTCGTCCCGGCCGAGGCGTACGCCGCCAAGCGGGTGACGGCGGCCCAGATCCGCGCCGGCGCGCTAAAGGACTTCGACGTGATCGTCCAGCCCGGCGGGAGCGGCTCCAAGCAGGCCGAAACGCTCGGCGAAGAAGGACGCGAGCAGATCCGCAAATTCGTCGACGGCGGGGGTGGGTACGTCGGCATCTGCGCCGGCGCGTACCTGGCTTCGAGCGACTACAAGTGGTCGCTCAACATCCTCAACGCGAAGGTGATCGACAAGGAGCACTGGGCCCGGGGGACGGGGCCGGTGCAGCTCGGGCTCTCGGCCGAGGGGCGGAAGGTGCTGTCGCTCGACAAGGAACAGGTCACCTGCGAGTACCGCCAGGGCCCGCTGCTGGCGCCGGGCGACCACCCGACGCTGCCGGCCTACGCCCCGCTGGCGACGTACTTGACGGAGGTCGCCAAGAAGGGCGCGCCGGCGGGCGTCATGAAGGACACGACGGCGATCGCCGCGGCCCCGTTCGGCAAGGGGAAGGTGATCGCGATCAGCCCGCACCCGGAGAAGACGCCGGGGTTGGAAGACGTCATTCGAAAGGCGCTCGCCCACGTCGCGCCCGCGCCAGGGTAGCCCCGCCTCACCCGCCCACCTTGCGCTTGGCCCGTTCGGCCCACGCCCAGCGGAGCAGGTTGCGCGTGTCGACGAACCGCCCCGGGTTCGCACCGCTTCCAAGCACCACGCACAACAGGTGGTCGTCGCCCCGGCGGTTGCTGCTGACCAGGCAGCTCCCGGCGGCCGTCGTCGTGCCGGTCTTCACGCCGTCGAACCCCTCGGTTTTCAGGAGCAGGTTCGTGTTTTCCCACTTGGCCACGCGCTCGGTACCGTCCGCTTTGACCACCTTTCCCGAATACTCGGCCGTCGAAACGTACCGGCGGAACCGCTCGTCCTGCATCGCCGTCCGCGCGAGCGTGAGCAAATCGCGCGGCGTCGCCGTCGGCAGGTCGCCCGCGCCGTCCCCGAAGGCGCTGCGGTAGGCCGTCTTTGTCATACCGAGCCGCTGCGCCTCCCGGTTCATCTCGGCGATGAAGTTCGACCGCGGCGACTTGGGCAATTCCAGCTTGATCTTCAGCTCGCCCGCGACCAGGGGCCTGAAGCGGTCGTTGAAATGTTCGGCCAGCGCGTTGCCGGCGTCGTTCCCGCTCGGCAGGAGCAGGCCGTACAGGCACTCGCGGACGCTCACCCGCTCGCCCTCCTTGAGCCCGGCCGTCGACCCGGTCGTCGTGCCGGCCACCTTCGAGACCGTGACCACCTCGTCCATCACGCGCGGGTCCTGCTCGGCCAGCCGCAGGACGACCCACGCGTTCATCATCTTGGCGGTACTCGCGGCCTTGGCGGGAACGTCCTCGTCCTTGCCGAAGAGGAGTTCGCCCGTCTTGCCGTCGACGATCGCCCACGCCTTGGCCGACACGACGGGCGGGCCGTCGAGGAGGTCGGCGGGCTCTTTGGCAAGGGCGGGGAGGGTCAGGGCGCAGGTGAGGCACCACGCGACGATGCGGCTGGGCGATGAAGTTCCCATGCTCACTGGTACCGGCGTGCGGCCTCATGCGTTGGGGACGGGAAGCGCCGCGTGGCGAGCTCCCCGCGGATGAATCCGTGAAGTTCGCAGCGGGCGGTCATGTCACGGGAGGGGCCGCTCGCGCATGTGGAGGAGCGGGAACGGCCGGCCCGCGGCGTCGAGCGGTGATCGGCCGACGACGGCGAACCCCATGGCCTCGTAGAACCCACGGGCGGCGGGGTTCTGCTCGTTGACGTCCACGGTGAGGGGGCCTTTAAGGGCCCGGGCGTGGTCGACGAGGCGCCGGCCGCCGCCGTGGCCGTGGTGCGCGGGGCCGAGGAAGAGGGCTTCGAGTTTGGGGCCGTCGAGGCCCATCCAGCCCCAGACTACGCCGCGTGGGCCTTCCAGGAGCCACACTTCAAGGGAGGCGAGGGCGGCGCGCACGTCGGGCGTCATCCGTTCGATGTCGGCGAGGGTGACGAAGTCGTGCGTCGCGCGGACGGCGTCCCGCCAGATGGCGATGAGCGTGTCGGTATCAACTGGAGTCGCCCGGCGGACCTGCATAGGTCGTTAGTTCCTACCTGAAATCGTAGGAGCCACGCACGCGACGGGGGGGCCTGACGACTTAGGGCGGGGAAAATTTGTCCGCTTTGTCAGACGTCCGGCCCACCCCGCGTCTCGCCCGAGCGCACAAGGTGTCGACCGCGCGGCGACGGATGCCGCGCGCCTGCGTATTCAACCCCCCGGACACCGACCGGCCTGCGGATTCCGAGCCCGACCCATGAGCCGACTCACCCCCATCGCCCTGACCGTCGCCCGCGCCAAGCGCGCTGGCGTCGCGAGTACCACCGACCCGCCCGCCGACCTCGGTGCCACTGAAGTGGCACTGCCCGTCGCGGTCATGCCCAAGCGCGACGTCAACGCCGCGATGGAAGTGCTCGCGCCGTTCGTCCGCGAGAC
The DNA here is from genome assembly GCA_035627895.1 of Tepidisphaeraceae bacterium. Lineage (GTDB taxonomy): Bacteria > Planctomycetota > Phycisphaerae > Tepidisphaerales > Tepidisphaeraceae > DASPKW01. Next base: position 3,009 of record DASPKW010000360.1, on the reverse strand, counting down.
GGCCCAGCGCATCCACGGGCGCTACTTCGCCCTCAAGCGCCAGACGGCGCAGGACTTCGTCCAGATGGCCCCGGCCCTGATCTGGTCGCGGATCGAGCACTTCGCCGACTGGTACTACCAGGAGCTCCCGGCCGAGGTCCGCGCCGAGGGCGCGCGCGACGGCGGGAAGGACTTCTTCGCCGCGTGGTGCTACCGCGAGCTGAACTTCCGGTACCTCGACTTCGGCCGCGCCGCCAAGGCCGAGCCCAAGGCCCAGGCCCTGGGCGACGCGCCGGACGTCGCCGACCACCGCGCGCCGATCGACCAGCCCAGCGTGTACGACTTCGCGCTCTCGCCCGAGCAGGCCGACGCCCTTAAGGGCTGGGACCCGCTGGACGGCGTGATTTTGTTCTGCCTGGCCGGGCACTGGTCGCAGGTGCCGCCGGCCGTCTGGGAGGCGTGGCTGGACGAGCTGGGCCTGGGCGGGCCGTTCCCGCCGGCCGAGTTCGTCGATGCCCCGCGCCCGAAGAAGCGCCTCCGCCTGGCCGAGGCGCTGCACGTCTCGCGCGACGTGATCTTCCAGCGCTGGCACCGCCTGAAGAAGAAGTACCTGGCGTGAGGCACGACGTAGTTGGCCGCAATGACGCAAAGGCGCGAAGAAGACTGAGCACAACCCGTGATCCCGTTTTCTTTGCGACCTTTGCGTCTTTGCGGCCCAGTTTTCTGTTCGAGTACGAAACCGACGATGCCCCCGAGGGCCATATGAAGCAGACGTTGACCATTTCGTGGGACCACCTGTTCCCCGCCGCCGACGAATCCCGGTTCGCCGACCACCGCGACGTGCCGATCGCGCTGGTCATACCGGACCCACTGGTCAGCCCCGCCAGCGCCGCGCGGTACGCGCGGCTCGCCGAGTCAATCGAACGCGCGCTGCGCGAGCCCTTAGCACTGGTGAGTCGGCCGGCTCACACCGGGGACCCGCACCTTGTCCAATTGCTCACACATCGCGGCGCCGCAGTCACCTTGGTCGTCAGCAACGCCCCGGCCGCCACGTATCGATCGCGAAGAGTGTCCGCCGTCATGGAAACGCCCGCCGTCCCACCGTCCCGCCGCGCCGCCCGCGAAGAGCTGATCTGCCGCACGATCGTCCGGCACGCGCAGTTCGACCCGGACCGCCGGGCGTTCGTCCTCCCGCCGCCGTCAACTTCGCCCGAGTCCGCCATGAGTCGTTCCCACCCGCACTGGCCGCGTTTCGACTTCCTCCGCCCCGAGAATTGGGGATTCGAGGTTGATTCGTCCGCGAAAGCGAAACGTAAGACGGGCCATGGGGCTGGCGAGCAGATCCGGGGCGACGCTTCGGGCGAAGCCCGTACGCTCTGCCCCGGCGTGTTCGGATCTGGGAGTCCGCAGTGGGTGCCGGCGGGCGTCGTCAGTTCTCCGAGTCTGCCGCCGAAGCCGTTTACGCATTCCCCGATCGCCCGCCCGCGACACCGAGATTGCTTCGACGCGCTAGCGACGACGACGCCCGACGCGGGCCGGGGGGATCCGGCGGGGTGCCTGCTCCGACTCAGGCAGGCGAGGGTGGAAGCCGATCACACGATTCGACCGGGGGAGACGGGGGCCGCGGGCGCGTGTTTCCGCGCGGCCCTGGCGCTCGGCCGTGCCCGCCTGTTCGGCGCCGAGGTACCGCCGGCCGACGACTTCACCCTCCGCCCCGCCGCCGCCGCCGCCGCCGCGACCGTGCTGTATCGCCTGGTCCGCCGGGCCACCGATGTCGCGCGCGAATTGCCCCGCCAGATGCGCCGGGCCGGCGCGTACGGGCGGCGAGACGTCGCCCTCGAACTGCTCGAGCTCCGCACGGACGCGTGGGCCGCCTATCTCGCGATCGACGAGGCCCTCGCCGCCGAGACGTACGAGCCGACCGAAGACCCCGCCCAGGGTACGACCGTTACCGGTCCCGCCGCCGGGCGGCGCGACGTCCTGGGCAAGCGCGTCGGGATGCTGGTGCGTGCGACCGAGAATCTGGACGCGAATCTTCAGAAGCGAATCGCGTTGCTCAAGCCCGCCGCCGGCACTCGGCTGATCGAGAACTGGCGGCGTCTTCTTGCGCCGGCGTACCGGGAGTTGCTCCCCTGGTGGCTGGACGGGCGGTTGGAGTCGGCGAACGAGATGGAGGCGTGACGCGGTGCAGCGGACGTCGGGCCTGCGGCCGGGGGGGCCGCGGGCGCGACGTCCGCCGCACGAACTCACGGAGGCCTACGCCGGCGGAAGCAGCCGCGCGATGCGCGTCAAAATCTCCGGGAACGGCGTCGGCTTGGGGATGAAGTCGTCGGCCCCCAGCTCCCGGGCCCGGTCGTCGGCGCGGGGGTCGCCGATCGCGCTGTACATCACGACCGGCACCTGATGCAGGCGCGGGTCGTGGCGGATCTTCTCCAGCAGCTCGTACCCGTCCATGTCGGGCATCATCACGTCCAGGACGATCACGTCCGGCGGTGGCGGGCCCGCCAGTAGCGAGTCCAGCGCGTCGCTCCCCGAGCTGACCGTGCGCGTGTGGTGCCCGCGCAGCGCGAACAGCCGTTCGAGCACCTGCCGGCTCCCCGAATCGTCATCGACAATCAACACCGTGGCCATCGCGGGGGGCACCCTTCCGGGTCAAAGTCTTCTCTCTCCGTCGCAGCGCGGATCGCCAGCGACCGTTCGAGACGGTGCAAACCCCGTGCTGGCCTAAGGATTTACGCCAAACGAAGCCTCGGGAGTGAGTAGGCTGGCGCGGTGCTTCGTTTTTGAAGCCCACGAGGCAGTTGCCCGCGACATCCTGTCCGGACGCCTTCCATTTGTGGCGTATCGAAAGGCTGCCCTTCTCGCCCCCCGGCCGCGCGATCAGCCAAATCGACCGCAGATGTACTCTTCCGTTTGCCCCCGTTTGGGTGTCTGGAAGATCGTCCCGGTGGGCCCGTACTCCACCAGCCGGCCCAGGTACATGAACGCCGTGAAGTCGCTCACCCGCGCCGCCTGCTGCATGTTGTGGGT
>DASPKW010000359.1:0-8485 GCA_035627895.1 Tepidisphaeraceae bacterium | reverse complement strand
TGATCGACGGCGACCGGATGTACGTGCAGGGCGGCGAGGGGGGACCGGCGGCGGTCGCGGTGAGCAAGGCCGACGGGAAGTTCGTCTGGAAGTCGCAGGCGAAGGGCGGCGGGTACGCGACGCCCGTGATCGCGACGGCGGGCGGCAAGCGCCAGTTGATCTGCTTCGGCCACGACACGCTCTATTCGATCGACCCGGCGACCGGGGCGACGATCTGGGAGCAGAAGGGCCCGTGGGAGGTCGAGTACAACATCAACGCGTCGATGCCGATCGTCAGCGGCGACAAGGTGTTCGTCACCCACGCGTATAAGAACGCCCAGGGCGTCTGCTTCCAGATCACCGCGACCGGCGCGACCAAGGTCTGGGGCGGGAAGCAGGTGACGGGGCGGTTTCAGCCGGGCGTGCTCGACAACGGCACGCTCTACGTGAACAGCGAGGGGACGGTGAAGGCGGTGAACTTCGCCGACGGCAAGGTGCTGTGGAGCGAGCGGGCGAATTTGGGCATGGGCGGGTCGATGCTCCGGGCGGGCGACAAGCTGCTGATGCTGACCGAGCGTGGGAAGGTGATCCTGGCCCGGGCGACGCCGCAGAAGTACACGCGGCTGGCGACGTTCGACGCGGCCGAGGGCAAGCAGGTGTGGGCGTCGCCGCTGGTGGCGGACGGGAAGCTGATCGTGAAGGGGGAGACCGAGGCGGTGTGTTATCAGTTGAAGTGAGAGCGGAGGTTTCCGGACTTGGCCGCTTCGATGACGGGTTTGCAGGTTTGCCGCGAAGCCGCGAAGCGACCGCCCGGCGGCCATTTGCTGGCGGCGGCTGCAGACTCGGGTCGGATGCGCACTGGCTGCGGCGCGGCTGTCGGCCGTTGTCCGTTCGGCCTGACCTACGGTATGCTCGGCCGCATGAGCCCCCGCACCCTTGGATCTGCCACCGTCGCGACGCTGATTGCCGTGATGACCCTTGCCGGCGGCTGCGCGACCGCGCCGAAGGACCCGGACAAGCCGGCGCAGGAGTTTTTGGGCATGCACGCGGTGAACGTGCTGGCCGACCCGGACAAGATCGAGGGGTGGAACTACAACGCGCCGGACGGGACGTCGTACAGCGACCCGGCGGCCAAGCCGCTGGATTTGTCGTTCGCGAAGGAGCTGCGCGCGATTTTGTACGACGGCGACACGTACGCCAAGCGCGGGCACGGGTCGTTCAGCCGGTCGTTCGGGTTCCGCATTCACCGGGGGGCGCAGACGATCGAGGTGATCGTGAGCCTGGCGAACGACTCGATCCTGATCAAGACGATGGCACCGACCGGGCTGCCGGTGACGACCAGCGCGTCGGCGGGCGGGGCGCACGCGAAGCTCGCGAATTTGGCGAAGCGGGCGTTCCCGGGGCAGGACGTTCGGTAGCGCGGGCGGGCGGTTTGGTCGAGCGATGGGTAACGACGACGCGTGGGAGCGAGTCATCACCCACGGAACGAGTTCCGTGGACTTTCCGGCGCTATTTACCGGTCGTCTTGATCGCCGGGGAGGGCCCCATCACCTGCTGGTCGTACTTCCGCCCGAGTTGGGCGATGAGCGGGCGGATGTCTTGGCCGGTGGCGGCGGACTCGTTGGCCAGGGTGAGGAGGTCGACGAGGTAGTCTTCCATCCCGGCGGGGGCGAAGGTGATCGTCATTCGGGCGGGCTCGCCGGAGTCGTTCCAGAACGCGTGGGGGACGCCGGGGGGAACGTGCACGAACGTGCCGGGCCCGGCGGTGATGCGCTCGCCGGGGAAGACGAAGTTGAACCGACCTTCGGTGACGTGGAACGTTTCGTGGGTGAGGCGGTGGAGGTGGAGCGCCGGCCCGGGGGCGCCGCTGCGCGCGTGGTAGTCGAGGATCGTCTGTTGCCCGCCGGTGTCGCGGCCGTGGAGCAGGACGGTGACGGTGACACCCGCGGCGGCGACGGGGCGCTGGTGGTCCGGGGTGGTGACGGTCGGCGTTAGCGGGGCGGTGTCGCGGATCGTCGTCGGCATGGGGGCCGAAGATATGAATCGCGCCGTGCCGCCGAAACGCGCCTGAACAGGGCAGTAGGAATATCCACGTCGGTCGTGACGCCCCGTCGGTTAAGCGACGGGTTCGATCTCCTGCCGCGCGATTTCCCGTCCCGCGATGTCGTGCTGCGTGACCGACATCACGCGAGATGTCGCGTCCACGCGGATCATGCCGAAGTGCCCGTAGCCGTGGCCGGGGCCGATGCCCTGTTTGGCGGGCGTCGACTTCCAGCGGTACTCGGGGCCGAACGTCTTATCGAGCTGGCTGGGCCCGAACCCGCCGGCGTGCAGGGGGCCGGAGATGAACTCCCAGAACGGGTCGAACGCCTTGAAGGCGGTCGCCCGGTCCGGGTGGTAGTGGAGGTTGGCGGCGAAGTGGACGTCGGCGGTGACGAAGACGACGTTGCGGACGCGCGTCTGTTTGATGAACGAGAGGAGGTTGGCGAGCTCGAGTTCCCGGCCGAGCGGCGCGCCGGGCTCGCCGTTGGCCCACGCCTCGTAGTCGGTCTTGCCGTCCTTGGCGACGCACGACATCGGCATGTCGCTGGCGATTACCTTCCACGTCGCGGTCGACGCGGCGAGGGCCCGTTTGAGCCACTCGAGCTGCGGGGGCCCGAGGAACTCGGCGGCCCGGCCGAGCGATGTTTGGCGGTTGGGCGAGTTGGGCCCGCGGTAGGAGCGCTCGTCGACCACGAAGACTTCGACCAGCGGGCCGTAGGCGTAATTCCGGTAGATCCGCCCGGGGTCGGTGGCGCCGGGGCGGATCGGCATGTACTCCATGAACGCCTGCCGGGCGCGGGCGGCCAGGACGTCGGCGTCGCGCTCGTCGTACCGCGGGTCGTCGATCCGCTGGCCGGGGAACCAGTTGTTGCGGACCTCGTGGTCGTCCCACTGGGCGATTATCGGGACGCGCGCGTTGAAGGTGCGCACGCCGTCGGCGAGTAGGTTGTACGCGTGGTTGGCGCGGAACTCGGCCAGGGATTGGGCCGGTTTCGACTTTGCGGGCATGACGATGTTCTTCCACGCCGAGCCGTCGGGCAGGGCGACGGTCTCGGGGATCGGCACGTCGGCGTAGATGGTGTCTCCGGAGTGGATGAAGAGGTCGGGGTCGAGGGCGGTCATGGCGGCGTAGATCGGCATGCCGCCGCGCGCGGGGTCGATGCCCCATCCCTGGCCGGCGGTGTCGCCGGACCAGACGATCGTCACGTCGCGCGCCGGAGGGGTGCCGGGCGCGGGCGCGGTGCGGAACGACCCGGTGACCGGCTCGGACATCGAGAAGTCGTCGAGGCTCTCGAAGCGGACGCGGTAGAAGACGCGCGTGTCGGCGGGCAGGCCGGTCAGGTCGACCTGGGCGGTGAACCCGGTGCGCGAGACGGCGTCGGGGCCGACGACCTGGGTCGCGTCCTTCAGCGATTCGACGGTCGCCCACTCGACGGTCATGCGCCCGGGGCGGTTGGCGGCCGAGCGGACGATGGCGGCGTCGTGGGTCACGTCGCCCGAGCCGACGCCGCCGAGGATTGTGGGGCGGAAGGAACGGAAGATGCCGAACAGTCCGTGCGGCCCGCACGAGAGGGAGGACGCGGCGGCCGATGCCCCTGCAGCGGCGCCGAGGAACTTCCGCCGGCTGATCCGACCGGGTCGCGTCATGGCGGCATCTTCACCGACGGAATCCGCAAACGCGAACGGTCGGACGCCCGCCACTTCGGCGATGGACAACAAACCGCTCCCCATGGACAATCGCGCGGCCCTATGGCCCCAATGCGTAAAAACCTCGCCGTCGGCGCGACCGTGCTGGTCGCGCTCCTCCTGCTCGGCGGGATGATCCTCCGGTTCGGCGACGCGCCGGTGAAGTGGTTCCGGTCCGCCAATAACATGCCGATCGTGTTTTCCGCGGAGTCGGCCGACGGCATCTCCAACGGCTCGCCGATCAGTTATCGCGGCGTGGTCGTCGGGAAGGTCGAGTCGGTCGGGTTGGACCCGGACGGGACGGCCGTGCTGGTCCGCGGGACGATCGACGAGCGGCAGAAGGTGCCGGCGAACGTGGAGGGGACGGTCCGGAGCAGCCTGATCGGGGGGTCGGCGTCGATCGGGCTGGTACCGGCCGAGCCGCCGTCGCCGACGGCCTCCGCGAAGGGGCTGCTGCAGCCCAATACGACCGTCTACCTCCGCGGCGGATCGGGGCTGCCGACGCGTGAGATCGCCGATTTGTCGAAGCGCCTCATGTCGCTGACCGAGCGGCTGGAGGTCACGATCAAGGACCTGAACGAGTCGGGGGTCGTGAAGAAGATCGCCGGCACGGTCGACGCGATCCGCGAGACGGTGACCAAGGCGGGCGCGACCCTGGATGCCACGAACAAGCTGATCGGCGACCCGAAGGTGACCGGCGACCTCACCCAGACGCTCGCCAACTTCCGCGAGGTGTCAGAGAACGCCAAGTCGATCACGAAGAACCTCGACAAACTGACCGCCGAGACGACGGTTACCGTCCAAACCACCAACAAGCGGATCGACGAGATTTCCAAGTCGCTGGGCGACCGCTTGGCCCAAGCCGCCACCGCGCTCGAGCGCTTTAACTCGATCGCTGCGAAGGTCGACAAGGGTGAGGGCACGGCGGGCAAGTTGATCAACGACCCGCGGCTGTACGAATCGCTGGCCGAGACCAGCGCGGAGCTGAACCTGACGATCAAGGACCTCCGGCGGCTGGTCGAGCAGTGGGAGCAGGAGGGCGTCAGCCTGAAGCTGGGCGGGAAGAAGTAGGGAGTTGGACGCGCCCCGCAAGCGGGGCGGCTACAATTAGCTACTTCGCGGGAATTGCCGGCGTCACCGCCGTGCCCGTCGCGGGCTTCACTGGCGTCGCCGGCGTTGCCGGCTTCTTCGGCAGCGACAGGTTGAGTCCGGCGCGCATTTCGTTCGACAGCTTGGTCGGGTCTTCGAGGAGCTGCCACAACACCGAGACCATCGGGTCGACGCGGTCCTTGAAGCCGGGGTTGATGACGTCGATCAGCACTTGCGCCACGACGCGCTGGCCTGCCGAGCGGTTGGCGGCGGCCGCGTCGGTCTTGGCGACGGCGCCCGGGCGCGGCGCGACTGCCGGTCGGGCGACGACGGCCGGGCGGCGCACGGCGCCCGGCCGGGCGGCGGTGCCGATCGGCCGGCCGTCGGGGCCGATCATCGTGCCGTCGGGCATAATCCGGACGGGGCCGCCCCGGGCGGCTTCGATGCCGCCCACGACGGCCTCCATGTCGGCGGCCGCCCCGCGCCCGCGACCCGCTGCCAGCTCGTTCAGGCCGACGGAGATCGACATCCCCTTGGTCGCCTCGGCGATCGCCTCGAGTTCGGGCAGCGCGTCCGGTTCGGGGTGGCACTTGACCGCGTAGATCTTGAACCCCTTCTCGGCCGACTGGCGGGCGAGCTGGACGCACGCGGCCTGGCTCTCGGGCTGGGGCGGCGCGTCGGCGATCAGGATGACCGCCTTGCGCGCGCTCGGGTTCTGGCTCCAGCGGTTGTTCCGGAAGCAGTCCTGGAGGCCCTCGAGGACGGCCTCGGGCGTGTCGCCGCCGCCGTCCGCCGTCATGTTGTTTAATGCCTTCAGCAGGTCTTCGACGCGATTCGTCAGCGGGTTGGTCTGGGCGACGAAGTCGTCGCCCTTGTCCTTGTAGAAGGTGATGCCGATGCGCGGCTCGGACGCGACGGTCCCGAACGCCAGCATCATCTTGGCCACGTCGGCCTTGAGCCAGGTGATCGCGTTGCCCATCGACCCGGTGACGTCGACGCAGAAGCCGACGTCGAAGTTCCGGAGGTTGGGGGCGCGGAGCTCGAGGTCGCGGTACCAGGTCTTGTCGGTCGCGTTGACCGAGTCGAGCTCGGCCGGGGGCGGCAGGTAGTGCGGCTTGAGCGCCGTCGCGCGGTTGTCGTTGTCGTACGCGGTGATCGGCTTCCAGGTGAGCTTGGCGCCGGTCCACCACTTCTGATGGTCGGTGGCGAACTGCTTGAGGCTGGACGCGGTGGCCGCGTCGGGGCCGGTCGATCCGAGCGCCTTGAGCACGACGGCGGCGCGGGCGCCTTCGGCGACGTTCGTCCCGGCCTTGCGGACGACGAACTCGACGACGTCCGGGGCGCGCCAGCGATTGGCACACTCGCCCAGCGCGGCCAGGGCGGCGGCGTCGTGGGCCGGGTCGGCGCCGCCGTACATCGCCTGCCAGGCGGCCTTTGTGTTGAGGTCGGGGATCCCCGTCTTGAGCACCTGCGCCGCGGGCAGGCGCAGCTCGCCCCGGAACAAATCGCCCTTGCCGAGCAGCGCCGTGATCAGGACGAACCGCTGGTGCTGCTCGTTCGACAGGTGCTTGGCCCGGGCGAGCACGGCCTCCCACGCGACGACCTTCACCAGCGGGTCGCGCTCGGTCTCGAGGAGCTCGAACAGGCGGTTGGTCACGTCCTCGCGCGGGACGCGCGAGATGCAGATGATCACCAGGCTCCGGCCGACGCGATCCTTCGCCTTGGTCAGGAGGTTGTCGTACTCGCGGACCAGGAAGTCGAAGAGTTTGCGCGCGGCGGCGTCGGCGGCCGGCTCCTTGGCGGGGTGGCCGTCCTCCTCGAGCGGGGGCTTGGCGGTCTGCAGGCCGGTGGGGGTCCGCGACGGCCCGGGCGTGTACGCCAGTGCCGGGGCGGCGAGCAAGGCGGCGGCGAGACCGATCAGGGCGGCGGCGGCATGACGAGTGCGCATGAAACGATCCTCCGCGGGCAAGAGCCCTTCCGAACCACGTTCAGCCCTTCATAGCCGCCGGCGGCAGCCTGCGGTTGCGTGGCCCCCCGAACAAACTCCGAGTGCGGAAAGGCTACCAGACGGCGGACACCGGCACCATCGAATACTAAGAAGTTATGCGCGGTAGGGCGGGATGCGGGGTGCTTTAGAAGTCGAAAGCGAAAAGACGAAAGACGTAAAACGGCGGGGCCTCATTGCGCGTTTCGTCTTTTCGCCTTTCGCGTCCCCTCCGGTATACCGCCCGCCATGGAACCCATGACGATCCGCGGGGCGAGCCTGGACGACGCCGAGGTGATCGCCGCCTACAACGCGGCGATGGCGTACGAGACCGAGCACAAGCGGCTCGAGCCCGCGGTGCTCCGGTCGGGCGTGGAGCGGGCGATCCGCCAGCCCGAGCTGGCGCGGTACTTCCTGGCCGAGCAGGGCGGGCGCGTCGTCGGGCAACTCATGGTTACCACGGAATGGTCGGACTGGCGCGACGGCGTCTTCTGGTGGATTCAGAGCGTGTACGTCCACCCCGACGCGCGCGGGCAGGGGGTCTTCAAGGCGCTTTACCGCCACGTCGAGGCGATCGCCCGGGCCAAGGGGGACGTGTGCGGGCTGCGGCTTTACGTCGAGAAGGAGAACGGGCGGGCGCAGGAGGTCTACCGCAAGCTGGGCATGGGGGACGCGGGGTACCTGGTGTACGAGGTGGAGTGGCGCCCGTAGGGTGGGCTTTGCCCACCGGGTTCGATAGGCGCGTCTCGTGCTCCCACGCTTGGTCATCCGGGACGTTCCGCGCGAATCGGTGGGCGGAGCCCACCCTACGGCTACCTTCGCGTGGGCGTGTCGTGGGCGTCCTCGTCGTCCTCGCCGAAGTCGACGTCGCTGAACCGGTCGTCTTCCGGCGCGTAGACGCTCTCGTGGTCGTCGGCGTCGTCGTCGCGGGAGGTTTCGGGGGCGTCATCGTCGGCGGCGGTGGCGCAGGCCGCGTCGTCCGTGCGGGCGAGGACGCCGAGCTCTTCGAGCGCGTACCGTGCCGCCTTCTGCTCGGCGGCCTTCTTGTTCGGGCCCCAGGCGCCCGGGAACCGCTTGCCGTCGATCGTGACCGCGACCTCGAAGCACTTGCTGTGGTCCGGGCCCTTCTCGTCCATCAGCTCGTAGATCGGCGTCGCGCCCATGGTCTTCTGGGCGTGCTGCTGCAGGACGGCCTTGAAGTTCTGTTGGTGCTCGTCGGCGGCGATCGCGTCGATCTTCGGGTTCATCGTCCGCAGGATGTAGGTCTTGGCGACCTCGAACCCGCCGTCGAGGTAGAGGGCGGCGACGATCGACTCGTACACGGCCGCCGCCAGCGAGTGGGGCAGCGCATCCCGCGCGTTGATCCCCTTGCCGGTGATCAGGAGTTCGGTCAGGCCGGTCTCGACGGAGATCTCGGCGCAGGTCTTCCGCGAGACGACGGCCGACTTCACCTTGGTCAGGTCGCCTTCGAGATACTCGGGGAAGCGCTGGTAGAGGGCGTGGCAGACGACCAGGTCGAGGACGGCGTCGCCGAGGAACTCCATCCGCTCGTTGGAGAGCAGGCGGGTGTTGGCGATCGAGGCGTGGGTGAGGGACTGAAAACGGGAACGCCGCCGCCGGCGATAGCGCGGCAGGCGAGTTTGTTATTAGCGAAGAGCGGCCGTTATCGCGAATCGCTGGAGTTGCTGTCGCGCGCGATGGCGG
>DASPKW010000358.1:0-7415 GCA_035627895.1 Tepidisphaeraceae bacterium | reverse complement strand
GTGCTGCCTCGACCTCGACCACCCCGACGTCGAGCAGTTCATCAACTGGAAGGTGCGGGAGGAGCTGAAGGTCGCCTGCCTGGCCGAGGGCATCAAGCACATCGCCAAGGACCAGCAGGAGCTGGCGAAGAAGCTCGGGCTCAAGCTCGACTACGACTTTAACGGCGAGGCGTACTACACGGTCAGCGGGCAGAACTCGAACAACTCGATCCGCATCCCCAACCGGTTCTTCAAGGCGATCGAGGAAGACTCGGACTGGCACCTGACGTACCGGACGAGCGGGAAGCTGGCCAAGTCGATCAAGGCCCGCGACCTCTGGGAGCAGATCTCGTTCGCGGCCTGGCGGTGCGCCGACCCGGGCGTGCAGTACGACGACACGATCAACCAGTGGCACACGTGCCCGAAGAGCGGGCGGATCAACGCGAGCAACCCGTGCGTGACGGGCGACACGCGCGTCCTGACGCCGGGCGGGATCTGGCGGCGGATCGACCAGATGATCCACCTGCCGGCCCGGCTGGTGACCAACCTGTACGGCCAGGAGATCCACACGACCGAGGGCGCGTTCCCGACCGGGACGCGCGACGTGCTCGAGCTGACGACGGCGGGCGGGTACAAGGTCACGCTGACGCCGGACCACAAGGTGTTCACGCGCGGCCGGGGGTGGGTGGAGGCGAAGGACCTGACGACGGCGGACGAGGTGCGGCTGCCCTCGAAGCCGGCGGCGGTTCAGGAGATCGGCGAGCCGCAGGACCCGCGGCTGTTCCAACTGCTCGGGCTGTTCGTGTCGGACGCGAACGGCGACCAGAACGCGGTGCACCTCGACCGGTCGCTGCCCGAGGCGGAGCTGGTGGACGCGTTCGCGCAGTACGCGAACGACCACTGGAACGCGAATTTGTACAACGACGATTACGTGAACTCGGCGATGGTCGACGGGTCGTCGCGCGGCGGGTCGCAGACGGCGACGCTGACGCTGAACAACCGCCGGCTGATGTCGCGGCTGAGCGCGTTCGTCCGCACGGAGGGCGCGACGCGCCGGCTGGGCGACGAGGCGTTCACGGCGGGGCTGGCGGCGCAGCGGCACCTGCTCCGCGGGCTGTTCACGGCGGACGCGGTGGTGGCCGGGGACTCGCTGCAGATCGAGTCGGCCAGCCGCGAGTTTTTGGAAGACGTGCAACTGATCCTCTTGGGCTTCGGCATCAAGTCGAGCATCGTGGGGGTGTCGTCCCCGCTCGCCAATGCCATCGATACGCTTAGCGGAGCGCTCCCCGAGCGCCGGGACCTTACCTCCCCCGGCGGGTCGGCGTCGCTCGCTCCTGGTCGCGACGGGAACGGCGGAGCCGCCCCGGACACGGCGTCGGGCGACCCACACACGCCCGCCGCCCTTGCCGCCGCTCGGTCCGCGGACATCCAACGCCACGGCCTGCGGATCGACTCGGGTAGCCTCCGCTCTTTCGGGAAGCACGTCGGGCTGATGCCGGGCGCCAAGCTGGCGCAGCTCGCCGGGCTGATCGGTCGCGCCGTCGCCACGCACGAGGACGCCGGCAACTTCGACGCCGTCGCGTCGCTGGTGCCCGCCGGCAAGCGGCAGGTGTTCGACCTGACCGAGCCGGACACGAGCAGCTTCGTCGCCAACGGGATGACGGTGCACAACTGCTCGGAGTACATGTTCCTGGACGACACGGCGTGCAACCTGGCGTCGCTGAACGTGCTGACGTTCTTCGACGCGGACTCGCGCCGGTTCGACGTCGAGGCGTACAAGCACGGCGTGCGGATCTGGACGATCGTGCTCGAAGTGTCGGTGCTGATGGCGTCGTTCCCGTCGGAGGAGATCGCGCGGCTGTCGTACAAGTTCCGCACGCTGGGCCTGGGGTACGCCAACCTGGGTGCGATGCTGATGCAGGCGGGCATTCCGTACGACTCGGAGAAGGGCCGGGCGATCTGCGCGGCGCTGACGTCGATTTTGACGGGCGAGTCGTACGCGACGAGCGCCGAACTGGCCTCTGAGCTCGGGGCGTTCCCCGGGTACGACGAGAACCGGCAGGACATGCTCCGCGTGATGCGGAACCACCGCCGGGCCGCGTACGACGTGGACGGCGACGCGAAGGCGAAGCAGGCGGCGGGCGCGTACGAGCAGCTCGACATCCACCCGGTCGGTGTGGACGCGAGCCAGTTCTCGGCCCGCGACCCGCTCGCCAGCGACATCCTGCTGGGCGCGGCCCGCGAGTGCTGGGACCGAGCGCTGCTGCTCGGCGAGCGGCACGGCTACCGCAACGCCCAGACGACCGTCATCGCCCCGACCGGGACGATCGGCCTGCTCATGGACTGCGACACGACCGGGGTCGAGCCGGACTTCGCGCTGGTCAAGTTCAAGAAGCTCGCCGGCGGCGGGTACTTCAAGATCGCCAACCAGTCGCTCCGCCCGGCCCTGGTCAACCTGGGCTACGACCCGGGGCAGATCAACGACGTCATGAAGTACGTGCTCGGCACGCTCACGCTGCACGAGGCGCCGCACGTCAATTACGACTCGCTCCGGGCGAAGGGCTTTACCGACCTCGAGCTCCGCAAGATCGAGGAGACGCTGCACGGCGTGTTCGAGCTCGGGTTCGCGTTCAGCGCGTGGTCGCTCAGCCCCGAGACGCTGGAGCGCCTGGGCGTGACCGAGGACGAGCGGTCGACCCCGGGGTTCAACCTGCTGACGCGCCTGGGCTTTACGAAGAAGCAGATCAGTGAGGCGAACGACGTGATCTGCGGCCGGGGCACGATCGAGGGCGCCCCGCACCTGAAGGACGAGCATTTGCCGGTGTTCGACTGCGCGAACAAGTGCGGCAAGTACGGCCAGCGCTTCATCCACGCCGACGGGCACATCCGCATGATGGCGGCGGCGCAGCCGTTCATCAGCGGGGCGATCTCCAAGACGATCAACCTCCCGAACGAGGCGACCGTCGAGGACATTAAGCACTCGTACGAGCTGTCGTGGAAGCTCGGGCTCAAGGCCAACGCGCTGTACCGCGACGGGTCGAAGCTGTCGCAGCCGCTCAACATCAAGTCGGACGAGGAGCTCGAGAAGAACACCGACGAGGAGGACGAGGAAGCCGTGGAGGCGGCCCGCGACGAGGTCGCGAGCGACGTGGCGCAGGTCGCGATGGTCGCGGCGATCGGCGCGGGCAAGTCGGACAACCTGGCGCCGGCCCCGCACCACACGCACATCATCGAGAAGATCGTGGAGCGGGTGGTCGAGCGGCCGCTGCGGCGGCGCCTGCCGGACACGCGGAACGCGCTGACGCACAAGTTCGACGTGGCCGGGCACGAGGGCTACATCACGACCGGCCTGTACGAGGACGGCCAGCCGGGCGAAGTGTTCATCACGATGGCGAAGGAAGGCAGCACGATCGGCGGGTTGATGGACACGGTGGCGACGCTCGTGTCGGTCGCGCTGCAGTACGGCGTGCCGGTCGAGAGCCTCGTGCGCAAGTTCGAGCACGTCCGGTTCGAGCCCAGCGGCATGACGCGCAACCAGGAGATCCCGTTTGCGAAATCGCTGACGGACTACATCTTCCGGTGGCTGGCGATGGAGTTCATCCCCGGCTACCGCGCGACGCACGCCCCGAAGCGGCCGGAACCGAAGAAGGTCGAGGCGTCGGCCAAGACGAGCCCCGCGCCGTCCACCCCGCCCCCGACCGCCCACGACCTGGGCCCGAGCACGCCGGACGTCGGCGGCGACGTCAACCTCCGCGGCGGGACGGCGAAGAAGTCGGGCAACGGCCACGGCCCGCGGATCGAGCCGGACACGGCCGCCCCGTTCGCGTACGGCGAGGACATGCCGACCCCGCAACCGGCCGAGTCGACCGGCGGCGTGAATTTGCGGCTTGCGGTGGTGGTTGATCCGCTCAGCCAGCAGGGCGCGGAAATGCAGAGTGATGCGCCCGCGTGCGACGTGTGCGGGTCGATTACGGTGCGGTCTGGGACTTGTTACAAGTGCTTGAACTGCGGGAATTCGATGGGGTGCAGTTGATTGAAGTGAGTACGATCAAGTGAGACGAGGGCGGCCCAATCCGGGCCGCCCTCTTTCGTTTTCAGGCTTGACGCGTGGGCTTCGTAGGGCTCGCTTCAGCGAGCGGAACGCCGTCAATCCTGGCACCGAACCATCAGGACGCTTCGCGGCGGCAGGAAGATTCCGCTCGCTGAAGCGAGCCCTACGCGAGGGCGACGCGAGGCCGACGTGTGGTATATTTGCTCGCCCCCGACAAGGAGTCGTCATGACGCGTTGGCTTGCCATGGTCGTTTGTTCGGTCGGGTTGTTGTCGGTGTGCTCGTGTCTGCCGGTGCCGCTGGGGGATGCCGAGAAGGCGGCCATCGACCCGCGGTTCGTGGGGGCGTGGACGTGGGCGGACGGGGGGCAGACGAACGTGGTCGTGTTCCGGCCTTGGGATCAGCGGACGTACCTCGTGGACGCGATGGGGTACACGGGGGACCCGTCGGCGCCGGTGCCGAAGTACCGGTCGACGTACAAGGCGTGGCTGACGACGGTGAAGGGCGTGCCGTTCGTGACGATGCAACCGGCCGACACGCTGGGGGGCGCGGCGGCCAACGACAAGCG
Organism: Tepidisphaeraceae bacterium; assembly: GCA_035627895.1. Lineage (GTDB taxonomy): Bacteria > Planctomycetota > Phycisphaerae > Tepidisphaerales > Tepidisphaeraceae > DASPKW01. Next base: position 2,818 of record DASPKW010000358.1, on the reverse strand, counting down.
GAAGTACCTGATCGCGATGCTGAGCCTGGAGGCGGATCAGCTGGTCGCGACGCCGCTGGACGGGGATTACAAGAAGTTCCGGGAGGTGGGGACGGCGACGGAGTTGGAGAAGGTCGTCACGGCGAATTTCGACGACGTAAAGATGTGGGGTAAGCCGATCGCCGCGACGAAGCTGAACGACGGCGGGCCGCCGGATTTGGAGAAGCTCGGGAAGGCGTTCGAGACGCGGTGAGGGGGAAGATTCACCACGGAGACACGGAGGAGGGGAGAAGGAGGATGGAAGGTGGAGGATGGAATTGCGCCGGTGCGCAGGTCCATCCTCCATTCTCTATCTTCAATCCTCGTATGCTTCCTCCTCCTTGTCACCGTGCCTCCGTGGTGAACTGAAGCTCGGCGCAAAAAGAGGAACCCTGCCGCTGGAGGGCGTGCGACAGGGCTCCGGAGGGTCGACGTTGGATGTATGCGGGATGGTAGTGCGGTTGGCGTAACGCGTCCAGAGGATTTCGTAGGACCTTTTCAGGTGACGGGAGTTCCCCGACGGAGCGGTGTAGTGTACGGGAACCGGGGAGGACGTAGCGGGTTGATGTTCGAAGCGGACCCGGGACGGCGCTGGGTCGCCGGCACCTGGGCGTGAAGGTGGGGCGCGGCGCGATTCACTCCGGGCGCGCGTCGGTCGACGCGGCGTCGGTGATCGGTGCGGCGGGCGGCCGCATCAAGTCTGCTTCGAGTTTTGATAACGGCTCCGACGGCTTCTTCTTCCGCGGGGGCCTGCGCCCCTGCTTCACGTCCTCTTCCAGTTGCGCCTTACGCCGCAGGATGTGATGGTAGTGCTGGGCGAACCGGTGGGCCTCGTCGCGCACGTACTGGAGCATTTTCAGCCCGAGGTGGTTTCGCTTGAGGCGGACGGGGTCGGCGGAGCCGTGGACGTAGACGAGTTCTTCCTTCTTGGCGAGGGAGATGACCTGCGGGGGCTTGCGGTCCATCGTGTTGAAGACGTCCATGGCGGCGTTGAGCTGGCCGATGCCGCCGTCGATCAGGATGAGGTCGGGGTAGAGCTCGTTCCCGCCGGCGGCCTCGCGATAGCGGCGGGAGACGACTTCCTGGATGGAGAGGAAGTCGTTGTTGCCTTGGCCGTGCTTGATCTTGAACCGGCGGTACCCGTCCTTGAACGGGACGCCGTCGATGAAGCAGACGAGCGAGCCGACCATCTCCCCGCCGTGGAGGTGGGCGATGTCGATGCCCTCGACGATGCGCGGCGGCTCGGCGAGCCCGAGCGCCTGCTGGAGCTCCGTCACGCCCTCCTTGGGGTTGGAGATGAAGGCCTCGGGCTGCCAGAACTTTTCGGTGCCTTTGCTGGCGCGCTTGCCGAGGGCTTCGAGCGCCTTGATCTCATCCCGCAGGCGGGCGGCGCGCTCGAAGTGGAGGTCTTCCGACGCCTGCCGCATCTGCTTTTCGAGGTCCTTCAGGACGGACTCACGGTTCCCGTCGAGGAAGCGCATGAGGTTGCGAACGTCCTCGCCGTACGCATCTTTGGGGATCTTGGCGGCGCACGGGGCGGTGCACTGGTGGATGGCGTAGAGCAGGCAGGGGCGGAAGAAGCGGCGCTTGTCGTCGTCGGCGCGGATGTCGAGGTGGCAGGTGCGGAACTTGAAGGCCTTTTGGAGCAGCGTGACGGCGTCCTTGAGCGCGCCGACGGAGGTGAACGGGCCGTACAGCTTGGCCCCCTCGACGGGCTCGCGCGTGACGTACACGCCGGGGAAATCCTCGTTGGTCGTGACCATCAAGTACGGGTACGTCTTGTCGTCTAAGAGCCGCGCGTTGTAGCGCGGGTGAAGGTCCTTGATCAGGCGGTTCTCGGCCAGGAGCGCTTCGACCTCGGACTCGGTCTGGAGGGTGTCGAAGTCGACGACGTGGTCGAGCAGGCCTTGCTTGCGGTACTCGAGGTTGGTGGACGGCTGGAAGTAGGACGCGACGCGATCGCGCAGGGAGGCGGACTTGCCGACGTAGATGACCCGGCCCTTATCGTCCTTCATGAGGTAGACGCCGGGCGCCTTGGGGAGGGTCTTGGCCTTTTCGAGGAGGTTGGGGAGGCGGTCGTCCATGAGCGAATTGGTGGCGGGGGCGTCCGTGCCCCTTATATTAGGCCGCGCGTCGGCGTGCGAAAGCGATGCCGGCGCCGCAACCGGGCGAGCGGCCTGGGGTGTTCAACCTACGTTACAAATCGCCCGGCCGACCGGGCACGAAGGCAGTCGTGACCATCCTCCCCAGCATCGACCTCCGCGACGGCAAAGTCGTTCGTCTCAAACAGGGCGATTACGCGCAGCAGATCAATTACTCCGTCGACCCGCTCGACACGGCCCGGTCGTTCCGCGACGCGGGGGCGGAGTGGACGCACATCGTGGATTTGGACGGGGCGAAGGAGGGCCGGCCGGTTCAGACGGAGCTGATCGCGCGGATGATCGCGGCGAGCGGGCTGAAGGTGCAGGTGGGCGGGGGGATCCGGACGGCGCAGGACATCGTCGCGCTGCTCGAGGCGGGGGCATCGCGGGTCGTGCTGGGCACCAAGGCGTTTGAGGACTGGGCGTGGTTCGAGTGGCAGGTGAAGGACGCCCAGTTCGCCGACAAGCTGACCCTCGCCGTCGACGCCAAGGACGGCGTGATCGCGGTCAAGGGGTGGCAGGAGTCGAGCGGGCGGCTCGCGGCGGACGTGGCGCGCCAGGTGAGCGACTGGCCGCTCGCGGCGATCCTCTACACGGACGTGGCCAAGGACGGGATGATGACCTGGCCGAACTACGCGGCGACGCAAAAGCTGGTCGAG
>DASPKW010000357.1:0-4493 GCA_035627895.1 Tepidisphaeraceae bacterium | reverse complement strand
GGGCGGTCGGACGCGTGTTTGAAGGAGACGTGGACGGGGGGGGCGTGGGGGCGGGAGAGGGTGGGGGCGAAATAGCTCGGCAGGTTTGTTGTCGGGCGGGTGGGAACATTTCAAAAAGAACCCACGGAGCAAGCTCCGTGGGCTTTCGGGTGCAACTGGTTTGCGAACGCGGTCGGTGGAAGGGGGTTAGGAGTGTTCCCCGTTTGCGTTCGTGGCGACCGCGACCGCGGCGACGGCGGGTTCGGTGGTCGAGGGGTCGACGGGGTGCATGAGGAGGGTGACGACGTCGGTGGGGCAGACCTCGACGCAGGTGCCGTCCATGTCGCACTGGTTGAGGTTTCTCAGGTCGATGAGGGCCTTGCCGTCGACCATTTTGAGGACGCCCTTGGTGCAGTGGCGGACGCAGACGTCGCAGCCGATGCAGTCGCGGGTGTCGATGGCGAGGGTGGCGCGGACGGGGAGCCTGGTGCGGGGGTCGGTGCGGGTAAACTTGCCGACGGCGGCGGCCATCTCGCGGGCCTCGTGGACGGCGAAGTCGGCGTCGAGGCGGTCGAACTGGGCCTGGGACTTGACCTCGGTGGTGCCGCCGCGGCGGCGGAGGCGGTAGACGGGCTGGTGGCAGTTGTCGCAGGTCTGGAGGGACTCGAGTTTCTCGAGGTACTTGATGACGGTGGAGACGACGGTGGCGTGGGACCAGGTGAGGGGGGAGACGGAGATGGGCTCGTTCGTGTAGGGGTTGACCTGTTCGGCGAGGACGCCGGACTCGAGGGCGTGGGCGGCGGTCCACTCGAAGATGGGGAGGGCCATCTTGAGCTCGGCGGGTGTCTTGGCGCGGGTGATGTAGTAGTCGGCGAGCCAGAGGGTGCAGATGAACCAGGGGTTGCCGGGGACCGCGGCGATGTCGTTGGAGATGCGGTGGTAGTAGTCGTTCTCGTATCGGGCGACGCCGCCGACGCGGGTCTTGACCCAGAGCTTGGACTCGATGGCCTGCATGGTGGCGACGACGCGGGGGTCGTCGGCCTCGAAGAGGTGGAACTTGAAGATGGCGTAGATGGAGGCGTCGAGGACCTCGTCGACCTCGAAGAGGTCGTTGGTGGTGGGCTCGGGGCTGGCGCAGAGCTCGGTGGTCTCGGTGTACTCGGCGTCGCCGGGGGGGGTGGGCATGTCCTTGGGGACGAGGCGGCGGACGAAGCGTTTGAGGCCGGTGTGCCACATGTGTTTGGCGGCGGCGGCCTTGATCTCTTCGGCGGCGGTGTTGTAGCGTTCGGCGCGCTCGCGGTCGCCGAAGCAGACGGCGAAGTTGCGCGCGGCCTTGAGGCCGCCGTAGACGGTGGCGACGGTGAAGGCGTGGATGCCCCAGCGTTCTTCCCAGAGGTCGTAGGAGGGGAGGGGGAGGCCGGTGCGGGGGTCGCGGTAGTCGACCATGAAGTCGGCGGCCTTCTGGACGACGTCGACCCAGAGGGGTCGGATGAACTCGATGTCGCGGTAGCGGTAGTAGTGGCGCCAGATGGCCCAGACGACGAGGGCGGTCTCGTCCTCCTGGATGGGGAGGACGCGCTGGCCCTTCATGAGCCAGGGGTGCCAGGACGAGGCGAGGGAGCCGTCGGGGTTGTACTTGTGGTAGAAGAAGCCCTCGGGGGAGATCGTGCGCTGGCAGAAGGAGTAGAACCAGCGGGCGAGGTCGGAGAATCCGGCCATGTCGAGGGCGTTGGCGACGAGTGCGCCGTCGCGCGGCCACATGTAGGAGTAGGTGTCGCGGCTGAACTGCATGATGTCCGAGTCGTTGGCGGCGATGATGGCGCCGTCGTTGTCGACCTGGGTGCGGGTGACGAGCAGCGAGCGTTTGAAGAGGTCGACGACCTTGGGGGGGAGGTTGCCGAAGTTGATGTTGGTGCCGCCGGCCCAGAGGCGCCAGTAGGACGTGGTGCGGTCGATGACGCCCTGGGGGCCTTGTTTGATGAGCCACTTGTGGAGCTCGAGGAGCTCGGCGCGGCTCTCGGTGCAGATCATGAGCATGTAGACGGAGGCCTCGCCGTTGGCGGGGACGGCCAGGTGGTGGCCCATGGTGGAGTCGACGGCGCCTTGGGCGATGGGGTTGCCCTGGAGGTGGCCGTCCTCGGCGTCGCGCCAGGTGCCTTCTGCGCCGTGGAAGCCGGAGGTGCCGCAGGCGTACTCGTCGACGCGGTGCTCGCCGGAGTCGGAGAAGCCCATCATGATCCAGCGCTTGCCGCGGTAGTGGACCATGGCGCGGACGTCGGGGTCGTAGTAGGCGGTGTCGCCGACCTTGGTGCCCCACATGTTGAAGTCCTGGTGGTGGAAGATGCGGACGGTGCGGTCGTGGTCGGCGAGGTTCTTGACCTTGATCTTCCGGACCATGATGGGGCGGTGGAAGTCGACGACGTCGTTGCAGTAGATGGAGAGCTTGAGGTCGCGGTGGTCGAGGGAGACGGAGGTGGTGAGGGTGTCGCGGAGGTAGCGCTGGCGGATCTGCCAGCCGGGGTCGGAGGTCCAGAAGAGCTGGGAGCGATTTTTGCCGGGGAGGTCGGAGTAGACGCCGAAGCGGCAGGGGCCTGCGCCGGCGTGGTTTTCCTGTCCGACGTGGGGGAAGTAGACGTCGCGGATCTGGTACTGGTGGTCGTAGGTGACGAGGAGGCGGCCGTTACCGACGGGGATGTCACGGGGCATGGCGAGGGTCTCACTTGCTTACGAATGGGGGCATGGTCACCCGAGGTGACCAAGCCGCTCTGATGCGCGCGCTGGGGCAGCGTTCCTATATGGAGGTCGGATGGCGCGGGGCCGGCCTTAACCGCACGGCCCGCAAAGGCGTTAGATCCCGCCCAGATTGTAATGGGCGGGGAGTGGGAAGCGATGGGAAAGGGGGAATTATCGGGCGTGGGGAGCGGGGGCGGGGTGAGGGTGCGTTGGGTGACATTGGGGCTCGGTTCCGGTCGATTGCATCGGGCGGTTCGGCGGGGTAGCTTCGGCGGCATGCCGGAAGATGGGAGTCGAATGGGGCGATTGGGGCGGATCGCGCGGGTGTGCGCGGGGGTTATGGCCGCGCTGGGGGTGGCGGCGGGGGCGGGGGCGAAGGAGCGGACGACGGTGGTGGCGCGGACGGGGTCGGGCGTGCCGAACACGCCTAGCTTCTCTTATTTTTCCATGCCGGCAATCAGCGACCGGGGGGAGGTCGCGTTTCTGTCGAGCGCGGGCATCTATCATGCGTCTGGCGCCGGGGCGCTCACCCGGCTGACCGGGGTGGGGTCGGTGCTGGCGGGAGCGCCGGCGGGGACGACGGTCGACTCGCTCGGCACGTGGTATGACCTGTCCGTTCAACCGCTGAACGACGGCCGGGTTTCGGTGAACGTGCCGGTCAAACTGGGTGGCGTGACAACGACGCCGACACGGCGGATCCCGGCGATCTTCACCCCCGGGGCTGGGGTGAGTTTGCTGGCGGTGCCGGGCCAGCCGATTGCGGGTGGTACCGGGACGTGGCCGATGGCGGTACTCAAGGCGACGGTTTCCGCGAATGGCAAGTACGTGGCGGTGCACGACCAGAGCTACAGCGTCTGGCGCGGGACGTCGGCCGCGGACCTCAAGCCGGTCACGGGCCTGCCGACGGGGGTGGCGCCGATCGTTGGGGCGTACATGGGGCGCGACGGCAACCTAGCGGTCAGCATGTACAACCTCGACGGCGGGGCGGGGCGCACGTTCGTGTCGACGCCGACGGGGTTGGTCCAGGCGGGGCCGAGCGTAATTTACAATGGGACGACGCAGACATTTCCGCAGGCGTCGGCGGTCCGCCTGGACGGGCACGGGCGGTACCTGGTGTACTCGAGGAGCACGCCGAACGTGGCGGTCGGTTCGGCTGCGGGCGGGCCGATGACGATGTACTGGGCCAACGGCCGGGCGGCATCGGGAAACTCGACGCTCAGTTTTACTCCGAACAGCGTGAGGTTCTTCGACGGCCAGGACAACATCTACCTGTCCAACGGGTCGCTGTTCGTCGGGTCGATTCACGACCCGTCGACGATGCGCGTGTTGCTCCAGTCGACGACGCCGGTGGTGGGTGGGGGCATGCTCGGGACGGGCATGTACTTGGTGAACCGGATGGGCCAAGTACTGATCGCCAACTCGACTGCGGTGCACGGGTACGACGAATCGCTAGGGGTCGTGAGCCTGCTGAAGGCGGGCGACCAAGTGGAGATCTCGCCGGGGGTGACGCGGACCGTGTCACGCTTCTCTGAGACGGGGTTCGAGACGATCACGTACGACGGGTACGACGACGGGCGGCCGCGGTCGCTGAACGATATGGGGGAAGTCGTGGTACAGGCGTACTTCACGGACAACTCGATGGGGATCATCAAGACGCGGATCCCCGTCGCGGGGGACGCGACGGCGGACGGGCTCGTGGACTTTTCGGACTACGCGATTCTTCGGAAGAATTTCGGGGGGGTGGGGGATCGGAGCAAGGGGGATTTCGATGGGGACGGGCG
>DASPKW010000356.1:0-13037 GCA_035627895.1 Tepidisphaeraceae bacterium | reverse complement strand
GTCTCCTTGTCTCCTTGTCTCCTTGTCTCCTTGTCTCCTTGTCTCCCCCACACATTTTCCCCACCCCCTCCCCTTGTCTCCCTGTCTCCTTGTCTCTTACTCTGCACGCGTGCTCCGCCCCCACCTGATCAAGACCGTCTTCCGCAAGGAGCTCCGGGAACTGCTGCGCGACCGGCGGTCGCTGGCGGTCATGTTCGGCGTGCCGCTGCTCCTCTACCCGCTGCTGACGATCGCGATGGCGTCGCTCGGCAAGTCGCGCGTCGACAGCCTCAAGAGCGAGGAGTACAAGGTCGCGATCGTCAACGTCGACGGGGCCCCCGAGCTCGTCCGCCGGCTCGCCGACAAGGAGACGAGCGGCCTGAACGCGCAGGCCCCGCAGAAGGCGGCGACGACCGACGCCGAGCTCGCCGCCGAGCGCGAGCGGCGCGCCCGCGAGCTGTCCGCCGGGTTCATCCACGCCGTCATCGACATCCCCCGCGAGTTCGAGCCCGACCTGATCGCCGGCAAGAACCCCAAGCTCGCGATCCGCCTGGACCGCAGCCGCACCGAGGCCGACTTCGCCGAGCGCAAGATCGACAAGGTCATCGCGGCGTACGAGGAGTGGGTCGTCGCCGAGCGGCTCAAGAAGTACAACGCCCCGGCCACGGTCACCAAGGGCATCGACCGCGCCACGCAGGACGTCTCGACCGCCGCCCAGCGCCTCGGGTCGCGCCTGTCGCAGTTGATGCCGCTGCTGATCCTGGTGACCGGCATGCTCGGGGCGCTCTTCCCGGCGCTGTCGGCGACGACGACCGAGCGCGAGCTGGGCACGCTCGAAACGCTGCTCGTCTCGCCCGCCGGGCGACTGGAGATTCTGCTCGCCAAGGGGGCGCTGGTGCTGCTGTGCGGGCTGGTGACGGCCGCGCTCAACGTCGCTTCGATGTCGCTCGTGCTCTGGCGGACGTTCTCCCTGTTCGAGAAGGCCGACCCGACCGCCGTCGCCACGGCCGCCGGGTCGTCCATGGGCGCGCTCAGTCCCGGGTCGCTGTTCCTCGTGTTCGTCGCCGCCATCCCCGCCCTAGTCTTCTTCACGGCCCTCGTCCTGATCATCGGCCTGCTCGCCCGCACCTTCCGCGAGGCCAACAGCTACGCGACGCCCGCGATGCTCCTGCCCCTGGCGAGCATGGCCCTCACCGTCGCCGACGTGAAATCCTCCCCCGGCCTGATGGTCACGCCGATCGCCAACACGACCCTGATCATGCGCGACGTCCTGCGCGACAAGGCGACTTTGCTCGACTTCGCGCTGGCGTTCGGCAGCTCGTTCCTCTACGCGGGCCTGCTCCTGTCGGTCGCCGCGCGGCTGTTCTCCAACGAGCAACTGGTCAACCCGTCGTGGGAGCCGCTGTCGATGAAGGGCTTGAAGGGGATGGGCAAGGCCCGGCGGAAGCTCCGCCTGCCGGCGATCGACGAGGCGATCGCGCTGTTCGCCGTCTCGATGCTCCTGCTGTTCTACGTGCAGCCCTCGCTCCAACTGTATTTCCTCGACCCCGCCCGCCCCGAGCGGCATCCGACCGCCGTCCTGTGGATCGTCGTGTACACGATGATCTGCCTGCTTTTCCTGCCCACCGCCCTCTTCGCGTGGCTCGGGAAATGGAACTGGCGGGCGACGTTCAAGCTGTTCAAGCCGGACGGCCGGGCGGTGATCGCCGGCGTGTTGCTGGGCATCGGGCTCGTTCCAGTCGTGCAGGTGATCGGGTTGCTCCAGTCGCGCGTCTGGCCGCCGTCCGGCGAGAACGCGAAGATGACGGTGCAGTTGTTCGGGCCGGCCCTGCAGGCGTTCCCGATCCTCGTGCCGCTCGTCGTCGGTGTTCTGGCCGGCGTGTTCGAGGAACTGCTCTACCGCGGGGCGATCCAGACGGCGATCGGTCGGCGGGGCAAGCCGCTGGTGGCCATCCTCGTCACGGCCCTCCTGTTCGCCGCCGCCCACCTCGACCTGCACGGCATGCCCATTCGCTTCGCCCTGGGCTGCCTGCTCGGGTACCTCGCGTGGCGCACCGGGTCGCTGATCCCCGCGATCCTGACCCACTTCCTGTACGACACCGCCACGCTCGGCCTGATGGCGTGGGAAGTCCGCCACCGCGGCCCCGACGCGCTGTCGGCCGCCCCGCCCGCGAACGTCTGGGCCGACCCGACGCTGTGGATCGGCCTGGCCATCGGCGCGGCGCTGATCGTCGTTGCGGCGCTGCTGATCCGCCGCGTCCCGCGCGTGACGCCGGTCGCGGCGGCCCCGCCCGCACACGCGTTCGAGGTCGTGATGCCGCCGCCGGTCGTGGGACCCGCGGAACGATAACCTACCTGCGCCGTCGCCCGGGGTTCGCCAGGACGTGTTCGACACCCGCGCCGATCCACGGGGCCACCACGTCCAACAGCGGGTCGGGCGGCGCCTTTACGTCGGCGGGCGGACCGGCGAGCGGCCCGTCCAAAAGCGGATGAGAGATCGGCGGGCCCGGCCGGCCCAGCGACGCCGCTCGGACGCGGAACGTCGCCACGATTTCCGTCGGGAACAGCGCGTACCAGAAGAACTCGCCGTCGCGCTCCTGTGTGATATTCGCGCAGTGGTAGTCGCACGCCGCCGACGCCGCGGCCGCGAACGCCGCGTCGTCCGCCCACGACCGCAGCAGGCCGCCGTAGACCTTCCCGAGACCCTCCGCCTCCGCGGCCTGCGACGACCTGCCCCGCCAGACCCGGTGGAGCGCGACCGCGAACGCCGGGAATCGCTCGGCCGACCTGAACCCGTTCCCGACCCGCTCGGGCCCCGCCAGGTAGGCGGCCAGTTGTGCGCACAAGGCGTCGCCGCCGTCGTCCCCGAACACGATCGAGTCGCACACGGCCAGCCCCGCCAGGTGCTCGTCGCCCGCGAGGAACGTCTCCTTGCCGACGGCGAACATCCGCAGCCGCGCGGTCAGCGCCGCGCATTGGTACCGGCACGCGAGCGCGACCGACGCCCAGCCGCCAAGGTCACCGCCCAGGACGGCGGCGAACCCGGCCCACCGGTGCCACGTCGCGAGCGTACTAACCCTGAATCGCGCGAGTCGCGTGCGGCCGGCGTCCGCGAGGGGAACGGCCACCCACTCGCCGAGCTCGCGCCGCGGGTCGTCGCAAAACCGCCGCCGGATTTCCTCGCGCCCGACCCACTCCTCGATCTCATCGCCCAGCCGCCGGACGTTCCACCGCGCCGTGAGGCGATGATACCCGGCCGGGCGGTCCACCCGACAGGCGCTCGGCGCGCGACCGCGCGCTTACGCCGGCTCGAAATCCACGTCGCAGTTCAACCCGTCGCACAGCGCCCGCAACTTCCCCCGCACCCCCTGGATCGACACGCCCGCCGGCACCGTCACGCGCATTTCCATCAAAAACAGCGGCGTCCCCATGAACGGTGCCGACTCCTGCCGGGCCGACAAATCTTCGATGTTCACCCCGAACTCTCGGAGCAGCGCCGACACCTTGTGGACGATCCCCGGCTGGTCCATCGAGTACGTCTTGAGGCGGAACGGGATGCCCTTGGAGGGCGCGGCCGTGGCGGTCGAGCCGTCGCTGACGCTCAGCCGAAGGCCCCATCCCTCGGCGGCGGCGGGGAGCGACTGCTTGAGCGCCGCGACCGCGTCGGCGGGCGCCTCGACGAGCAGGAGCAGCGCGAACTGCCCGCGCAGGTTTACCATGCGGGAGTCGAGGACGTTGGCGCCCGCGGCGTGGAGGTGGCCGGTGACCTCGCCGACAATCCCGGGCCGGTCGGGGCCGATCGCGTTGACGATGAGCTGATCCATGCGGACGGTTGTCCGTTCGGGCAGGGGGGTTGTCAACGGACCGAGTCTGCGCACTGTCGGTCCCGTTTAGCCGCGACCCGCAGGGCAAGCGACAGCGCCGCCGGAAGGCGAGCGCGTTCGAGCGACAACCAGCGCCGACGGGTAAGACCTCACGGCCGGACCGGTGCCACAAGACATCGCTCACGCGCGCGCCCGCGCCCACACCGACACGACCTGCGCCGCCACCCCCGCGATCAACCCCGGCGCTTCCGCCACCGCGCGCGACAACTCCATCGGCCCGTCGCAGATCGAGAACGCCGCGGTCAGCCCGCGTGCGCGCGCCGACCGCGCCGCCTTCCCGTCCACCGCCCCCGCCAGGGCGACGCACGGCACACCGCGCACCCCACACAACGCCGCCACGCCGATCGCCGTCTTGCCGTGGAGCGATGACGCGTCGAGTCGCCCTTCACCGGTAAGCACCAGGTCGGCCTGCGCCACGCGCTCTTCCAACCCGACCGCCCGGGCGACCAGCGCAAACCCCGGCTCGAGTCGCGCGCCAAGGAACGCCATCAATCCGAACCCCAATCCGCCCGCCGCACCCGCGCCGGGCCGGCGGGCGAGGTCGTCCGCGCCGAGGCGCGTCGCCAGTTCGCGCAGGGCGTCGTCGAGCCATTGCACCTGCTCCGGCGTCGCGCCCTTTTGCGGACCGAAGACCGGGGCCGCCCCTGTGGGGCCATAGAGGGGGTTGTCGACGTCGCACGCGACCAGCAACTCGATATCGCCGAGAAATGAATTGCCCTCCCCGGCGTGGAACACCTCGCGGAGGTCGCCCCCGCTCAGTGGCGGATCGTGCGCCATCCGCAAGCTAAGCTGCGACTCGTGCATGTTGATGGTCGCCCCGCACGCCTGCGCGCACCCGATCCCCCCGTCCACCGTCGCGCTCCCCCCGATCCCGAGGATGATCCGCCTCGCCCCCGCCTCGATCGCGGCAACAATCAACTCCCCGGTGCCGTACGTCGTCGTCGCCAGCGGGTCGTATTGCTCCGGCCGCAGCAGGTGCAACCCGGACGCCGCCGCCATTTCGATCACGGCCGTCTGCCCGTCGCCTAGCAGGCCGAACGCCGCCTCCACCCGCATGTTCGGTAGCGGACCGGTCACCGTTCGCGTGACGAGCCGACCGCCCGTCGCGGCGACCAGCGCATCGACCGTCCCCTCCCCGCCGTCGGCCATCGGGCACAACTCGATTTCGGCCGCCGGGACCGCCTCCCGAACCCCCTCGGCGATCGCCCCCGCAACCTCGCGAGAACCGAGGCACCCCTTGAATTTGTCCGGCGCGATGAGAATCCGCATGGGCCTGTTGACCAGCATACTCGGACCCGCCCCGCGCGCGCAATTTTCCGTTGCATCATCCCCCACTGTTGCGCTACACTCGCGCCCGTGAACCAGACCCACGCCCATCCCGTCGCCAGCGAGGTTCACCGCCGGATCTGCCACTTCACCGGCCGCGTACAGGGGGTCGGCTTCCGGTACACCGTCCACAACCTCGCCATGCCCCACGACGTCCGCGGCTACGTCCGCAACCTGCCCGACGGCCGCGTCGAGCTCGTCATGGAAGGCGCCGACGGCGAGATGGACCAGGTCCTCGACTCGGTGCGCCGCAAGATGTGCCACTTCATCCGCCGGGTCGACACGCAGATCGAGCCCCCCACCAACGCCTTCACCGGCTTCTCCATCAAGCACTAGCCGCTAATTGTCCATTGTCCATGGTCAATCGTCGGGCTTGGACCTGCCAGCGGTGCGCGCGTGTGTCACCGCGAGCCCTCACCATTGACAATTGACCATGGACAATTGACAACTCGCCAGCCATGTACCGAACCGCCGTCATCCTCCGCCACACGTTCCGCGAGGCGATCGTCCAGCCGATCTACTCGCTCCTGCTCGTCTTCGGCGCGGCGATCCTCATCATCTTCTGGCTCCTCCCGTTCTTCACGCTCGGCGAGGACACCGTCATGTTCAAGGCCGTCGGCCTCGACGTGATCCTGCTCATCGTCCTGATCGCCACCCTGTTCGCCACCAGCAGGTCGATCTACGAGGAAATCGAAGACCGCACGATGCTCACGCTGATGAGCAAGCCGCTGTACCGGTGGGAAGTACTGGTCGGCAAGTACCTCGGCATCGTGCTCGCCGCGCTGCTGGCCGTCGTCGTCCTCGGGGCCGTGATGGCGATGGCCACGTACTACCGCATCCCGACCGACTACCAGATCCGCAACACGCTCGACGACCGCGAGTTCGCCCGCCTCCAGGGCTACCGCGCGATGCACGTGCTCAGCCTCGTGCCCAGCCTGATCCAGACCTGGCTGATGATCGCGGCGCTCGCGGCCGTCAGCGTCGCGATCTCCACGCGCGTCTCGCTCGTGGTGAACCTGCCGGTCGTCATCCTGATCTACATCGCCGGCAACCTGACCCGCTTCATCTACCCGACCGGCAACATCGAGTCCCCGCTCCTGAAGATCCCCGCCTACGCCGCGAGCAAGCTCCTCCCGTACCTCGAGACGTTCGACGTCCGCCCGCTGGCGATTTACAAGCCGATCGCCGTCGGCCAGTTCGCCAACGACATCAACGCCGTCCCGATGAACCTCATCTGGGGCTACCTCGGCATCTCGACCCTCTACGCGTTCTTCTACGCGACCTTCGCCCTCGCGGTCGGCATGTGGCTCTTCCAGACCCGCGAACTGGGCGGCGGGGAAGGCTAACGCGTTCCGCGATGTCAAATGTCAAAAGTCAAATGTCAAAAGTGCAGGCGGGGGGATGCGCGAGACACAAACACGCGAAGGATGATTAGTCCGTGATGCCGAGCGACCGTTTGGTCGTGATGATTCCCTTGGCAAGGATCTTTCCGATCTCTCGGCCCTCTGCAACGAGCGTCCCGACCATCGTTCTTGTGGCCGCGCCCGAGGCTTCCAAAACGCGCAGGAAGTAAACGCTCTCACGACACTCCTTCAACGCGATGCCCCGCTTGTTCAGGAAATCAGGCTTACTAACGGCAGCGTGCGATTCTTCAACGTTCGCTCCGACCGATGTTCCTGCCCCCACAAGTTGATCGATCAGTCGAAAGCTGATCCCCCGTCGCCTCGCCAAATGCATCGCGAGTTTCACAACGCGTACGCCAAACTGAAACGTCCGTTCTTCCAATTCGGCGGGTGTCATTCGTCATCTCCCTCTGCGTCTGCCACTTTTGACATTTGACTTTTGACATTTGACATTGGTCCCGCCAACATCTTCGGCCCCCCCGCGATCGCCACGCTCTTCCCGCTCTCCGCGCTCTTGTACATCGCCTCCAGCATCTGCATCACCACCACGCCCTGCCGCGGCCCGCACGCCGGGCGCGCCTTGCCCAACACACATTCCCGGAAGTGCCGCATCATCGCCGCGTGACCGGTCAGCTTCGGGAGCTTCAGCGGGATCTCCTTCGACTCGCCCTTGGCGTTGAACCCGCGGTGCATCACGCTCCCCTTGGCCGTGTACACCTCCACCGCGCCCTGGTCCCCGTGCACCCGGCAAACCACGCCGTTCTGCGCCGGCGACTGGTTCAATGCCCAGGACACCGAGAGTTCGAGCGTCGCCCCGCCCTCGAACCGCGCGACCGCGAACGCCGCCTCTTCCACGTCGAACCGCGGCACGTCCGACAGCAGCCCCTGGTGGTGGAGCGGGCGGTGCGTCACGCAGTACACACTCGCCGGCGCCGGCTCGCCCAGCAGCGACCACGCCAAATCGAGCATCGCCGACCCCAGGTCCATCAGCGCCCCGCCGCCCGACTTTTCCGAGTCCGTGTACCACCCCGTGCCGATCGGGATCGCGCGGGTCCGCGTCCACGACGCCCGCGCGTGATACGCCGCCCCGGCGTACCCCTTGTCGATCGCCTGCTTGGCCGCCAGTTCGTTCCCCCCGAACCGCCGCTGAAACCCGTACAGCACTTGCTTGCCGTACTTGTGCGCCGCCGCGTCGATCCGCTTGGCCTCGCCCACGCCCAGCGCCGGCGGCCGCTCGCACACGACGTGCTTCCCCGCCTTGAGCGCCGCGATCGTCGCCTGCGCGTGCAAATAGTTCGGCAAGCAAATGCTCACCGCGTCGAGCTCACGGTCCGCGAGCAACTCTTCGAACGCCGCGTACTCGCGCGCGATTTTGAACTCGTCGATCATCTCCTTCCGCCGCGCCGGGATCAGGTCCGCGACCGCCAGGATGCGCCACCCGCCCGACCCGACATACCCGCGCGCGTGCGCCTTCCCCGGCCACCCCGCCCCGACGATCCCGACCTTGATCACCTGCGACATAACTCTCCTTCCGTGGACCGGCCGGTTGTATGGCACGTGGGAAGGGGGGGCAAGGCGAGGATTGCCGATTGCCCATTGCCGATTGCGCCGACTCGCGCGCCGGCGCCCCACCTGTCATTCCGAGGTACTCCGAGGAATCTGGCCCGAACGTCGCGGCCCGTTCGACGTTGGCGAGTGGTGTTCGAGGACCGATTGTCAATGTCGAACGGGCCCCGACGCTCGGGGCCAGATCCCTCGGGGTACCTCAGGATGACAGTGGGGACGTACGTCGCGAGTTCAATCGGCGATCGGCAATCGGCAATCGGCGATCGGCAATCGGCAATGGGCAATGGGCCATCGCGCCATTCGATTTCCCCCGCCCCCACGACTATCATCCAGACATGTCCACCCCGTCGCGCGAACAGTTCGTCGCGCAGGTCATCGAGATCGTCCACAAGCGGTTCCCGCTCGTGAAGATCGAGCCCGCCGACGACGATTTTGCCGTCCGCATCAAGCCCAAGCGCGAGCGCGGGCCCGGGCATCTCGCGTCCCTCGAAAACCTGTTCCGCATGGCCGTCCTCGACCCCGACGACATCACCCACCACGTCGAGCGCTGGGCCGTCGAACTGATCCGCGCGTCCGAAGGCTACCCCGACGAACAGGGCTCGTTCGACATCCTCCGCGAGCGGATCATGCCCATGATCCTGCCCGCCCAGTTCTGTGACGAGGCCTACGAGTCCGTCGTCAGCCAGCCGCTCATCGAGGGCCTGCGCGTCGCCTACGCGATCGACTCCGACCGCACGATCTCCTACATCGCCCGCAGCCACTTCGACGAGTGGAACCTGACCGTCGAAGACATCCACGAGACCGCGATCCAGAACCTCGTCAAACGCAGCGAGGAGATGGCTGCCAACGTCGCCCAGGACGAGGACGGGCGCATCAGCCTCGTCGTCCTCTCGCAGCGGGATGGCTACGACGCCTCGCGCCTCCTGTTGCCCACCTTACACGCCCGCCTCAGCGAGCACCTCGACAGCCCGTTCATCGCCGCCATCCCCCACCGCGACATCCTCCTCTGCTTCCGCCACGACACCGAAACGGTGCACCGCCTGGCCCCCCAGGTCGCCGAGGACTACCGCCGCATGCCCCACCAGGTGACCGAACAACTCATGATTGTCACACCCGACGGCGTCGCCCCGTATGTGAAGGCGTAACGCGCCGTAGGGTGGGCACTGCCCACCTTTTTCCGGTTATCGATCGACGTCCAACGACCCTTCGCGCGGCGCCGCGCTCGCCTTGACAGTCCGACCCGTTCTCATACAATCTTCCCCCTCACGCCGGGCGAACCGGCGGCGAGGACAACATTGTAGCGGGGCTATAGTGAAATGGGATCACGCCACCATGGCATGGTGGAATTCAGGGTTCGAATCCCTGTAGCTCCATTCGCACCTCACGCGGGCCGGTCGAACGACCGGCCCGCGGTCGTTTCATCAGGCGTGCCTCGCGATGGCCACCCCCAGTGGCTTCGCCTCGTCGCGATTCCGCCCACTCCCGATAACCACGCCCCGTCCACAGGTCCGACACCGACATTGCACCCGCACTTGTCGCCCCGTGTCGGCCACTTCGCCCGTGCGGGTTGCTGCTCTCTCTGCACCCGTATTGCGAGCCCGACCATTATCGGACACGCGCCGAGTTTCGCGCTATGGCACGGACTTCGAACTGTCTTCCTCGTCGTACCCACCACGAGAGTGACCCGAGCGAACAGGAGGCTGCCATGCGTGACCACAAGAAGCGTTCCACCCGCCCGCTGATCAACAAGTCGTTCCAGACCATCCGCGTCTCGATCCCCGCTCCGACAGAGGTCGGCCTGCGCGATTTCGCACCGATCGAGCCGCGCGACGTGCTGACGGTCGAGGAACTCGAGGCGTTCGCCGCCGAGATCGAGGACCTTGTAGAGGCCGCGCAGTTCCGCGCGATCTCCGACCGCCTGACGATCGACCTCGAGCGCGACCAAACGTCGCGCCGCCGCGTCCCCCCCACGCGCTTCCGCGGACTCGACTAACCCCTCACCGCCGCGGCACAGGGTCACAGAGCCCACGCGATGGCGATATCAATCAGATCGCCGCACGCAACTCTGTGCCTCTGTCCCGCGGTGTCGAATTCGATCGTCGGCCCCACGCGTCGCGAATGCGTGCGAACTTTCGGACCGAACGACTTGGAATCGCGGCGGAGTTCCGAGTCGCCACCATCGGCGCGGCGACTGTTATCGGCGGACGATTCGATCACCGCCGAGCGGCCGCCGAAACCTGTCCCAACCATCGTTCGGGTGTCCGTGTCAGGCCGGGGTGACGGCCCGCGTCAAAGGCCGGACGGCGATCACGACACCAAGACCATCGACCACGGAGGAAAGATGACCCAGACCAACGACAACATCGAACGACTCACGAGCGGCTCGGTCGCACGCGAGGAGACGTCCCGCCGGCGTCGCCCGCTGCGGCTGGCGATCCCGAACCCGCCCGCGGAAGCCCCCGCCGCGCCAACGTCCGCGGGTCCGCCCGACATCACGGTAGAAGACCTCGCCGAGTTCGCCGCCCACATCGGCGAGTTGATCGACGACTCGCGCTACCGCGCGATCGCCCGCCGGGTCGAGGTCGACCTGCACCGCGCCGAGGCCGCGCGGCGGCGCATCCCGCCCGCGAAACTGCGCCTCGCGGAGTAATCACGATCGAGGTCGACTCGACGTTTCACGTAACCGTGGGCTCCCGCCCGCGGCTATCACGAGCCCACCAAGTCGAAGCCCCCGGAGCGCGTCCTGCGCACCGGGGGCTCTCGTTTTCCCACTAACAACTAACAACTAACAGCTGACAGCTGACAACTCACTTCACCCGCGTGTACACGATCTCCATCATCTTGGCCTCTTTCCCGTCCGGCCCCGGCATGTACATCGTGAACGTGTGCTTGTCCTTGTCCTGGATCACGTACGTCATCCGCATCTTCATCTTCTGGTCGGTCATTGGGTCGATCCCCTCGGACGCGACCGTGATCATCCCGGCCGCGTCGGCCGTGCCCTCGAAGTTCGCCATCTGGGTGCCCATCGAGTCGACCCACGTGCCGACGAATTTCTTGGCAGTGTTGTCGTAACCCATCAGGCCGTGGCCCTCGTACTTCTGGCCCATCATCTCGCCCGCGAACTCACTGGAGAGCCAGCGCCCGCCCAAGATCATCGTGTTCTTGGTCACGCCCTTGCTCGGGGGCATCTGCATCGGCCCGTAGCACGACATGGCCGCGTCGAACGTGCCGGCCATCATCTCGAGCCGCTTGTGGTGCTCGCCGGGCGTGCCGGCCTTGACCATCTTTTCCATCTGCTCGGGCGTCGGCTGGCCCGGGGCCGTGGGCTTCTTGTCTTCGGCCTGGACGAGCGTGGTCGCCGAGATTCCGAGCCCGAGACACACTGCCGACAGGAACACCTTCGTCGCGTTTCGCATGCGATCCTCCACGGGTAATGAATTGTAGAACGGTAATCCGCCTCGCGGGGCGTGAGGATAGCAGCGGGCTTCGGTTGAGGGGAAATTAAATCTCGTTCAATGAGGCAGGGGGCGCGCGTGGCGCGAAACGAGAACGCCCCGGGAAGACTTGCTTCCCGGGGCGTCTGGATTCGAACGTATTCCGCGATCCTGAGGGTTACTTCAGGAACAGCATTTCGCGGTAGGTCGGGAGGGGCCAGAGGTCGTCGGGGACGATGGCCTCGAGCTTGTCGGCGGCGGTACGCAGGGTGTTGAGGGCGGGGAAGACGGCCTCGCGCATGTGCTTGGCGTGGGCGTAGGCGTCGCCGTCGTGGAGCTCCTTGGCCTTCTCGAGGGCGGCGATGCCCTTGGACAGGTCGTTGGTCGCCGAGACGAGCGCGGTGAGCGCGTCGCTCGCGGCCGTGCTGGCGACGCCGGCGGCCTTGGTCGAGGCGACGGTGTCGGCGGCCTCCTTCTGGGCCCGCAGGGCGGCCGGGAGGATCTGGCTCTTGGCGATCAGCAGGGCCGTCTGGGCCTCGATGTTCAGCGTCTTGGTGTACGCCTCGCTGAGGATGACGAACCGGCTCTGGAGCTCCTTGTCGCTGTAGACCTTGTACTTGGTGAACAGCTCGATCGTGTCCTTGCGGGTGACGACGGGGAGCACCTCGACGGTGTTCTTGTGGTTGGCCAGCCCTCGCTTGGCGGCCTCCTGGTGCCACTCCTCGGAGTAGCCGTTGCCGTTGAAGATGACGCGCTTGTGCTGCTTGACGATGCCGGGGAGCAGGTCCTGGATCGCGGCGGTCAGGTCCTTACCGCCCTTGATCGAGGCCTCGAGCTGGGTGGCGATGAAGTCGATCGACTCGGCGACGATCGTGTTGAGGACGGTGTTGGCGCCGGAGATGTTGGCCGAGCTGCCGACGGCGCGGAACTCGAACTTGTTGCCGGTGAAGGCGAACGGGCTGGTGCGGTTGCGGTCGCCGGCCTCCTTGGGGAGGGGGGGGAGGACGGAGACGCCGGTCTGGAACAGGCCGCCCTGCTTGGACGACTTGGCGCCGCCCTTCTCGATCTGCTCGAAGATGTCGTTGAGCTGGTCGCCGAGGAAGATCGAGATGATCGCCGGGGGCGCTTCGTTGGCGCCCAGTCGGTGATCGTTGTGCGCCGAAGCGATCGAGAGGCGCAGGATCTCGCTGTACTTGGCGACCGCGCGGATGACGGCGGTGCAGAAGACGAGGAACTGGGCGTTGTCGTGCGGGTTGTCGCCGGGGTTCAGCAGGTTCTCGCCCGTGTCGGTCGACATCGACCAGTTGTTGTGCTTGCCGCTGCCGTTGATCCCCGCGAACGGCTTCTCGTGCAGGAGGCAGACGAGCCCGTACTTCCGCGCCGTGTTGCGCAGCTCGAGCATCAGGAGCTGCTGGTGGTCGGCCGCGATGTTCGCGTTCTCGTAG
>DASPKW010000355.1:0-4121 GCA_035627895.1 Tepidisphaeraceae bacterium | reverse complement strand
CGTTTCAGGCCGACCCCGGCGGGTACGTCCGTCAGTTGGTGGGCTCCGGCCGCCCAGAATCGGCGGAACTGCCTGCCCCCGGGGTGAAGGACCGGATCGTCGGCGCCGCGAACAAACTCGATTGGAAGGCCCGTGCGCGGGAGCACTGGGACAAAACGCTCGACCGGCTCATGCTCGACCTGCGGATCTTCTCCGGGTCGAATCTGGTGGCCGCCCTGCTCGCCGGCGGACTTGCGTGGGGGGCGACGGGCCGCCGGATCGAGCACTTAATGCTGCCCGCCATCGTGTTGCTGGTGAGCGTTGGGTTCGGCGTCTACATGTACGTCGACCGCATGTCGTATTTCCGCATCCTCATGGGCCTGTACCTCGGCTGGACGTACCCGGTATTCCTCGCGCTGATCTTCTTGCGGTGGTATCAAATCGGTCGGGAATTGACAGCCGCGCCGGCAGGGGCGTCGACCGAGCGACATCGCGCGAAGGTTCCGGAGCCAAACCCTTAAGCTGCCCGGCGGAAGGAATTGTGGCGCTCGCGCGGTGATCGAAGCCTGTCGCCCCACGCCCTCCCACTTGATATCCCGCCCCATTGCCCTACCCTTTGCGGCTTGTGACCGCCGAGACCGGACGCTGCGTGGCGGACGGTGCGGGGAACCCACGGGAGACGCTCCGGAAGGCGAATCTCCCACAGGGTCGTAGCGGGCGAACCGCGGCGACCGGGGGCGAAGGGACTCACAAAAGTCTCAGGGCCCTTTCAAGCCCCAGCCCGCCAGCTAACCCCGTAGGCATGGGACGGTTTTCGAAATACGAGTCCACCACGGAGGGCACGGAGGACACGGAGTTAAAGGAATGACGAATGTCGAAATTCGAAGCACGAATCAATGACGAATGACGAATGACGAAGCGGGCTCGGTGCAGGACGTCGGCTGCCGCGTTTCGTCGTTCGACCTTCGATGTTCGTTATTGAGTCGAGCTTCGGGTTTCGTCCTTCGACGTTTTCGGCCTCTCCGTGACCTCCGTGTCCTCCGTGGTGAACTTGTCCGAATCGGAAACGCCGTCCCCGTTTGAAAGGGCACTACCGTGATGCTCCCTCCCGATGAGGGTGGCACGGGGGTTGCCTCGTCTTGCCGACGATGCGCCTCGTGACACCTACCCCCAAGAGCAGAACGTTGTGCGGTGACGACCGATTGCGTCGGGCGATCTCCCATTCCGTTTCGGAACCTTCTGGCGTATAGCCGGACGGGTCCGAGATTGAAGTGAGTGCCCCGCCGCCGCCCGTCGTTTGTGACAAGCCTATATGGACGCGAACCCGTCTACCGGGAACGACAGTGGCAGCGACGGTCAGCAGAAGCCCGAGGCGCTCTCGCTCCTGGTCTCCGAGCGGCCGCGCAACCTGAACTCGTTCGGCGCCGGCGCGCTGCTGTTTGGCGACTGGGGCACTAGTCGCCTCTACGTGCTCGGCCTGGCGTTCCTCGTCGCCGGGCGGTCGAGCTTCTACCTCATCCTGGCGATGAGCCTGCTGATCCTGGCGGTCGGCTGGGCGTACACGCAGATCTGCCGGATTTACCCGGACGGGGGCGGCGTCTACACCGCGGGCCGGCGGCGCTCGCCGTTGCTGGGCGTCGTCGGGGCGCTGCTGCTGTTCGCCGACTACACGATCACGGCGTCGCTGTCGGCGGTCGAGGCGTTCCACTACTTCGGGCTGGGCGACCACCCGGCGCACGTGCAGTCGGCCCCCGTGGACGCGGGCGACGACATTCGGCTCGACACGCCGGAGGTCGCCAAGCCGAAATCCGACTGGAGTTGGAACAGCCCGGGCCTGTGGGCGATCGTCGCGATCGTCGCGCTGGGCGCGTTCAACCTGATGGGGCCCAAGCACTCGGCGGGCTTCGCGCTCTTCGCGGCAGGGGGGATGGTCCTGATCACGGTGATGGTCGCGGTGCTCGCGATCCCGCAGATCCCGTGGTGGAACTTGGGCGAGCTGATCGGCCGGCTGAATCATCGGCCGACGCACACGTGGGAGGCGTTCGTCGCCATCGTCCTGGCGCTGTCGGGCGTGGAGGCGATCGCGAACCTCACCGGCGTGATGAAGAAGCCGGTCTACAAGACCGCCAGCCGGAGCATCTGGGTCGTCGCCGGCGAGGTCGCGCTGTTCAATCTGATTCTAGCGCTGGCGATGGTCTCGATCACCGGACTGGGGCGCGAGGCGCACAAGGAGGACATGCTCGCGTTCATGGCGAAGCACTACGGGATGGGCGTGGCGGCGTGGTTCGCGCCGGTCGCCGAGTGGTCGGTCCGGATCATCGGCGGGCTGCTGCTGCTGAGCGCGACGAACACGGCCGTAAACGGGCTGATGTCAGTCCTGTACGTGATGAGCCGCGACAACGAGATGCCACGGTTCTTCCAGAAACTGAACGGGTTCGGGGCCCCGTGGATCGGGGCGGTGGTCGCGGCGGGCGTGCCGGCGATCGTGCTGATCTTCTTCCACGATTTGCAGACGCTGGCGCATCTGTACGCGATTGGCATCGTCGGGGCGGTCGCGATCGACTGTTCGCTGAACACGTTCCACCCGCGGCTCCGCAAGACGCGCCGCAAGGTGGCGATGGGCGCGCTGGCGCTACTGCTGATCGCCATCTGGATCACGCTGGCGGTGACCAAGTGGGAGGCGCTGATCTTCGTGACGATCGTGATGATCGTCGGGCTGGGGCTGCGACAGCTCACGAAGTGGGCGGCGGCGCGGCGGCCCAAGCCGAGTTTGTTGCGGCAGGCGATCATCGCGCAGCTGACGCCCGAGGCCCTGGCGCGGCCGCGGCTGATGTTGTCGACCGCGGGCAGCAGCGCGCTGGCCGATTCGGCGCTCGCCGAGGCCGCCGCCGAGGACGCGACGCTGGTCGTGTGCTTCATCCGCGAGGTGGCGCTGAACTACAAGATCGAGGCCGAGACCCGGCTGACGTTCGACAACGACCCGGCCGCCCAGGAAATGTTCGCCGAGTTCCTGGACAAGGGGCACGCGTACGGGGTGCCGATCATCCCGGTGTACGATGCGGGCCCGCACCCGGCCGAGGCAATCGCCGAGCTGGCGGCGATGAACGGCGTGGAAAAGCTGCTGATCGGGTCGAGCCGGCGGGGCGCGCTGCACCACATCATCAAGGGGAGCTTCCAGCGGAAGCTGGAGTCGCTGTTGCCGCCGGAGATTCACGTGCAGGTGATCGCGCTGGCGCACGCGAAACCGAGCGAGCGGTCCGATGCGGATGAGGAGTCGGAGACGTCCGCGGAAAAAACGGAGGGGTGATCTGCGCCGCGGAACCCACGGAGCAAGCTCCGCGGGCTTTCGGGGGCCTGGGAATTCGCGCACGAAAAACCCGCGGCGCTTCCGCGCCGCGGGTTTGTTGTTATTGCGAGTGATGCGTTACCGGCGCCGCTTGGCTTCCAGGAACCGCCCGTGCTTGCCCATGTCGCGCTCGCGTAGGAACTCGACGAGCCGCGCGACGTGCGGGTTGATCCCGTTCTGCGTGTCGTACTCGGCCAGGGCCTCGGCGAACGGCTTCTTCTTGGAGATGAACAGCCGGCGGACCGCTTCCTCGATCGCCCGCACGTCCTCGTCGGTGAACCCGGCGCGCTTCAGGCCCAGGCTGTTCGTGTCCCAGACCGTGTCGTCCTGGATCTTCACGAACGGGGGGACGTCGTGGTGGATCTGGCTGTACGCGGCGGCGTACGAGAAATCGCTGATGCGGACGTAGTGGTGGCTGGCGGCGCCGCCCGAGAGGACGACGCTGCTCCCGATCACGACGTGGCCGGCGAGCATCACGTTGTTGGCGATCACGCACCGGTCACCGATCTGCGCGTCGTGCCCGACGTGGGCGTTGACCATGAGCAGGTTGCGGCTGCCCATGCGGGTGACCATCCCGCCGCCCTCGGTGCCGGCGTGGACGGTGGTGGCCTCGCGGAACGTGTTGTGGTCGCCGATCACGACGGTGCTGGGCTCCCCGCGGTACTTCAGGTCCTGCGGGGGGCCGCCGATCACCGACTGGGGGTAGAAGACGTTGCCGGCGCCGATGGTCGTGCGGCCGATGACGGTCACGTGGGCGGTCAGCTTGCACCCCGGCCCGATCTTCACGTCCGGCCCG
>DASPKW010000354.1:0-7919 GCA_035627895.1 Tepidisphaeraceae bacterium | reverse complement strand
GGGCGTGTGGCCGATGGAGCTGTAGAACACGCGGCCGCGCCCGAAGCGCTTCGTCCACAGCACCGGCATGTCGACCGGGCCGTTGGGCACGTGCGGCCCGCCGGCGACGGGGAAACGCGTGGTGGCCAGCACCTTCACCGCCGGGTCGACGTGCAGGTAGTACTGCTCGCTGACGACGTCGAAGTCGGCGACGCCGCGGGTGATGGGGTGGCCGGTGTCGGTGACGCGGACGCGGTAGCGCGTGCCGTCGTCGCCGGGGTGGGCGACCCACTGGCCGCCGGTCATGAAGTGCCAGTCGGTGGCGTCGCGGAAGGCGTCGCACATGCCGCCGTGACAGCCGGCGAGACCCACGCCGGACCGGACGGCGGCGATGACGGGCTTGAGTTGGGCGGGCTCGATCTTGCCCATCGTCCAGTGGGGGACGATGAGGTCGAAGGATTGGAGGTCGAGCTCGGCGAATGCTTCGACGCGGTCGGAGAGGGTGACGTCGAAGCCGTCGGCGGCGAGCGCGCGGTGGAAGATTTCGGCGACGGGTTTGGGGTGGTGGCCGTCCCATCCGCCGTAGACGATGAGGGCTCTGCGGGGCATGGGGGGAGGGTAGCGGGGGTTGGGGGGAAATGGGAGGGCGCTGTGAGTTGCACCGCGCATCAGATCGTATCTGCGGGTCAACGACCTGCTGACGCGTTCGTCGTGACGATGCACTCCGCGAAACGAGGCAGCTCGCTTCCCACGACGCGTCAGCAACGCGTTGCGTTGCAGCTAGACTAACCGTCCCATGTTGGACTCGCCCCGATCTCCGCGACTGTTTCGTACACCGGTCCCGCGGGGGTGAGCGTGCTCTTGAAGAGGGTGAAGGTGGTCGCGGTGAACGGGTCGGTGGGGAGGAGGAACGGGTCGACCTGGCGCGACATGCTCTGTGGCGTGTGCTTGAGCGAGGGGCGGCGGACGCGGGCGAGGGTGACGTGGGGTTTGAACTCGCGGGCCTCGCGGCCGACGCCGAGGGGCTGGACGGTCGGTTCGATCGCGGCGAACAGCCTGGCGAGGGGCTGGAGGTCGCCGGCGAGTGTGCCGGCGAGCACGCGGACGGGGCCCTTCGAAGGGAGCGTGACGAACCGGCCGACGCGGAATTCCATGGGTGGGACGGGGATCTTTCGCAGGGCGGCGATGAGGTTGTCGAGGTGGTGGTCGTCGATCTCGCCGAGGAATTTGAGGGTGACGTGGAGGTTTTCGGGCTTGGTCCAGGAGAGGTCCGTCGCGAGGGCGGGGCGGGCGCGGAGGGTTTGCTGGATCGCCTCGAGGCGGGCGATGATCTGCGGGGGGAAGGTGAGCGCGGTGAAAAGGCGCATGGGTGTCGGGGGAGTGTCTGCGCACGGGCGGGTGGGGTCAAACCGGGTGGAGAGCGTGCGGCAGGGACGTGCATTACTGAAGGGAGCACGCCGGTGAGTCCTCTTCCATTCCGCGACGCATCACCTACACTTCACACTTGTTCCAACAAGTGTCCTGCACGGGGGTATGTGGCAGGAGTGCCGGTCGATAGAGTGTCTGCGACAGGAGAGCGCCGATGTCGAGAGCGATGAACCCGCCCGTAGTGCCGCCCGCCGAGCCGATGAACACGACGAAGTGGCTGATCGTGATCATCGCGGCGATCGGGTTCGCGTTCGACATCTACGAGCTGTTGATGTTGCCGCTGATCATCAAGCCGGCACTGCTGGCGCTGGGCGGGCTGACGCCGGGCACGCCGGAGTACACGCAGTGGGCCCGGGCGCTGTTCTTCATCCCGGCGCTGGCGGGCGGCGTGTTCGGGCTGCTGGGCGGGTACCTGACGGACCGCCTGGGCAGGCGGCGCGTGCTGACGGCGTCGATCCTGCTGTACGCGTTCAGCGCGTTCGCGGCGGGGTACGCAACCACCCTCACGCAGCTCCTGCTGCTGCGGTGCGGGGTGTTCATCGGCGTGTGCGTCGAGTTCGTCGCCGCGGTCGCGTGGCTGGCCGAGCTCTTCCCGAATCCGCGCCAACGCGAAAAGGTGCTCGGGTACACGCAGGCGTTCTCGTCGCTGGGCGGGGTGCTGATCGCGATCATGAACATCCTGGCGGCGTCGCTGGCCAACTCGCTGCCGGCGATCCACGGCAACCACGAGGCGTGGCGGTACACGCTGATCTCGGGCGTGATCCCGGCGATCCCGCTGATCCTGATCCGGCCGTTCCTGCCGGAATCGCCGGTGTGGAAGCGGAAGAAGGACGCCGGCACGCTGAAGCGGCCGAGCATCGGGCAGTTGTTCAGCCCGGCCCTGCGGAAGACGACGATCGTGACGACGCTGGTCTTCGCCGGGAGCTACGGGATCGCGTTCGGCGCGATCCAGCAGCTGCCGCAGATCCTGGGCGCGACTAGGGGCGGTCACAAGGAAGTGCTGGCCGAGGGCAAGGCGACGGGCGAGAAGGAGAAGGCGCAGGACCTGGCGGCTGGTCGCAAGCCGCTGCGGGACCCGGCGTACACGGCCAACGGCGTGGACAAGGCGACGGCGCAGGTGAACTTCTGGCAGGAGATGGGCGGGTTGACGGGCCGGATCGCGCTGGCGGTGCTGGCGCTGTACATCGTCAGCCGGCGAAATTTGTTCCGCGTGTTCCAGATCCCGGCGTTGATCTTCGTGCCGTTGTACTTCTGGTGGGTGGCGCACTCGCTGCAGACGGAGGGGTCGCTGACGATGATCAAATGGGGGATCGCGATCGCCGGGTTCCTGACGGTCGCGCAGTTCAGCTTCTGGGGCAACTACATCCCGCTGGTGTTCCCGGTGCATTTGCGCGGGACGGGCGAGAGCTTCGCGGCGAACATCGGCGGGCGCGTGATCGGGACGGCGGCGGCGTGGATCACGCTGACGCTGGCGGCGTCGACGCCGCCCGACCCGGCGAAGATCGCGAAGATGGGGGCGATCGTGGCCGGGGCGTACGCGCTGGTGGCGATGATCCTGACGCACTGGCTGCCCGAGCCGCGGCCAGAGGACGAGGGGCATGATGGGCCGGTGGGGTCGGGGACGGTGAACCCGGGCGCGGTGCCGACGCAAGTGATGGCGGAGGGGCCGCGGCCGTAAATGGCGGTCGGGCTGGCAACGCGACCGGCGGCTGCCGCCGGCGGCTATGACGGATGGTCCGGGTGCGCGAGCGATGGCAAAGGGCTCGTCCAATCCGCGGTCGCTCGACGCCGCGCTGCGGGCGGTGGCGGATATGCGCCTGCTGCCCGCGGGCGATCTGGCGCCGTCGCTTCGGCCGCATTTGGGGAGCACGTCGAACCTGGTCGTCACGAAGGCGGCGGATCTTGCGCGCGAGAAGGGTCTCGCCGATCTCGCGCCCGATCTGGCGGCCGCATTTTGGCGGTTTATGGCCGACCCGTCGAAGACCGATCGCGGGTGTGTTGCCAAGGAGGCGATCGGGCTGGCGCTGTACGAGCTCGGGCCGGCGGGCGAGGACGTTGAGAAGGTGTTGTTGGCGGGGATCCGGCACTTCCAGCGCGAGGGGTCGTACGGCCCGCCGGTGGATACGGCGGTCGGACTTCGCGGGTGGTGCGCGATGGGGCTGGTGCGGATCGGGCGGCGGTTCGTGCACGAGGAGTTGGCTGATTTGCTCGCGGACCCGGAGGCGCAGGCGCGGATGATGGCGGCGCGGGCGATCGCGTACGCGGGGCACGACGCGGGGGTGCCGCTGCTGCGGCTCAAGGCGCGGGCGGGCGACGCCGAGCCGGGGGTGACGGCGGAGGTGCTGTCGGCGCTGGCGCGGCTGGCGCCGGGGCGGTCGGTCGACGTGCTGCGCGATTGTCTGCGGGATTCGGACGACACGGTCGCGTCGGCGGCGGCACTGGCGCTGGGGGAGACTCGACGGCCGGAGGCGCTGGAGGCGCTGTGTGATTGTTGGCGGGCAATGATGGACCCGAACACGCGGGCCAACCTCGCGCTGCCGATCGCGCTGACGCGGTTGCCGGCGGGGGTGGAGTTTCTGGTCGAGGGCCTGGCGGCGGTGCCGGAGAGCGTGGCGGTGGAGGTCGTGCGGGCGTTGAAGATGTACCGGGGGGATGCGGGGGTGAAGGAGCGGGTGGGGCGGGCGGTGGAGGCGCGGAAGAGCGAGCGGCTGTCGCGGGAATTCGAAACGGCGTTCTCATAATGGCACTTGGATGGCAGACGACGCGGTTTGGTCTCCGTCCCGCGACAAGTCGCTGGGCTCCCTTTAGAATAGCCCCGTGCCCGACGCCGTTGCCCCACGCCGAATTCAGCAGCTCTCGACCGCGCTCGTGAACCGGATCGCGGCGGGGGAGGTGATCGAGCGGCCGGCGTCGGTGGTGAAGGAATTGGTCGAGAACGCGCTGGACGCCGGGGCGCGGAACGTTTTGGTGGAGATCGAGGACGGCGGGCGCGAGTTGATCCGGGTGATCGACGACGGGCACGGCATCCCAGTAGACGACCTGCCGCTGGCGTTCGCCGAGCACGCGACGAGCAAGATCCGCACCGACGACGATTTGTTCCGGATCGGGACGATGGGGTTCCGCGGGGAGGCGCTGGCGTCGATCGGGTCGGTGTCGCACGCGCGGATCTGCTCGCGGACGGCCGACTCGCAGGCGGCGTGGGAGGTCGTCAACCGCGGGGGCGAGTGCTCGGCGCCGCAGGCGTCGGCGGGGAACGTGGGGACGGTGCTCGAGATCCGCCATTTGTTCTACAACACGCCGGCGCGGCGAAAGTTCATGAAGGGCGCGCCGACGGAGATCGGCCATATTTCCGATACGGTGCTGCGACTCGCATTGCCGCATCCGGGCGTGGCGTTCACGCTCACGCACAACGGGAAGAAGTCGCTGCACCTGCCGGCGACGGACCCGACGAGCCGGCTGCTGGAGGCGTGGCCGGACGATTTCCACGAGCAGCGGCTGCCGCTGGACGCGCGGGACGCGGAGGTCAAGATCCTGGGGCTCATCGGGCTGCCGGCGCTGGCGCGGCCGACGGCGAAGTATCAGTATTTGTACCTGAACGGCCGGCACATCCGGGACCGGTTCATCCAGCACGCGCTGCGCGAGGCTTTTCGCGGGCTGACCGAGCCGGGCCGGCACCCGGCGGCGATTTTGATGCTGAACGTCCCGCCGGGCGACGTGGACGTGAACGTGCACCCGACGAAGATCGAGGTGCGGTTCAAGGACTCGGGGCGGATCCACGGGCTGGTGCTGTCGGCGGTGCGGGAGAAGCTGCTCGGGAGTGACCTGACGCCGCGCGCGATCCCGTTTGTGGCGGACAACGTGGAGCCGGCGGACCGGCTGGACGTTCGGGCGACGCTGGCGAGCTTCTTCCAGAAACTGCCGGGCGATTTGAATGCGCCCGCCGCGCCCGCGACTATCGCGCCGGCGCCGTGGGGGCTTCAGCCCGGTGTCGCACCCGCGGTGCGGCTCGATTTCGGACAGGCGCCGGCCGCCCAACCCGGGGTCGACATCGCCTCGATCGGGCCGCGCGCGATCGCGACGCCCCCGACTGACAACGAACCACTGACGACTGACGCGTCGGCCGTCGCCCCCACCTCCCCCCTTCCGACCCTGCCCTCGACGGCCATCCAGCTCCACAACAGCTACCTCGTGACCGAGACGCCCGAGGGCATGCTGATCATCGACCAGCACGCGCTGCACGAGCGGATCATGTACGAGGAGCTCAAGGCGCGGGTGACGCGGGGGCCGCTGGAGAGCCAGCGGATGCTCATTCCGCCTACGGTGCCCGCGACGGGGCGGCAGGTGGCGCTGCTCGAGCAGATCCAACCGCTGCTCGGGCGGCTGGGGATCGAGGTCTCACCGTTCGGGCCCGAGACGCTGGCCGTGCACGCGTTCCCGACGTTCCTGGCGCGAGTGGACCCGGTGGAGTTCGTGACGGACCTGCTGGAGCGCGGCGAGCAGGAGTTGCTCGATCTGCACGATGAGGAACTGCTGCACGAGATCCTCGACATGATGTCGTGCAAGGCGGCGGTGAAGGCCGGCGACCCGCTGACGGCGGCGGAGATCCAGGCGCTGCTGGCGCGGAAGGACCTCGTGGATCGGAGCAGCAATTGCCCGCACGGGCGGCCGACGACGTTGCGGTTGTCGCTGCGGGATTTGGAGAAGCAGTTTAAGCGGACGGGGTTTTAGTGGCGTCGCAGACGTTGGCGACTGACTGATCGGGTCGTCATCACCCGTTCCGGTGATTCGGCCACGTGGTGGGTGGGGTATAGTGTGCGGGCGATGCGGCGAATCGTGGCACGGGTACGGCCGCGAGGCTTTACCGGTGTCTGGCGCTCGATCGTGTTCGACGCGCTCGCCTTCGGGCGGCGCTGACGCTTGCCCTTCGGGTCGCGGCTAAACGGAGATGGTCCATGATCAACCGTGTTGCACTCGTCCTCACCCTGTTGACCTGCCCTGCGCTTGCGGCGCCGCCCGCCAAGCCCAATGTCCTCTTCATCGCGGTCGACGACCTTCGCGACTGGGTCGGGTACCTGAAACAGAACCCGCAGACGAAAACGCCGAACATCGACCGGCTGGCGGCGCGCGGGGTGGCGTTCACGCGGTCGTACTGCGCGGCGCCGGTGTGCAACCCGTCGCGGGCGGCGCTGATGTCGGGCCTGCGCCCGTCGACCTCGGGCGTGTACGACAACAACAACGACTGGCGCACGGTCATCCCGCCGGAGCGGATGCTGACCACGACGTTTAGGAACGCCGGGTACTACGTGGCCGGCGCCGGGAAGATCTACCACGGCTCGTACGACCGCACGTCCGAGTACGACGACTACAGCCACGGCGGGGGCGCCGGCAAGGGTAAGAAGGCCGCCCCGGAAGCGAAGAAGATCGTCGGCGACTCCGAGGGCGTGGGCGGCATCAGGTTCGCGCCGCTCGCCGGCGGCGACGACGCGCTGCCCGATTACCGCATCGCGAGCTACGTGATCGACCAGCTCGGGAAGACGCACGACAAGCCGTTCTTCCTCGCGTGCGGGCTGCACAAGCCGCACATGCCATGGAACGTGCCGCAGAAATACTTCGATTTGTTCCCGCTGGAGTCGATCCAGCTCCCGCCGACGCTCAAGGACGATCTGGCGGACCTCCCGCCCGCCGGGGTGCGGTTCGCCAAGCCCCAAGGCGATCATGCGAAGATGGTCGAATCGGGCCGGTGGAAGGAGGCGGTGCGGGCGTACCTGGCGAGCATCGCTTACACGGACATGAACGTCGGCCGGGTGCTGGACGCGCTGGACAAGTCGCCGCACAAGGACAACACGATCGTCGTCTTCTGGGGCGACCACGGGTGGCATTTGGGCGAGAAGGAGCACTGGCGGAAGTTCGCGCTGTGGGAGGAGAGCACGCGGTCGCCGCTGATCGTCGTCGCGCCCGGCGTGACCAAGGCGGGCGGCGTGAGCGGCCGGACGGTCGACTTCATGTCGATTTACCCGACGTTGTGCGACTTGGCGGGGATTGCGATCCCGAAGCACGTCGAGGGGCCGTCGCTCAAGCCGCTGTTGCAAGACCCGGCGGCGGAATGGGCGCACGCGGCGGTGACGACGCACACGTTCAACAACCACGCGGTGCGGACGGAGCAGTTCCGGTACATCCGCTACGCGAACGGCGACGAGGAGTTGTACGACCACGCGGCGGACCCGAACGAGTGGAAGAATTTGGCGGGGGATCTGAAATATGTGGACATGAAGGCGAAGCTCGCGGCGCAGCTACCGAAGGTGAATCGGAAGGGTATTGGGAATACGGCGAAGGCGGAGGATTGACCTGCGGCATTGGCCGCGGGGTCAAGATCGACGCCGCAGCGCCACGCGCCACCGGTCGTTCATGCCGAGGAGGCTGACCGTTGCCCGTCCGGTTTCGGTCGCTCCAACTACCCGGCCGTTGCGCGGGGTGAAGTGATCCGCCCACGACTGCTCGCGCGGGTGGAACAG
>DASPKW010000353.1:0-12773 GCA_035627895.1 Tepidisphaeraceae bacterium | reverse complement strand
TCCCCTCATCCCCTCATCCCCTCATCCCCTCATCCCCTTGTCTCCTTGTCTCCTTGTCACCCGGTCTCCCCCTCTCCTCCCCACCCCGCTCTGCTACACTCCCCGCATGCCCCGCCGCCCGCCCTCGACCGCACCGCGCCGCCGGCCGTCGCTCGACTTCTCCCTCACCGGACTCCTCTACTGCGGCATGATGATGTTCATGGGCCTCGCCGCCGTGAACACGCAGGCCAACCTCCTCTTCGGCGTGTTCGGCCTGATGATCGGCGTCCTGCTCGTCGCCGCCCTCATCTCCCGCACCGTCCTCCGCCGCCTGGTCCCCAAGCGCGTGATGCCCGAGAGCGCCGTCGTCGGTGAGCCGATCGCCGTCGGGTACGAGTTTACGAACACCAAGCGGTTCTGGCCGTCGCTGTCGGTCACGCTCTCGGAGCTCGACGGGGCCGACGCGTTCGACGCCCAGCCGCGCGCGTACCTCCTCCACGCCGCCCCGCGCATGACCGCCAGCGTCCCGGCCGAGCTCGTCCCGCGCCGCCGCGGGCTCTACGTGTTCGACCGCTTTCAGCTCTGGACGAGCTTCCCGTTCGGGTTCATCAAGCGGGCCGTGGACCGCCGCGAGCGCGACTCGGTCCTCATCTTTCCCGCGATCGCCCGCGTCGACCCGCGCCTGCTCGCCCTCTGCCGCTCGGCCGACCAGGCCGGCGCGCCCATGCGCCCGCGCCGCGGCGGCGACGACGAGTTCTACGGCGTCAAGGAGTACCGCCCCGGCGAGAACCCCCGCCGCATCCACTGGCGCCGCTCCGCTCGCACCGGCGTGCTCGTCACGCGCGAGATGACCCAGGTCTCCCCGCCCAAGCTCGTCCTCCTCGTCGACACGCACGTCAAGTCGCGCACGCCCGAGGAACACGCCCGCGTCGAAAAGGCGATCGCGATGGCCGCCTCGCTGGCGTCCCACGCCTTGGACGCCGGCCTGATGGTCGGGCTGTTCGCCTGGGGCCGCCCCGACCAGTCGACCGACGCCCGCCCGCCGTCGCGCGTCCCGGACTACGAGACGCCCCCGTCCGCCCCCGCCGGCGCCCCCGCCACGTCCGCCCCCGAACAGTGGCTCTCCGTCGCCCCCAACCGCGGCAAGCGGCACCGCCGCGACCTGCTGGCCTACCTCGCCCAGCTCCCGCTCAACACCACGCGCGACACCCAGGCCCTGCTCGACGCCAGCCGCGGGTTCTACGCCACCGCCTCGCCCGTCCTGCTGACGCCGCAGGACCTGCAGGTCGGCCTGGCCGAGCAATCCCGGGGCTCCGTGGTCGTTTTGGCGGTCCCGAATCCCGCGCACCAGAAGTACTTCACGTTCGAGACGCCGGTCGACTTTGCGACGTGTATGCCGCCGGACCAAGAACCGAAGGAGGAAGAAGCCAGAAGCCAGAAGTCAGAAGTCAGAAGTTGAAGACCGCGCCCGCAAGAGAGCAATGAGCGTCCGGCGACACTTACAGTCGTTGAACCCGTAAACGGGCACGCACACAAGAGGAAGGAACAGGCGCCATGTCGGTAACGACCTACGAGCAACTCGACGTCTGGAAGAAG
This sequence comes from Tepidisphaeraceae bacterium, assembly GCA_035627895.1. Classification (GTDB taxonomy): domain Bacteria; phylum Planctomycetota; class Phycisphaerae; order Tepidisphaerales; family Tepidisphaeraceae; genus DASPKW01. Next base: position 11,198 of record DASPKW010000353.1, on the reverse strand, counting down.
GCCCACGCGGTGGTGCTCGACGTTTATCGGATCACTCTGAAGTTCCCTTCCGACGAACGTTTTGGCCTGATCAATCAGGTCCGCCGGTCGGCCGCGTCCACGCCCGCGAACATCGCCGAAGGATTCCGCCGGTCGACAAAGCCCGACAAGGCACGTTTCTACAACATCGCCCTCTGCTCGATGGACGAGACGCGCTACCACCTCCTGCTCGCCCACGACCTCGGCTACGCAAACACGGAAGAACTCCGGCGCCGCGCCGACGAAGTGACGCGAATGCTCAGCGCCTACACTAAGGCAATCGAAGCGTCCGAACGCGTTCGGAAAACGAGGAACACGCTCATTGCTGCCGCGATCGCCGGTACAATCACCGCCATCGCGGCCACAAAGGCGTCGGTTGCTGCCCCTCTCATTCTCGCCTTCGCCCGATGTCTCAGCGTCTTCTACTGACTTCTGGCTTCTGACTTCTGGCTTCTGCTGTGTACGACATCAAACAGTTTCGTCCGACGCTGTACCTCGTACTGGCCATGAGCCTCACGGGCTTCTCCCTCGCCGTCGAGCTCCCCGGGCTGTGGCTCCTCTCCCTGATGGTCCTCGGCGTCCACGCCTGGCTCACCCGCACCGACCGCTTCCGCCCGCTCCCGCGCCTGGTCGCCAACGGCGTCACGCTCGCGGCCCTCTTCTACACGTTCCAGGCCATCCGCACCCAGCCGACGCCGATCATCACGATCGGCCAGTTCCTCGTCCTCCTCCAGCTCGTCAAGCTGTTCGAGGTCCGGGCCAACCGCGATTACACCCAGCTCCTGGTCCTGTCGCTGCTCCTGATGGTCGCCGGCGCGATCTCGACCGCCGGCCTGGCGTTCGGCGTGTTGTTCGTCGGCTACCTGTTCGTCGCCCTCTACTGCTGCCTCCTGTTCCACCTGAAGATCGAGAACGACGCCGCCCTGCTCGCCCAGCTCCCGCCGGGCACAGACCCTAAGGCCGCCGCCGCCCGCGCCGCCCGCGCCCACGGCCTCCGCGCCAGCGCCGCCACCGTCCGCCAGGACCAGCGGTTCCTCGCCCGGAGCATGAAAAAGCTCGCCGGCCTCGTCGCCGTCGTGTCCCTGATCACCGCCGTCGGCGTCTTCCTCTTCTTCCCGCGCGGGGCCGGGGCCGGCATGTTCGGGGGCGTCCAGTTCCGCGCCGGCCAGGCCCTGACCGGCTTCAGCGACGACGTCTCGTTCGGTTCCATCACCCGCATCCAGCAGAACACGGAGATCGTCGCCAACGTCAAGGGCACCCACGCCGACGGGCGGGCGTTCGACGGGTCGCGCGTCCTCTACCTCCGCGGCAAGACCTTCGACCTCTACAACCGCACCCTCCGCAAGTGGGACCGCACCGCGCCGTCCGGCGGCGCGGCCGGGGGGTGGGGGTGGGTGCGGGGAAACGAGCCGGGGTACAACGCCCAGGCCGGCCAGGACCGCGACCTCGCCGAACGCCCGGCCGGCGGCGAGGCCGTCTCCCTCCACGTCTCCCTCCGCCCGACCGGCACGCGCACGCTGTTCGGCCCCGCCAACCCCGTCAGGTTCACGCCCGGCCGCGACCTGGGCAAGGTCCGCTACTCCCGCCTCGACCACGCGATCACCGCCAGCGGGGAGATCGTCTCCCGCCTCGAGTACCGCATCGACGCCCAGTACCTCACCCCCGACGACGACCTCGCCGCCGACACCGCCCGCCCCGGGTCCGTCCCGCGCCGCCCGCGGGTCGCCGACGCGCCCGGCCTCCCCGACCACGCCAGCGAGTCGGCCCACCACATCAACCCGCGCGTCGCCGAGTACGCCCGCCGCCCCGAGGTCTCCGGCGACGCCCAGGACCCCGACCTCGCCGCCAAACGAGACCCCGCCGCCCCCGTCTCCGACCTCGACGAGCGCATCGCCAACAACGTCCAGCGCCACCTCCTGACCAGGTTCCAGTACACCCTCGACCTCCCCGGCACCGTCACCGTCGACTCGTCCCGCGACCCGATCGAGCAGTTCCTCTACGACTGGAAGGTCGGCCACTGCGAGTACTTCGCCAGCTCGATGACCCTCATGTGCCAGTCGCTCGGCCTGCAGGCCCGCATGGTCACCGGGTTCAAGTGCGACGAGTACGACCAGTCGATGGGCAACTACTTCATCGTCCGCCAGAGCCACGCCCACGCGTGGGTCGAGGTCCGCACCCCCCAGGGCTGGCGCCGGTACGACCCGACCTCGGGCAACGAGGTCGCCGTCCCGTCCAAGCGCTCCACCTGGCAGGCGATCAAGCACTTCTTCGCCTTCCTCGACTACAAGTGGGCCAGCTCCGTCATCGCCTACGACGCCGAGCGCCGCGACTCGCTCGTCGCCAACCTCGACCGCAAGCTGGTCGAGTCGGTCGCCAACTCCGGCGTCAACCCGCGCTCGGTCTCCCGGTCGATCTCCGCCTGGTGGAACGGGATCGTCGACTCGGTCGGCCGGTGGCTCGACGGCCGCGGCGGGTGGTCGACCGCCGACTCGGTCCGCATGCTCGCCACCGTCGGCGTGGTCATCGCGCTCCTCCTCGTCGCCCGCCGGTCGTTCAAGCGGATCCGCATGCGGGCCCGCGCCCGCCGGATCGGCCTGGCCGCCCTCCCCACGTCCGAGCAACTCCGCCTGGCCCGCCAGCTCGGGTTCTACGACCGCCTCATGAAGGTCCTCGAGCGGCACCGGGTCACCCGCCCGCCCCACCTGACCCCGCACGAGTTCGGCCAGTCGCTCACGTTCCTCCCCAACGAGGCCTTCACCGCCGTCAACACGCTGACCGGCGCGTTCTACGCCGTCCGCTTCGGCGAACAGCCGCTGTCGCAGGACCGCCAGAAGGAACTCGACGCCGAGGTCGACAAGCTCGAGCCCCTGCTCGCGTCGCCGGTGACGGTGCGATGACAGACGGCGCGAAGACCGCGGGGTGGGAAGAGCGCGCGGGAAAGCCCACGGAACTCGTTCCGTGGGATCGACGGTCTCGGACGACGGCGCCCGAATCTCCCAGCGGTCAATGATCCACAGCCGGACGAACCCACACGAGGAGGTCCTAAACCGCGCGCGGACCGGCAACGCCCGCGCCGCGCTCCCGGTATTTACGACCGTCAGGCCTCGATCGGGCGGGCGGTCGCGGAGTATAGTCCGACCGGCCCGCCGCGGGCGGCGCGCAACCCACAGCGCCCGGTGCCCTGGCCGGCGTGACAGAACGGGAATCACGATGACTCGACGACTGACGACGATCGGAGCGTGCGCGGCGGCGGCGGTGCTCGGCTGGGCGCTGGCCGGGGGTCGTGCGGTCGCGGCGGGCTCGGACGAAGCCGCCCCCAAGCCGGGCGCCACGGCGGCCACGCAACCGGGGACCGTCGATTCCCCCGCCCGCGCCACCGGCCCGGGCGCGCACGACGTGCTGGCCGCCCGCGTGCACGCGATCTTCGACGCCAAGTGTGCCGCCTGCCACAGCCCCAAGGCCAAAAAAATCCACGAGTTCGAGACGATCCTCGACTTCGCCAAGCTCCGCGCCAACAAGGACCACATCGTCCCGGGCGACCCGGACAACTCGAGCGTCTGGAAGTCGATCGACGACGACGAGATGCCCCCGCAGAAGTCGAACTCGGACCCGAAGCTCCCCCTGCTGGAGGTCGCCGAGAAGGAGGCCGTAAAGGAGTGGATCGCGGTCGGCGCGCCGGTCGGTCAGACCAAGGCGTACGTCGCCCCGGCCCCGGCGACGCCCAAGCCGCCGAAGAGCTTTTTCGAAAAGCTCGTCCGGTGGCTGGGCAACTTCCACCCGCTCGCCGCCCACACGCCGATCGCCGTCCTCATGGCCGCGGCGATCAGCGAGATGCTGTACTTCAAGTACCAGTCGAGCGCGCTGACCGGGGCCTCGCGCTTCTGCGCGGTGCTCGGGGCGATGGGCGCGGTCGCCACGGCCGGACTCGGGTGGCTGATGTACTACGGCAGCGCCAACTACAAGGCCGGGCAGGACCTGGTCGAAGACCACAAGTGGGTCGGGACGATCGCGGCGGCGGCGGCGATCCCGATCGCCATCCTCGGCGAGTGGGGCGCCCGCCGGGCCCACCGCGCCCACCGCGCCTGGCACGGGTGGAGCCGGTGGGCGTTCCGGTTCCTCGTGTTCGCGATCGCCGGCCTGGTCGGGTACACGGCCCACCTCGGCGGCGTGTCGCACTGGGGCGTCGAGTTCTTCGCCTGGCCCAAGTAGCGGGAAGCGCCGCCGAACTTGGAGATTGGAGCGTGAGGGCGAATCGCGCGCATCCCAGGGTCCCGCCGATTGCGTGATCCGACCCGGTGCGGGCTAGAATGCCCGTGATGTCGGACCGGAACGACCCTACCGCACCGGACGTGCGCCGCGACCTCCCGCCGGCACGCCGCGCGCCGCTGACCGACGGCGCCGCCTTCCGCGCGCTCCTCTCGCTCGCGTGCCTGCTGACGGTCGGCGGGGCCGTCGGCCTCCTGTGGGCCACCGAGGTCGAACGGGGCGAGGCCCGCGCGGCGCTCGATCGGGTCGGCGAGGCCAAGCGCCTGGCGGCGCGGGCCGAGGCGCTCGTCGACGCCGAGGTCGGTCGGGCGCGGGCGCTGGTCGCCGAGATCGCCAAGGGCGAGAAGTGGGACCAGGGTAAGTTCACGGCCGCGGTCGAGCGCCTGCTCAAGCCGTCCCGCGCGTTCGCCGCCGCCGGATGGCTCCAGCGCCCGACCGGGGCGGGCGCGCCGTCGTGGCCGCCGTCCACGCCCCAGCCGGTCACGTACGCCTACCCGACCGGCACGGGCGGGGCCAAGGACGACCAGATCGCGAAGGGGGCGGACCTCCGGGCGGGCGACTGGGGGTTCGCCGTCTGGAAGGCGTCGACCGAGCGCCTGCCGCGCGTCGCCTGGCTGGGGAGCAAGGGGGCGCGGGTCGAGTTGTGGCTGGTGCTCCCGGCCGTGTCGGGCGAAGGCGAATCACGCGGGTACCTGGGCAGCCTGGTCGTACGGTTCGACGTCGGCGCTGTGCTGCGCGACCTGGGGCCGCCCGGCACGACCGACCCGTCCCGGTACGACGTGCGGATCGAGGAGCGGTTCGGGACCGTCTACGCGCGCGGGCGGGCGATCGCCGACGGCGATGCGGACGGGATCGAGCACCAGCCGGTGCGCGTCGTCAACCGGGTCTGCCGGCTCAGCCTGCGGGCGGGGCCGGGACTCGCGGCGCCGGCGTCGGCGGCGTGGGTGCTGTGGGCGGGGCTGCCGGTCGCGGTGGGCGTGTCGGCGGGCATGTGGGTGGCGCTGCGGCGGCGGGCCCGGTTCGACGACGAGGCCCGGTGGCAGCTCGACGCCCTCGAAGAACTGACCCGCGCCGCGGGGGCGGTCTCGACCGACCTGGCCGAAGGCGGCGGGGCGCTCGACCAACTGGCGGGGTCGGCCCGGCGACTGTTGCACATGAAGCAGGCGGCGATCTCGCTCGTCGACCTGGACGCGGGGACGATCGAGCTCGTGGGGCGGGACGGGCTCGAGCGCGACCGCCGCGTCCTGTTCGACGCCGCCGAGGGGTCGGGCACCCGGGCGTGCTTCGCGACCGGTCAACCGCTGATCTCCGAGGACGTCCGCACCGACCCGCGCGTGAACGCGAAGGTGCTGGCCGACCTGTACGGGGTCGTGTCGGTCATCATGGTCCCGCTGATGGTCGGCGGGAAGCCGGTCGGCGTCATGTACCTCGGCAACGACGCGCCGCGCACGTACACCGAGACCGAGGTCCGCCTGGCCACCGTCCTCGGCGCCCAGGCCGGCGTCTTCCTGGCGATCCTCCGCCTGCTCCGCGCCAACCGGGCGGCCCTCGACGAGCAACGGGCGCTCGCGGCCCAGCACGAGGCGCTGTACGGGATCGCCGGCGAAATCTACCGGACCGAGGACCTCGGCGAGTCCCTCAAGCGCCTCGCCGACGCGGCCCCGTCCGTCATCGGCGTCGACCTGTGCATGGTCTCGCTCCGCACCGGCCGCGGCGCCGAGTCCCAGGTCTACGCCGTTACGAACAACGAGGGCGGCGTGACCGGCGAGCGCCACGACCTGACCGGCACCCACGCCGAGGAGGCTTGGACCACCAGGGCCCCGGTCGTCGTCGAGGACGGCCCCAACGACCCGAAACTGCACCCGGCGTTCCGCCACCGCCTCCACGTCGGCAGCATCATCTACCTCCCGCTCCTCCGCACCGACCGCAAGCCGATGGGGACCATGTCCCTGATCCGCCACGTCCCCGGCACGTTCACGCGCGAGCAGCTCGAACTGGCGACCGTCCTCGCCGCCCGGGCCGCGACCGCGATCGAGAAGGCCAAGCTGTACGCCTCGGCCCGCCGCCTGGCGTCCAGCCAGGAGACGCTCTTGCGCGAGCTGAACCACCGCGTCAAAAACAACCTGGCCAGCATCGTCACCCTCCTGCAGGTCAACCGCCCGATGATGCCCGAGCCCGCCATGCGGTGGCTCAACCGCGTCACCGGGCGCGTCGCGACGATGGCCAGGACGCACGAGCTGTTCGTCGGCGGGGCGGCCAGCGTCGCGCTGGGCGACCTGGTGTCGAAACTGCTGCCCAGCCTGTCGGTCGTCAAGCCGACCCGGGCCCAGGTTCGCACGCACCTCGAGGCCGCCGACACGCGCCTGCCGACCGACCGTGCCGTCAGCCTGGCCATGGTGCTCAACGAGCTCTGCTGGAACGCGCTCGAGCACGGCGTGGGCGAGGAGGGCGTCTTGGAGATCCGCGCCCGGAGCGGGGTCGACGGGCGACTGATCGTCGAGGTCGAGGACGACGGCGGCCGCCAGCGCGAGGCCGCCGCCGGAAATGGCGGCGGCGGCGGGGACGGCGGGGACACCGACGGCGCACGGGCGGGGACGGCGGGGACGGACCTGATGGCCGTCCGCCGGACCCGGGGGATGGGGTTGCGACTGGTCGAAGGGCTGGTCGCCCGCGAGCTGGGCGGGCGATTCGTGCTCCTGGAGGCGCAGGGCGGCGGCACCCTGGCCCGCGTCGATCTGACGATCCTGGACGAGGGCCCGGCCGACGACGGCGCGGTCGGCACGGACGGCGCCGGGCAGCGGGTCGGCCCCTGATGTCGGATTGGTAGCGCCCGTGCGGGTCGGGCGGGTTATCCGGGCGTTCGGGCCGTCCCCACGGGCCGGGCGGGCGGCGGTATTAATCCTGCCGGCCCACCGTACAGGACATGCGGACTAGAATTCCGCGAGTCTGAATGCGAGAGAGTAATTGGCGCGCACGGCCGGCCCCACGGGTGGGGGTGGGCTCGCCCGAGGCGGTCACGTGAAGATCAGGGGCCTGGTGTCGCGAATCGAGGGGATCGGCAGGTTATCGGTGATGGCGCTCGGGCGTATGCGGATTTTGATCGTCGAAGACGAGACCCTGGTGGGCATGGGCCTGCAGGATCATCTGACGAAACTGGGGCACGAGGTCGTCGGGCAGGCGGCGAGCGAGGTCGAGGCGCACGAGCTGTTCACCAAGCTCCAGCCCGACGCGGTCCTGCTGGACGTGCGGCTGAACGGGGGGGACGGGATCACGCTCGCGGGGGACCTGCTCAAGCTGCGGCGCGTCCCGATGCTGATCGTCAGCGCGTACAGCGACCCGGAGTTGGTCAAGCGGGCGGGGGACGCCGGGGTGTTCGGATACCTGGTCAAACCGGTCGAGCTCGGGCAACTGGCGGCCCAGCTCGAGGTGGCGGTTCGGCGGTTCCGGGAGACCGACCAACTGCGGCTCGAGAAGGAGCAGCTTACGCAGAACCTGGAGACGCGCAAGCTCGTCGAGCGGGCGAAGGGCATCCTGATGCGGCGGTTGCACCTGGAAGAGCAGGACGCGCACAAGCGCCTTCAGCAGGAGAGCCAGAAGCGTCGGATCTCGCTGAGCGAGCTGGCGAAGAAGATCATCGAGAGCGAGGAATTGCTGGGCGGGGGGTGAGCGGCGGCGCCGTCAGGGAGCGGCGGACACGTCGAGGACGGGATCGGCGATGAGGACCTGGTCGGCGGACACGCCGTCGCCGCCGCCGGTGGTGACGAGCGTCAGGAACCGGTCCTGTGCCGTCAGCGGCACGTCGATCGCGAAGGCGCCGTCGCCGGCGACGAACCCGGTTCGGCTGAAGCGGACGACGCCGTCCACCAGCACGTAGACGTCGGCCCTGTTTTTCGCGCCCGCCTTCATGGGGCTGCCGGCCGTCGCGCGGAAGCGGACGAGGCTAGCCCGGGGGTGGAGCCGGCGGATGGCCGCCAGGTCGAACGTCAGGCCGGCATCCGGGTGGGCGAAGATGAAGCTGCGACCCGGCCGCGCGTAATCGACACCGGCGAGCTCGGTGTAAATGGGGTTTCCGTTCTTGAGAATCGGGGCGGGGCCGCCGGTGCAGATGCGGACGGTGCTCTTCCCGTTGGTCGCGGGGAACGTGAAGGTGTGGCCCGCCGAATCGACCTGAGAGGGGCCGGCACGACGGGGCATGAACGTGCCGTCGATCGCGGTCAATTGCGGGACGGGGTGATAGGCGCCGTCGCTGACGAGATCGCCGCCGGGCTCCATCCCGCCGGCCGGCGCAGCCTGTCCGTTGGTCTGGTCGATGACGCCGCCGCGCGCGCCACCGGACCCGTCGCCGCCGGACAGCAGGTCGACCAATTCCAGCGCCTTTGCCGGGGGTGAGAGGTCGCGGACGAACAGTTGCGGGACGGCGCCACGGGCGGCGACCTTGACGGCCGCGTTTTGCAGTTGGGCGGCGTCACCGGCGGCGACGTCGCGCGCCCCGCCGGCGGCGGCCGCCGGAGCGACGCGAACTTTTCCCTCGAAGACGTGGACGTCGGCGGAGTTGTCGGCGCCGATCCTCACCCCGAACTCGGTCCCGAGGTCGGTGACGGTCCCGGCGGGCGTCTGGACCTCGAACCCGCTGGTGCCGGAGGCCATTCGCACCCAGACCCGCCCGCTCTGCAGTGAGACGCGGTGGGCAGCCGCGACGGTGAATCGCGCGGGGCCTTCGACGACGACCTCCGCGCCGTCGTCACACCGGATTCGGACGACGCCGCTGGCCAGCGACAATTGCTCACCCTTCCGCAGGCGGCCGCCCTGCGCGGGCGACGCGCCGCCGTCCCATTTCGCCGAAACAGCTTCGGCCAGTAGGGCGACGGTGGGTTGAGGGCGGAGCATCAGGTAGCCGCCGAGCGCGACGATCGCGATCGTCGCCGCGATGCCCGCGTACCTGGCGATTCGCCGGGCGAAGGTGGGTTGCCGGTCGCGCGGCCACGCCGGAGGTGAGTGGGCCGGAGCGTCGACCGACGCCGGTGGCGAGTCGGGGACCTCCGCCAGCGCCCGCATCACTTGCGCATCGTGCAGCGAGGCGTCTCCGGCAGCTCGGGCGTCCGTCGCCGCCGAATCGCGATCCAGCGCCGGCTCGGCGTGCGCGAACTCTTCGGACGCCAGCGCGTCGCCCAGGCAGATCAAGGCGAAGGCGCGCCGCTTGGCGTCGTCGGCTTCGAGCTCTTCGCCGAACGCCTGCAAATCTGCGTCGGAGAGCGAGAGGTCGAGATAGGCGGCGGCGCGGGCGAGGAAGGCGGGGTCGTCCGCTGGGGACGGTGCGGAGTCTTGCCGCGCGGGGGTGGAGTCAGGCATGCGAACCTCGCGCCGACGCGACTCGCCGGAGGATGCACTCGGCCAGCTTCTTGTGGATTCGGCTGAGGGTTGTGTAGAGGCTTCCGACCGGCCGGCCGAGCTGTCGGGAGAGCTCCTGGCCGGTGAATCCGTCCGCGTGCTTCTTTTTTAGAAGCTGCCGTGAGGGTTCGCTGAGGGCGGCCAAGCAGGCTTCGAGCGCGTCGCTCATCGACGTGCCGGACGCCGCGTCCATCGTCCGCCAGTGCGGCTCCATCAACTCGGACACCTTCTCGCCGAGCGGAAGATTGCGGTTCCCGTGTTTCCGCAAGGCGTTCATCGCCAGTTGCCGCGCCGCCGTGCGCAGCCAGGCGGGCAGGTGTGCCATATCGGGGATTTGGTCGGCCTTTTGGAGGACGAGCACGCACAGGTCCTGGAAGAGGTCCTCGGCCATATCCCGTCGCCGCACGATCGACCGGAGGAACGCCACGAGCTTCACCCGTTCGCTGAGGACGGCGCGGAGCAGAGGTTGTTCCTGGTCGAGAGAGGGCACTGATAAGGGATATGTCGCGACGTCCATCGGATCTCAACATTTTTTTGTTGAGGAACGGGTGGGCTCGGGACATTTCCCTGCTCGGAGCGGCGGGTTCGCCCACGATCGACGAGCCGGGCACGGCGACGACGTTCGCCGGGGCGTCGCCGTTCGGGCACTTCCAGGGCAGAGGAGAGAGTCATGAGATTCGCACTGATTACCGCGGGCGCAATTCTATCCGGCGGGACTTGGGCTCACGCCGCCGTCATCAACGTCAATCCGATCGCGGACACGTACGTCAGTTCCCAGAATCAGACGACGGTGCAAAACACGTCGGTGTCAGGCGTCGCGACGTTTGTCGCCAACAACGGCGACGGGACGAGCAACTTGCGCTGGGCGTACCTCCGCTTCGATATCGCGGCGGCGCTGGCGGCGAATTCGCAAACGTTCGCCGACGTCACCGGGATCAAGCTGACCCTGACGAGCACCCAGACGAGCGCGCTGGTCGAGAACGTCTATGGGTTGCCGGCCGCGAACGACACGTGGGTCGAAACCACGCTGACGATGAACAACGACCCGAATAAGATTACGGACGGGACGTCGAAACTGGTCTTCAACACCGCGAAGGCCTACAACACCGCCGCCCTGGCGACCTGGACGGCGCGGGCGACCGCGGGCGCGGAAAACGCGTTCGACGTCACCTCCGGCCCGGTCTTCGACTTCATCAACGCCGACGCCGACAAGGTCTTCACGTTCGTCGTCGCGGCAAATCGGAACGTCGGTGGTGGTGGCGTCGCGTGGGCCTCCCGGGAAGCCAGCTCCGGCGCACCTGTTTTGACCCTCACCACGGTGCCGGAACCCGGCACCGTCGGGTTGCTGGGAGCCGCCGCCGCCGGGTTGCTGATGCGGCGCCGACCTGCCGCCGCTCCCCGGGCTTGAGCGGGGGTGGTTACCGAGCGCTGTGTAATCAAAGTGCGTCTCTCCGGGTTACGGAACCCACGGAACAAGTTCCGTGGGCTTTCGGGGCGCATTCAAACCCGCAGTCAATACCCCCCGT
>DASPKW010000352.1:0-9648 GCA_035627895.1 Tepidisphaeraceae bacterium | reverse complement strand
CGGCTACCCGCCCGTCGAGATCCTCGCCGACGGGTTGCCCGGCGGGCTGCTCACGTACGGGTCCGAGCAGTCGAGCCAGTACCTGTCGGCCGTCCTCATGGCCGCCCCGTACGCACGCCTGGAGGTCAGCGTCGACCTGGTCGGCCAGCAGACCTCCTGGCCGTACGTCGCGATGACGATGCGCCTCATGGACGTGTTCGGCCTGACCCCCGAGCTCGAGCGCGACTACGACACCGGCGAGCCGAAGCAGATCGTCATCCCGCGCGGGCGGTATCACGGGACCGAGTACGACGTCGAGCCGGACGCGTCCAACGCGAGCTACTTCCTCGCCGCCGCCGCCGTGCACCCGGGCGCGTCCGTCACCGTCGCGGGCCTGGGCAAGGACAGCCTGCAGGGCGACGTCGGGTTCGCCGACGTGCTCCACCGCATGGGCGCGGGCCTCGACTTTAAGCGCGACTCGATCACGATCACCGGCCCCTACCAGCTCGAGGGCGTCGACGTCGACCTGCTCGCCATGCCCGACATGGCCCAGACGCTCGCCGTCACCGCGCTCTTCGCCACCGGCCCGACGCACATCCGCGGCCTGCACACGCTCAAGGTCAAGGAGACCGACCGCATCGAGGCCCTGGCCACCGAACTGCGCAAGCTCGGCGCGAGCGTCGAAGCCACCGGCGACTCGCTCACGATCACCCCGCCGCGCGAAATTCGCCCCGCCGAAATCCACACGTACGACGACCACCGCATGGCCATGTCCTTCGCCATCGCCGGCACCCGCGCGGCGGGCGTGACGATCAAGGACGTCGAGTGCACGAACAAGACGTACCCGAACTATTTCGCGGATCTGGCGCGAGTGGTCGGATAAACGACAATCACCTTCTAACCGCTGGGCTTGCCCAGCGCGTCCCACGGCGATCGCACTCTCGTTGCGGTTGACCACGGGCATCAGACTTCGTTGCCCCGCCAGCCCGCTAACCCGCAAGCGGGTGTGCTGCGCACACGAGAAACCCCTCGAACCCGCGCATCCGTCAAACTCCGTCCCGCTTCTCCTCCGTGTCTCCGTGCCTCCGTGGTGAATCCTTCCGGATTTTTGTTGCACCGCTAACGCCGGATGATCCAATGCTGTCGTTACTTGCGATGCCAAAGGGGCGCGTGACTCGCGGAGGTCCGTATGTGGGTGCCCCGACTCGCCGTGCCGATCCTGGCGCTGCTCTCCATCCCCGCCTTCGCCGGCGAATCGTTCACCGATTACGACCGCCGGATCGCCCGCACGCTCTACAACACGCTCAAGCCCGACTCGGCCGCCGACAAGGCCGCCGCCGACCCCGCCAAGCTCGACCAACCCCCGAAAAAGCAGGGCAACAAGAGCCAGGCCTCGATCAACATCCCCGGCGAGAAAGATTCCTCGCTGATGAGCGGCTACTACCGCGTGGGCGTCAACACGGGCCTGGGCGACGCGGCGGGCTGGACCAAGTTCGGCGTCGACCCCGCGACCGGCGCCGAGATCCTCTACAAGCCCGTCGACAACACGACCGCCGAGAAGCACACGAACTACGGCTGTCGCCGGCAGATCGGCAACGTCACGCTCACCGTCGCCCTGCGCCGCCCGTTCAACGAGGACCCGAAGACCGCCGCCGCCGACATGCTCCGCCGCTACGCCGTGCTGTACGCCAACGCGAAGGAGAACGGCCTGTTCGCCGGCGTCGTGCTCCGCGTCACCGGCGGCGACCCCAAGCCCGAGGCGGGGGACGCCGGCGCCGAACTGTTGCTCCCGACCAACGGCACCGCCAAGCCCACGCGCGTCGACTACGCCGCGATGGTTCTCGATTCCGACCAGAAGCCCGTGCCCAACGTCAAACGCCTGCGGATCAAGCTTTCCGGCCCGCTCGCCAAGTTCGCGGTGATCGAGGGCGGTCGCGCCAAAGCCGCGGCCGACGGGTCGTACGAGATTCCCGAGCCCGGCCCGAGCGAGGCGTTCACGCTCGTGCTCAAGTCGTCCGATGGCGGGTTCGCCGACGCCCTCTTCGCGCACGCCGCGTCCGGCGCGGCGGGCGTGCCCGTCTCCGTGAAGGTGATCGCGGAGTTCAAGTAGCTTATCGCCGGCGCACCCACGCCGACTCCCGTGCAGTCGGATGCCCGCGGCACGCGGGCTCAGCTCGGAGAGGACGAACATGATTCCCCGCACCCACCGTCGCACGTTCCTCGCCGGCGCACTCGCGTGCTCCCTCGCCCCGTTCGCCCGCGCCGCCGACGACCTCGACCTCGGCAACGGCCTCGAGGGCGAAACCGGCGTCCGCCCCGTCGACTGGGAGCCGGTCATCACCCGGTTCACGATCCGGCCGCGGCAGGACGCCAACCCCGGCGACAAGTCCGCCGGCGTCGAACCGCTCGAGGTCCGCCAAGTCAATCAGCTCCCGTCCTTCCGCGCCGCCTGGCTCACCGTCAAGCCGATCATCCCCATCCGCGACAGCGCCTACCCCGCCGACGCTCCCGTCGTCTCCGGCTGGGAACTGCGGAAGACCCGCACCGACACCGGCTTCGAAAACGAGGAGATCGGCGCGTTCGTCCACGCGGCCGGCCTCGAAAACGCGCCGCTCCAGACCATCCTCGCCTCGCAGGACGCCCGCATCGAAGTCGGCTTCGACATCCTCATGCCCGTCGAACCGGCCCAGAAGGACACCTGGGTCAAGTCCTTCTTCCAGGTCAACCACCTCGAACTGTCCGGCCCCTATCACGTCGCCGACTCCTGGGCCGACCCGCGCGCCCCCGCCCCGACGGACGCCAAGCCCGACAAGATCCACCTGAACGTCCTGCGAAAAGACGCGTCGTTCGGCGCCGTCTACTCCGACGCCATCCCCGCCGGCAACCGCCCGGTCGGCGAGTTCATCCCCCGCACCAAGGGCCTGAAGGAGCTGCGCCTCACCCTGACCGTCGGCGGCCGCTTTCCGGGCCAGTCCGAGTACCAGCTCAAGACCGTCAACGCCGCCATCCGCTTCGGCGCGGTCGAGCAGGCGGTCGACATCCGCGTGCTCAGTGCCGACCACATGAAGAAGGACCCGAAAAAGCCCAAGCCCGATTCGAGCGTCCCCGGCCGCGCCGGTGGCGGCGCCTCCCCCCAGTGAGGGCGTGCTCACTTCAGTGAGGCACGTCTGCCCACCTCCACTCGTATTGGATCTCTCCATGCGCCGCTATCTTCCCATCGCACTCGCGCTCCTCTCCCTCGCCCTCCCCGCCCGGGGCCGGGACGGCCCGGCGTTCCCCGGGATGGAAGAGCTCCAGGCCAAGCACGTCGCCGACGCCAAGGCGCTGGCGAAGGAGGTCTTCCCGCCGATCGAGCGCCTAAACAAGCACGGCGTGTGGAAGCTCGCGTGGGAGGTCCCCCCGCCGTTCGACAAGGGCATCAAGTCGGCCGACGCGTACTGGGCGCACTACGCCCAGCAGGCGTTCCCGACCGGGATGACCGCCGCCGACGCGACCAAGCTGCTCGACGGCCTGATCGGGATGATGGCCGGCGAGGGCGGGGACGACGCCAGGGCCGCCGGCATCGGCCCGCGCGAGGCCACGCTGATCCTGCTCGGCCACGCCCGCGGGCAGTCGGGCGCGCTGTCGCGCAAGGTCGAGGACGAGTACACGGCCGCCGGCGCGATGATGGCCGCGGCGGCGAAGGCCAACGCCGGCGGCGAGCGCCCGGGCCCCGACGCCCAGCGCGCCGCGTTCGCCGCCATGTTCGCCCCGTACCGGCACCTCGACGCCGCCAAGGCCCGTGACGCCTACCTCAAGCAGGCCACGCTCGTGAAACGCTCGTCCACGATGGCCTACTACCGCGCGAATGACTGGGCCCAACTCGCCACCGCCCGCTCCGAGCGCGACTTCGTCGACAAGCGGATCTGGCTCGGCGTCGTCAACGTCACCGTCATGCTCGTCGACCCGGCCCGCGTCGCGGAAATCGAAGACCTGACCGACGTCCCCGCGTTCGAAGCCCGGCTCAATACCGCCTTCAAGGGGATGGTCAACGGCCTGGTCCAGATGAACAAGACGCAGGTCGACCGGGAGGTCGAGAACATGCTCCGAAACGCCAACGGCAACCCCGAGGCCGTCCGCGCCGCCGAGGAGCGGAAGGCCAAGGCCGCCAAGGAACACGCCGCCGCCGAGAAGGCCACCATCAAGGTCATCAAGCGCGAGTTCGGCGCCAACTCCTACGTGATCCGCATGACCGGCATGAGCCCGGACACGCCCGGCCTGACCGCCTCCGTCTACTCCGGCTGGATCCGCAACGGCCCCGCCTGCGTCCGCATCGAGTTCGGCGGCAACTTCCCCGAGGACGTCATGCTCAAGGAAATGGATCACTTCCTGAGCGAAATGGACGCGAAAACCGCGTCGTTCGGGGGTTTGTAAGGTTCGAAGTGTACGGATCCGTCCTACCACCGGCGTGCTCACTTCAGTGAGGCACGTAGCCGCGGAGCGGCGCAAGACTAAAGCCCACGGCGCAAGCCGTGGGTAGCAGAAGCAACGAAACGGAGCCCCCGCAGGGGCGAAAGACCAATGCCCACGATTCGGGTTGTGCCACAACGGGCGGCCCATTCCTCGCGCCAAGGGCTCTAATCTAACGCCGCTCCGCGGTTCCCCCTCCGTGTCTCCGTGGTGACCTCTTCCGCGAGCGCGCAAAAAGAAGCCCCCGCGCATCTCGCGCGGGGGCTTCGCCCTCATCCGTCCTCCGGAACTGCTGTTACAGCCCGGCCGCGATATCGTCCTTCAGCTTCTGCTTCGCCGCCTTGAGCACGTCCTGGGCCGCGACCAGCGGGGCCGCGTCGGCGTCGTACTTCGCCCGCGCCGCGATCACGGCCGGGTCGGCGTCGATCACCGCCTTGATCGCGTCCGCGTCGGCCTTGAGCTCGGCCTTCGCCGCCGCCTGGTCCGCCGCGTACTTGTCCTTCGCCGCCTGCAGCGCCACGTCGTCCCCCGCCCGCCGGGCCACTTTGATCGCGTTGCGGTCCTGCCGGAGCGTCTTGGCCCAGCTCAGCGCGTCGGCCTTGAGCTCGTCGTACAGGGGCTGGAGCGTCGGCGCGAGCGCCGCGACCGCCGCCTTGATCGCCCGCCGATCCGCCCGCAGCAGCCGCCCGAGCGCCGCCTCCTGCGCCCGCACCGCCGTCTGTGCGGCCTTCACCGCGTCCAGGTCCGCCTGGATGGTCGCGCTGGGCGGGTCCGGGATCCGGATGTGCCGCCCGTGCCCGCCGCCGTGCAGCAGCATGCGGTGCTCGAGCGAATCCAGGTTGAACGTCGCGACCGGCTGGGTGCTGAACATGTGCGGACCTCCGAGAGAGTGACGGCCTATGCCCCGAAACGACAGGTGCCCTCCAGGGGCGACATCCAAAACGGGCGCGGGCGGCCGATTATTTTGCCCAGAGTCCGTGAGAGTCGCGTGAGAACGGTTTATCGGGAAAAACGGTCGCCGGAAAGCCAAAACGATCCCGCGCGCACGTCGCCTTTCTGAGAAATCGATGAGAATCACTCCTGTCGCGGATTTACCCCTTCCACGCCGATCGGTGACAGGACTAGAAATGACAGGCCGTCACGGTCCGACGCCCGCCGTTCATCGGTGCGGGCCCTGCTCCCGCGCCCAACCCCGCTCCGAACGGAAAGGACTCCATGATCCTGGTGGTCGACGACAACGCGGACACCGCCGAGGCGCTGGCAAAGCTGCTGGCCAACGTCGGCCCGTCCGCCACGTGCGCGGTCGACGGGCCGGGCGCGCTCTCGATCATGGCGACGGTCCGGCCCGAGGCCGTCGTCCTCGACTCGCACATGCCGGGCATGAGCGGGGTCGAGGTGCTCCGCGAGATGCGGTCGCGGTCCACGCTCGCCGACGTGCCGGTCGTCATGTACTCGGCCTACCCCGACGCCGACGCGATCCGCGCCGCGCGCGACCTCGGCGCCGCCGACTGGCTCGTCAAGGGCTGCGACGAGTGGGGCGACGTCCTCCAGGCCATCGCCGACGCCCTCAAGGGCGCCACGACCGCCGTGGCTTAAAGGCGGACCTCCGCACAACACATAGAAACGACAACCCCCGCGACGGCGAGACGCGGGGGTTGCCTTACTAATCTGATTGTCCGAGCCCGAACCGTCTTACCGGTAAAGCTCGATGATCAGGTTCATGTTCACTTCGAACGGGACGTCTTCCGGCGTCGGGATCGCGGTCACCTTGGCCGACAGCTGGCTCGGGTTGAAGTCCAGCCAGTTCGGGACCGTGTGGCCGCCGATCTGCTCCATGTTGTCCCGCAGGACCTTGTGGATCCCTTCCTTGAACGAGATCTCCATGCCCGGCTCGACGCGGGCGGACGACACGTCGTTCTTCCGGCCGTTGATCTGCACGTGCCCGTGCGCCACGATCTGCCGGGCCGCCCAGATCGTCTTGGCGACGCCCATGCGCCGCAGAACGTTGTCCAGCCGCAGCTCGAGCAACTGCATCAGCGTGTTGGCCGTGTTGCCCTTCGACCGCTTGGCGATGTCGAGGAACTTGCGGAACTGCTTCTCGAGCATCCCGTAGTGAAAGCGGAGCTTCTGCTTTTCGGTCAGGCGGACGCCGTACTCGGTGTTGCGCCGGCCGCGGTAGCCGTGCATGCCCGGGAGCGACAGCTCCTTGCCGGTGTGCTTAGGGATGTCCGCGATGGGAACGCCGACGCGGCGGGACAGCTTGACCTTGGGACCCAGATAACGGGCCATGGCGGGAACCTTTCTTAACGCGTCACCCGCTAACGAGTTACGCGTCTCAGGACACGCGCCGCGGTGTTACCGGTGTGCCCACTTCAGTGGGGCACCTCCCGGAACCGTCTTACGCGCCTTTTCCGCAAAGCATGGTCTTGAGGCATGCCCCGCGGCCCCCACCGCGCGGCCCGAAGCCTCGGGCCGCTCCGACAGTGGGGAGGGGGAGTATAGCGATCGCGGACGATCCGACAAGGGAGACCGACCCCTCAACCGCGTCCCTTACGACCGCGCCGGCGCGGCGGTCGGTACGCTCGCCGTCGCGGTCGATGGCGGCACCACCGGGAACCCCGCCCCCCCGTTGCGCCGCCCGCGGTAGAGCGCGACGATCCGTCCGACCAGAGCGCGCCAAGCGTCGGGCGCGGTCAGCCGGATCAGCGGGACGTAAATCACCACGAACCACACGACGACCGTCGTCAGGCGCACGCCCTGGGCCCACCGGTGCCCGCGGACCTTGTCGGCCGGCACCCACGTCGCCAGGTACATCGCCGCCGCCCCCGCGACGATGCTGCACGCCATCGGCGCCGCGTAGACCCGCCACAGATCCCGCACCGTCCCCTCCGCCGGGCGGATGGCCACATACAGGAAGATGGGCCCGATGATCGCGAAGTACACCGCCACCGAGATCCCGACCGTGGTCGCCGGGTGCCACCACCAGTTCGGCGACACCGGGTCGCTGACCAGCGCCGCGACCAGCACGAGCGGGATGAAGAACGCGACGTTCAGGATGTTCGTGAGCAGGATCACCCGGAACCGGCCCTGAGCCTGGATGAGGCTCCCGCCCGGCGACGCGACGACCCGGAACGCCATACCGATGCTCAGCGCCTGCAGGACCGGGATCGCCGCCTCCCACTTGTGGTCCTGGAACACCAGCCGCACGCCCGGGTCCGCCGCCGCCACTTGCAACACGCAAAGCGGGACGGCCACCATCGCCAGCAGCTGCGTCGCGTCGAGGAACGCCTTGAGCTGCCGCCGCGGGTCCCCCTGGAGCTTGGACAGCGCCGGGAACAGCACGCCGGCCAGGCTGCCGGTGAACAACTGCATCGTGTGCGTCGACAAATTGAACGCGAAGAAGTACAGCCCGACGATCGGCTTGGCGAACAGCAGCCCCAGGACGATGTAGTCGCCCTGCCACTGGATCTGCATGAACAGGTTGGACACGAACACGATCGCCGAGTTGTTCACCAGGAAGCGCCACCGCCCGGTCTGCCACCCGCCCCACCGCACCGGCGGGCGGGCCGCCGTCCAAAGCCAGACGAGCCGGGCCACGGCGATGATCGGCAGCGGGAGCACGAAGCTGTACGCCCCGAAGCCGAGCGCCGCGAACAACACCTGCAGCGCGAGTTGGCTGACCGTCATCACCCACTTGCTGCCAGCGATCAACCCGAACCGCGACTGGATCTGCAGTTTCGTTTCGGCCACAAGGTCCAGCGACTGGAGCGGCGCCGTGAGCGCCACGACCAGGAGGAGCCCGAACAACCGCGGCTCGTGGAACAGCCAGGCGACCGGCCACGCGAGCGCCGCCGTCACGACCGCCGCCACGCACCCCAGCGCGACGGTCATCCAGAACGCCGAGTTGGCCCACAGGTGAAACGTGCGGTGGCGGTGAATGAGCGTCTCACGGATGCCCGCCTGCTGGATCAGGCCGGTGAACCCCATCACCACCATGACCATGGCCCACACGCCGAGGTCCGCGGGCATGAGCAGCCACGCGAGCACGCTCTGCCCGACGATCCCGACGAGCTTCGAGCCGATCGTCTGCGCCAGCAGCCAGGCGAACCCGTGGGCCGTGCGGTTGGCGAGCGTCGCCGACGCGATCGCCTCGTTCGCCGCCCGCGTCGCGCTGCCCGACCGTACGGGGGTCGCGGTCGCCGCGGCAACGACCCCCGCCGACGATTCGTGTGACACCGAGTGCGACAAGGCCCACTACTCCAAACGCTCGCCGACCTCTCCTCTGCCACGCGCGCGCCGGTTGAAGCGCACCCACGTCCGATCACAACCCGCAACCCCCCGCGTTCCTGATGCCGCGCGACCCTCACCGCGCGACGACCTCTTCTACACCACCCCGATTCGCCTATCTACCGCGGCCCGGCACATTTGCCGCCGGACCGCGCCGCCGACCGCCGGCGCCCGCGGAAAGACCGTCCGAATCGTCACCGCCCGCCCGTTCCGCAACGCCCGATAACCGGTCGGCCCGGCTCAACCGTTCGCCGACCGATTGTTCATTGGACGCCCGATCCCCGCAACCACTGAATTAATTCCGTCGCCGAGATGAACCCGACGTGCGCCGGCCCGGGCGTCCCGTCGGCCCGCAGGATCTGGATGTGCGGGATCCCGGACACGTTGAACTGCCCGGCCACGTCCGGCTGCGCGTCCGTGTCGATCTTCACCGCGATGAACTTCGCCGCCAGTTCGTCGGCGACCGTCTGGTCCGCGAACGTCGTCCCCTTCATCCGCTGGCACGGCCCGCACCACGACGCCGTGAAGTACACCACCAGCGGTTTCTTGTCCCGCGCGGCCTGGGCGCGCGCGGCGTCGAGGTTCGTCTGCCAAGCGACCTTCTCCGCGCCGCCGCCCCCGCCGGCCCACCCGCCCCGCCACAGGTAGATGGCCGCGAAACCGAGGAAACAGACACCGAGGATGACGAACGGACTGATCGAGGGCTTCGGCTCGTGGTTCACGAGGGCATTGTAGCGCCGTCGGGAATGCAGGGGCGCGAAAGTGCGCTCAGACCGACTCCGCCTTCTTCCCGAACCGATGCTCGGTCCCCGCACGCAGCCGCGCGATGTTCGCGCGGTGCTTCCAGACGATCATCAGGGCCACGACCGCCGCGAACGCGAGCAGCGGCCAGCGCGGGCCGAACAACTCGCGGCCCATCACCAGTGCGGTCCC
>DASPKW010000351.1:0-2216 GCA_035627895.1 Tepidisphaeraceae bacterium | reverse complement strand
CGCCCGTCCTTCGGGACCAGTAGCGCGGGCCGCTCGTCGTGGCGGCCGAGGGACGGGAGGACCGCCGACGGGAGCGTCGTGCCGCCGTACGACGCCGACAGCCGCACCAACCCGCGCGGCCCGCCGGGCCCCGCGTGCCGCGCCTCGGCCCGGAGTATTGTCAGCAGCTCGTCGCGCGTCCGGACGGGGTCGCCGGTCATCCGCACGATCGGCGTCTCCGGGGCGATCCGCCCGTCGGGCAGGACGGCCCACGCGCCGTCGGCCCAGTGGTCCGGCCGGGGGCCGAGGTGAAACTGGTCCGCGACCGGCCGCCCCGATCCGTCGTAGCGGCCGTCGCGGAGGCTCACGATCAGTTCCGCGCCCTCGAGCGTCCGCAGGTAGGACAGGCCCTCGCGCGGGCGGAACCGCACGCGCGGGACGACCGGCCCCCACAGCGGGTCGATCACGTCCGCCTCGATCGTGCGGTGACGGTCGCGCCCGAGGTGCGCCGTCACCCGCACCCGCGCGACCCACGGGCTCACGTGTGGCACGGCCTCGGCGCTCGGCACGGACGGGGTGATGACGACGTACGCCCCGGCCGGCCACGGGACCGCCGCCGCTACCGCCAAGGCGACGAGCGCACCGATCGTCGTCGGCGCGGCCCGCCGGCCGGCCCGCACGCGGACCGCCCCTCGCCCGCCACATTCCGGGCAGCGCGCCGCGCCGCCGTTCATGCGCAGGTCGTACCCGCAGTGGGCGCACCGCCCGCCCCGCGCGCGCGCGCGGAGCCGCATTCGGCGGCGAAGGTGCAGGAGCATCGCGACCGCCGATGGCAGCGCGGCGCCCGCCGCCAGCCAACTCCACGGGACTCGCGCCAAGCGATACCCGACCGTAAATGGGCGAAGCTTCCCGTCGCGCGCCGCAAGTTCCATCTCGGTCATACCGTGCTCGAACGCGAACTCGCCCGCGCTCACGCGGCCCAGTTCTTTCAACGGGAGCGCCATCGTCGGGGCCCCGACCGTGTCGTCCGAGGTGCCGAACGCGTCGTATTGCGCTGCCACCGGCGTCGGCGGGGCGAGCCGGACCACGGCGTCCGCGGGCGGCCGTTCGACACGGAACACCACCAAGCGGCCGTCCGCCGAGACGACCTCCCACTGTGCCCCGCCGTCCGCCCACACCGCCCAGTCGACCACCGCGGCGCTGCGCCAGGACATCGCCAAGGCGGCCAGCGCCGCCACCGCCAGCGAAAGGTGTATTACGCGCCTCACCACGCCCCGTCCGCGCCGCCCGGCGCAGGCGGCGACCGCCACCGCCCCGATCGCGCACGCCACCAGCCGGCCGATGCGGATCGGCCGGAACCTCGGGTACGGCTCGGCGTGCAGCGACTCTTCGCGCGGCGTGCCGAGCCACGCGTGCCGCCGCGCGCCGTGCGCCTCCCACGCGCGCAGGCTGCGCACGGCCGCCTCGCGCACGGGGTATCGCCGGCTCCCGCGGTCCGCGAGGTCGAGCGCCCACCGCCCGGCGGCGTACCCGGACGCGGGGTCCGCCAGTGCTGCGCGCACCGCCCGTTCGGCGTCGTCCGTCCGCGGTAGGCGTCCCAGCACGTAGACGCCCGCCGCCCGGTAGGCCGGGTCCGCGTCCCGCGCCCAGGCGAGCGCCTGGCCGACCAGGCGCGCATCCCGCGGCACGGACAAGCCGACCTGCCACAGGTGCGGGTTGATCCGGAGGCGGATCGGCTCGGGGAGCGAGATCCGGCTGGAAAGCGTCTCGACGTCCACCCGCCCGTGCGTCCGGGCCCGTTCGGCCTCGGCCCGCAGCGCCGCGAGCAGCTCGTCGCGCGTCCCGATCGGCTCGCCCGTCATGCGCAGGGCGGGCGCCTCGGGCGCGATCCGCCCGTCCGGCAGGACGAGCCAGACGGCATCGCTCCAAGCGTCGTCGTACATCTGAAACTGCGATTCGTCCATCCGCCCACCCGGGCCGCGATGGTCGCGGAGGCTCACGACGATCTCCGCCCCCGCCGGGCAACTCGCCGGTGCGAACTCTCCCGTCCGGAACCGGACGCGCGGCGTGACGGGCCCCCACGACACGTCGATCACGTCGGCCTCGATCATCCGGTACCCGCCGGGCGTGGTCAGGTCGACCGTCACCCGCGCCCGGAGCATCCGCGCGCTCGAGTACGGCGCGGCCTCGACGCTCGCGCTCATCGCCGGCGACCAAGAGGCAACCATCCGCCACAC
>DASPKW010000350.1:0-32296 GCA_035627895.1 Tepidisphaeraceae bacterium | reverse complement strand
TGGTTTCGATGCTGAGAGGACCTTTGATCTTCTCTCCGGTTTGGATGCAGTGGGTGACGTATTGGATGGGGTTCTGGTGTGGTGGGGCGATCGGGTCCACGGGGAGGTCTTCGCCATCGGGTTTGGCACGCGTGGCGAGGCGGATGGTCTTGTCGTAGTCCCAGGAGCTGATGGAGCCGTCGGTGCCGACGAGGATGAAGCCGCACTTGGGTTGGGGCTGGAGGGTCCAGGGGTCGGTGAGGGTGCCCCAGCGGGTTTCGAACTTGGAGAGGCCGCGGCGGTAGCGGGCGACGGTGATCGAGTGCTCGTCGACCTCGAGGCCTTCGGGGCGGTCGACGACGGGGGTGACGTCGAGAGGCTTTTCGCCGTTCATGAACCACGTGCCGAGGGTGGTGCCGTAGCCGAGGTAGTCGAGGAGGGAGCCGCCGCCGTGGGCGCGCTTGTAGAACCAGGAGTGGGGCTTCTCGGCGTCGATCTCGGCGGGGGTGCGTTCGACCTTGTCGGCGCCGTGGTAGAGAGGGCCGCGGTTGCCGTCGTAGTAGTGGACCTCGAGCAGGTCGCCGATGCGATTCTCGTCGACGAGGCGCTTGGCGGTGCGGTGGGACGGGTACCAGGCGAGGGGCCAGTTGATGGCGAGCTGTTTTCCGGTCTTGGCCATGGCCGCGATCATGCGATCGGCCTCGGCGAGCGCGGCAGCGAACGGCTTTTCCATTAGGATGTGGACGCCGAAGGGGGCGACCTTCTCGGTCCACTCGCCGTGGTTGGCGGTGGCGGGACAGAGGATGACCAGGTCGGGGCGGGTCGTCTCGAGGCACTGGCGGTAGTCGGTGAAGCAGCGGTCCGCAGGGATGGCGAAGTTGCGCGCGGCGTCCGTCATGCGCTCGGGTTTTTCGTCGGACAGACCGACGATTTGGACGTCGGGGTGCGAGGCGGCCATGCGGAGGAGGTCGCCCATGTGGAAGTGGTCGAAGTTGATGCCGGCGACTTTGATTGGCATGGGGGAGAGATTAACCACGGAGGACACGGAGAGCACGGAGGAAAGGAGGGTTCACCGCGGAGACGCAGAGGGCGCAGAGTTCGGAGGGGTGAAACGAATTGTGCCGCGCTGGGTATGAGGGGCATGATTCGATACTGCGCGCTGGTCGTGTTGGTGCTGGCTTGTGTGGGGGCGGAGGCGCCGAAAGGTGAGGAGGGGTATCGGGCGCTGTTTAACGGGAAGGATCTGGGCGGGTTCAGGACGACGGGGTCGGCGGTGTGGAAGGCGGAGGACGGGGTGATCGTGGGGGGGCAGGACGGGGATCCGAAGCGCGGGGGGTCGCTGGTGACCGAGGCGAAGTTCAAGGATTTTGAGCTGT
This sequence comes from Tepidisphaeraceae bacterium, assembly GCA_035627895.1. Lineage (GTDB taxonomy): Bacteria > Planctomycetota > Phycisphaerae > Tepidisphaerales > Tepidisphaeraceae > DASPKW01. The sequence continues at coordinate 30,941 of DASPKW010000350.1, read as the reverse complement.
CGCTCGAGTTCATGATCGACGAGCACGGGAAGTACAACTCGGGTGTGTACTTGCGGCAGGTGCCGGGCAAGGGCGGCCGATCCGGGTATCAGGTGAACATCGGCCGCGGCGCCGCGGGCGAGTTCTGCGGCGGGATCTACACGACCCAATGGCTGGCGAAGGGGGACGAGAAGGACGAGGTGCGGAAGCCGCGGGAGTGGAATTCGCTGCGGATTTACGCCAAGGGCGGGCACCTCGTGGTGCACCTCAACGGCGTGAAGGTGTCGGATTACACGGATGAGAAGCCGGCGGCGGGGTGGCTGGATGCGGGCGTGATCGCGTTTCAGACCTACGGGGCGGAGGGGCACGCGGGGTGGGTGAAGTTCCGCAATGTGCGGGTGCGGGAGATCGCGGGCTGACCGTCATCCCCGTCATCCCCGTCATCCTGAGGTACTCCGAAGGATCTGGCCTCGAAGTTCGTGGCCGGTTGATGTTGGCGGGCCACGCGGCAGGCGAATGCGACTGCCGCTATCGTTCCGGGCCAGATCCTTCGCTGCGCTCAGGATGACGGGGGAAAACGCGTGCGGTCAGGTGGCGAGTTCGTCGCTCGACCAGCGTTCGCCCTGCTGGAGCACGCGGTAGCGCTGGTCGAGCCGCTCGCACTCGGGGACGAATTGGTCGGCGGGGTCGGCGGTGTTGAACTCGAACATGTCGTAGTGGCAAGGGATGACGAGCTTGGCGCCAATGTCCTTGGCGAGTTGGGCGGCCTCTTTGCCGGAGAGGTTGCCGGCGACGCGGCGCTCGGGGCGGTCGCCGTTGATCGGGAGGAGGGCGACGTCGATGTTGAACGGGCGGAGGAGGTCGGCCATGCCGGGGTAGAGCTTGGTGTCACCGGAGTGGTAGACGGTGAACGGGCCCAGCTTCACGAGATACCCAAGGTACATTGCGTTGCCGTCGGCGTCGCGATCGAGGGAGTTGTGGGCGGCGGGGACGGCTTGGATTCGCACGTCTCCCCAGATTTGCGACTCGCCATCGCTCATGAAGACGATGGGGTTCGAATCCGGGCCCCAGCGCTCCTCGGCGACGCCGCGGATGGCGCGCGGGGCGATGAACGTCGGATCGTTTGACCGCCTAATCCCGCGCAGTGTCTCGGCGTCGAGGTGATCAGTGTGGGCGTGGCTCGCGGTGACGAAGCTGATCTCTCGGAACAAGCGCGGATCGATGACCCGCTCCGTCACGCGGACGTGCGGTTTGTCCGTCGTCGCGTACTTCTGAGTAAGCGAGTCTGACAGGTACGGGTCGACCAACAGTCGCCAAGGCTCCCACGAAATGAGGAATCCGCTTTGGCCGAGCCACCAAAGGCGCAATTGCTTCGAACCGGCGTCGGCTTCGAGTTCGGCGATCAGGTCGTGGTCTTGTAGTAGGGGCTTCTTCATGTACGCGGCAAACCCACGTTCCTGGTCATCGGTCGTACGGTGAGGGGTGCGTGCGCCGTGGGACGCGCCCCGCAAGCGGGGCGGCTACAAGAGGCATCGAGCGACGATAGTCATTCGTTTCGCACGCTGAAGCGTGCCCTACGCGTGCCATATGCGTGCCCTACAGCCTTAATTCGCGCTTCACGATCGCCACGCCCTCGCACATGCTGACCAGCTTCTGCTTGGCGGCCCAGCGAGCGGTTTGGGAGAGGCCGCAATCGGGCGCGAATACCAGCCGGTCGGCCGGGGCGTGTTTCAGGCAGCGGCGGACGCGGTCGGCGACGTCGGCGGGGGTCTCGACGTAGTAGGACTTGACGTCGATCACGCCGACGGCGACGTCCATCTTCTTCGCGACGGGGGCGATGGCCTCGAGCTCGGCGAACTCGCGGCTGGCCATCTCCAGGTGCATCTCGTCGACCTTCATGTCGAGGAAGGCGGGGAACAGCGGGGCGTACTGGCGCGGGCCGACGGCGCGGGCCTTGTAGTTGCCGAAGCAGAGGTGGGTCGCCAGGCGGCACTTGCCGGCGACGGCCTCGACGGTGCGGTTGAAGGTCTCGACGAACCGGCGCGGGTCTTCCTTGTGCGCGTAGCAGGACATCGACGGCTCGTCGACGCAGATCTCGCGGCAGCCGGCTTTGACGAGGTCTTCGAGCTCTTTGCGAACGAGGGGCAAGAGTGCTTCGGTGAGGGCCCAGCGGTCTTTGTACTGTTGGTTCGGGAGCAGGCGGCCGCTGAGCGTGTAGGGGCCGGGGACCGAGGCCTTGAGCGTCTTGCCGGTGACGCCGAGGCGGGCGGCGGTCGCCTGAAGGCGTTTGAATTCATCCACCGCGCCCAGGCCGCGGGGGGCGCGGAGCTCGCCGGTGACCTTGTGCTTGCCGCGCTGGTCGTGGGCGGGCGGGCCGAACCGGCGGGGCGGGGCCGACTCGAGCTCGATCCCCTCGACGTACCCGTAGAACGAGAGGTTGAAGTCGAGGCGCGACTGCTCGCCGTCGGTGAACGAGTCGAGGCCGGCGGCGACCTGGTCGGCGACGGCGACGGTGGTCGCATCGTCCTGCACCTCGGCGAGGTCGGCGGGGCCGAACTTGTCGAGGTTTCCCGCGGCGAACTCGAGCCACCCGGGGAAGGGGTAGGAGCCGATCACGGTCGTGCGGAGGGGAAAGTCTTTCATGGGATCGCGGGGGGTTGAACCACGGAGGACACGGAGGGCACGGAGACGGAATGAGATAGGGTTCTGCGACGGAGCGCGTGCGCGCCTGTGACTAGGTGCGGTTTTCCGCGTCAGACGACCTCTTACCGACGTTCTCGTAGAGCTTGGCCAGGCGGTGCGCGTGCTCGTCGTAAGCGCCTTCGAAGAGCTCGATCGCGCGGGCCTTGCCGACGACGGCGCCGGCGCTCAGCACCTTGGGCGGCTTGCCGGCGGCGGTCAGTCTCGCGGCGACTTCCGATTTGATCGCATTGACGATCATGCACCCGCCGACCGTGCTGCCGGGACCGACGGGCGTGCCCAGCCCCGGGACGTGGACCATTGCGTCGCCGACCGGGGCGCCGGTGTCGAGTACGAGGTCGGCGAAGTCCTGGAGCTTCTTGCCCCGGCGGTCCTTCGACTCGCTGGCCTCCGAGTGACGGCGCGAGATCATCGCGACGACCTTCATGCCGGTTTTCTGGAACAACTCGGCGATCTCGATCGGGACGAGGTTGCACCCGCTCGACGAGACGACGAATGCGCTGTCGACGCCGGACAGCTCGTAGTTGCGCAGGATGCGCTCGGCGAGGCCCGAGACGTTCTCCAGGAACATCGCCTGCCGCTGGCCGTTGGCGCCGACGACGAGGTTGTGGAACGTGAGGGAGAGCTCGACGATGGGGTTGAATCCGGGGAACGAGCCGTAGCGCGGCCACATCTCCTCGATCAGGATGCGCGAGTGACCAGAGCCGAAGCAGTGCACCATCCGGCCGGCGAGGATCGTCTGGGCGAACCAGTCGGCCGCGCGACGGATGGCGGGCATCTGTTCGCGGACGACCGACAACAGCCCTTCGCACTTGTTCAGGTAATCTTCGCCCGGTGACTGCATCTGCTTACGACACCTTTCACTCTGCGATACGTAGCGCGCGGGTAGGATCCGGGGCGTCGCCTTAGGCTCCGCCTCCGGCGTGAATTCTCGTTGGGTAGTCGGCGCTCGCGACCATCGCGTTTCGCGCCGCACCGAACGCCCCGGCGAACTCGCCGAGCGCGGCGGGCACGACGCGCACGTGTTCATCGTCCAACCGCCAGAGAACTTCTTTCAACTCGGCCGCGAGCGGCTCGAACAACGTCGCGCCGGCCGCGGCGATTCCGCCGCCGACGATGACGACTTCGGGGTCGAGCACGTTGACGAGCGAGGCGATCCCGCACGCGAGGGCCCGCACGGACTTGGCCCACACCGTCTGTGCAGGTTCGTCACCCGCGCGGAGGGCGGCGATCAGGCTGTGGGTCGTATCGAAGCGCCCGCCGGAGCGGCCGGCGATGTTGTAATTACCGATCATCGTCTCGAGCGAGCCGGGCGTGCGGACGATGTCCTGCTCGCCGTCGACGTCGAGGCAGATGTGCCCGAAGTGGCCGGCGCGCCCGAGCCAACCGCGGAGGAGCCGGCCGTCGACGACGGCGGCGCCGCCCACGCCGGTCCCGAGCGTCAGGAGGATCGCGTTGGACGCGCCCTTGGCGGCACCGAGCCAGATCTCGCCCAAAAGCGCGGCCTGGGCGTCGTTGATCACCGGCACCGGTCGGCCGAGGCGCTCACTCCAGTCGAGGCCTTCGACCTCTGCCAGGCGGCCGCGCATCCAGCGGATGCACCGCCCGTCCGCCCGTGCGACGCCCGGTGCGGCGAGGCCGACGGCGGTCGCGCTACCGAACCGCCGTTCGAGATCTGCCAGTCCGGCCGCGACGCGCGCCGGCCAGTCGGGCGACTCGGAGCGCGTCTCGAATTGCTCGCGCGCGACGACGCCGCCGTCGGCCGTCACCACGGCGGCCTTGACGTTGGTCACGCCGACGTCGAGCCCGGTCGCGAGTCCGTCCGTCGCGGTCATTCGCCGGCCCCCCGCTGTCCCTCGCTCACGCACCACCCGCCGTCGACCGCGAGAACTTGCCCCGTGACGAAGCGGCTCTGGTCGGCGAGGAGAAAGACGGCGGCCGCGTCCAGATCGTCGGGCCGGCCGATCCGGCCGCCGTCGAGCGGCTGCTTGGTCTTGATGAACGCGAGGATCTGCTCGTCGCCGGCGGCGCGCTTGGCCATCGGTGTCTCGACCAGGGCCGGGGCAATCACGTTGAAGCGGATGTTGGCGGCGGCGTACTGGGCGGCCGCCTGCTTGGTCATCCCCACGATCGCCGACTTCGCGGCGGTATAGGCGAACGTGGAAAAGTGTGTGGGGGAGGGTGACCACCCGAGGACGGAGCCCATGTTCAGCACGACGCCCCCCGCGGCTTGCGGTCCCTGATCCCGCTTGAGGAACGCCCGCACCGCCGCCCTATTCGAGAGGAACATCGACGTGAGGTTCAGGCGAAGCGTGTAATCCCAGCCCTCGAGTGTCGCCTGATCGAGCGGCCCGTCGCCCATGCGGCGGCCGCTTCCGCCGGCGACGTGGTAGAGGGCGTCGAAGCCACCGAACTGCCGGGCCGCGGCTTCGATCGCGCGCTCGGCGATGCCCTCTTCGGTCGCGTCGCCGGTGAGCACATGGCCGGCGCCGCCCAACAGGTCGCGGGCGGCGGCGGCGTTGTCCTGGTTGCGGCCGACGGCGACGACCCGTCCGCCGGCGGCGACGATCGCGCGGGCGGCGGACAGGCCCAGGCCGGTCGTCCCGCCGATGACGACGATCGATTTGTCCTGCAGTGCGGGGGGCACAGTTGGAACGTACACCGGGCAGCAGCGCGGGGCTAGATACAAGATCGGATGAGGTGCAATTCTGATATGATATCAGGCGCGCGGGAGATTTGGTCTGGTATATGAGTGACATCGGGCCACCTGGGAACCGCCCACTGAAGCCGGATCGCCGACACTCGGCGCTCCGATCGTACGACCGAAACCAATGCCCCGACCGCGCACGCAGCACGTGATCGACGTCAAGGCCCGCCTGATCGCGCGGCTCGGGACGTCGTTCCTCCGTCCGGGGGACCGGTTCCTGTCGGCCCGCGCCGTGGCGGCGAAGTTTGGCGTGTCCTATCAGACGGCCCACCGGCTACTCGCGGAGTTGCAAGCCGAGGGACACTTGTTGCGCCACCCGGCATCGGGGACCTACTTGCCGGGCAAGGCCGAGGCCCCGACTGGCGTCGCGCTGCTCTTCCACCCGCGCGCCAAGCGGCCGGGCTCGTTCGGGCACCGGCTCGCGTCGGAACTCGCGACCGCGCTGGCGCGCGACGGCGTGACGTTCCGCCTGACGCATACCGACAAGCCGGCGGCCGTGCCTACCGAATCGTTTCCGGTCGTATGGGAAGTCCCGGCGGCGGTGACGGCGCTCGCCGCCCGCCAGCGGCCGGCGCTGCTGATCAACGACCGCCCGCCGCCCGGCCTGGATTCGCTCCACATCGACTCGGTCTCGTGCGACGACTACTCGGGCGGCGCCTGCGCAGCGCAGCTCATCCAGCAGCGACTGGCGGGGGCGGCGGGTGTCCTGTCGGCCCACGGCGACCGCGGTGCGTCACGCCGATCGGCCGCCCGGCCGGCGATCGCGACCGACCCGCCGCGCGTCGCGATCCTCTCCGGGCCGCCGGGCGATTCGAGGTCGAACCAGCGCGTCTCCGGGTTTTGCTCGCTGATCCCGAACTCGACGATCACGCCCTGCCCCACGTGGTACGTCGAGGACGCGCTGGGCCTGGCCCCGCAGGTGCTCGCGGGCCGGGCCGACGCGATCTTCTGCTGCAACGACCGTCTGGCGCAGGCGGTGATCGTGTACGCGCGGGAGCACCAACTCGCACTCCCGCCGATCGTCGGGTTCGACGATGCCCCGATCGCCGAGCAACTCGACCTGACGACCCTTGCGATCCCGTGGGGGCCGCTGCTGGCGACGGCCGTGAGCCTCATCCGCCGGCGGCTCGCGGGCGACGCGGAAGGGCCCGTGCACCAGATCTTCCCGCCGCGCCCGGTCGTGCGAGCGCTCTAAGGTCTACTGGCGATTTCGCGAATCGCGCGCGATACTGGCCGCATGCCCATCTCGCGCTCGCTCGTCACCGCGCTCCTACTGATGACCGTTCCCGCGCTGGCCGAGGGTCAGCCTGACCCGCTCGCGGCGCGGATCGCGAGCGGGATCGAACTGCTGCACGCTCGAAAGCCGGACGAGGGCCGGCCGATCCTCGAGAAGGCCGCCGCCGAGCTCCGCGACGCGGTCGCGGCCGACGCGAAGAACGCCCGCGCCCACTTCCTCCTCGCCCGCGCGCTGTTTTATCTGCAGAACGACGCGGACGCGGTCGCGGCGATCGACAGGGCGGTCGAACTCTCCCCGAAGTCGGCCGCCTATCACGCCGAGCGCGGAAACATCCTCGCCCAAACCGGCAAGATGTCCGCGTCGGTCGAGGCCCTCGCCCGCGCGACCGAGCTCGACCCCAAGAACTCCGATTACTGGATCACGCTCGCCTACCGTTACGCCGACCTGTCGGCCCACGACGAGGCCGAGCGGACGTTTGAGAAGGCGATCGCCGCCAACCCGACCGAGCCGCGCCTGCTCGGCGCGCTCGCCGGCACGTACGCGACGACCGGCAAGCCCGACCGCGCGATCCCCCTGCTCGAGAAGGCCGTCGCGCTCGACCCGAAGTACGCCAACGGCTGGCGCAACTTGGGCCAGATCCACCAGACCGCGGGGCGCCCGGCCGAGTCGAACAAGGCGTTCGTCGCCTTGCTGGCGATCACGCCGGACGATGCGCCGGCGCTCGCCAAGCTGGTGCAGAACTACACCGCGCTGAAGGACGACAAGGCCGCAGCTGCGGCGCGCGAGAAGGTCGTCGCGCTGCACAAGGCCGGCAAGGCCAACCAGCCGTTCTACTGCCGCGAGCAGTTCAAGTTCCACGACTCGCCGGTCATGGTGTTCGAGTACTTCGAGCTCAAGGGCGACCGCGCACTGCGGTACAGCTTCCGCATCCTGGACGAATCGGGCCGAAAGACTGAGCGCACGATCTCGCTCGGGTCCTACGACGCGACAACGCAAATGGCCCGCGAGACCGGCCGGATCGCCAAGGACGCCCGCATGTTCCATCTCGACTCGTACGAGCCCGGTGGCCACTCGACGTTCGGCATGTACGACAAGGAGCCGACGTACGACCAAGTCCGCGCGTCCGTCGTCGCGATCCTCGAAGGCAAGACCAAGCCGCTCTCGTCGACGAAGACGGAGCCGGAGATGAAGGACGAGAAGTAACCAGGTCCGCATTGAGCTCGTCCTTCGACCTGACCCCGGTTAGCCGCGGGTGTCCAGGGCTAGCGACAGCGCCGCTCGCAGGAGAGTGTGGTTCGCGGGCGACACGGGTATGGCTTGAAAGCCGTACCCGTGCCACGAGACACGAAAGCACGAAAGATCGCCATGCGCCCCACCACGCTACTCATCGTCACGCTCCTCCCTCTCGTCGCTCGTGCCCAAACCCTCCCCCCCAAGGACGTCCTCGACCTCTCGATGCGACCGCCGGCGCTGATCACGAATCCCGGCCCGCGGTACGCCGACGCCACGCGCGACTACAACATGATCATCGGCCTGGAGCACGCCCCCGGCGGCCGCCTCTTGTGCTGCTGGGTAAGCGGCGGCGACAGCGACAAGGGCTACTTCGTCCTCGCCTCCAGCGACGACGGCGGCAAGACGTGGTCCACCCCACGCCTTGTGATCGACCCGCCCGACCACAAGGACTTCCGCGTCCGCACGCTCGTCGGCAACCTCTGGTGTGATCCGACCGGCCGACTCTGGCTCTTCTTCGACCTCTCCGTCGGCAAGTTCGACGGGCGGGACGGCGACTGGGCGACCGTGTGCGAGAACCCTGACGCGGCCGAGCCCAAGTGGTCGGCCCCCAGCCGCATCTGGCACGGAGCCACGCTCAACAAGCCGACCGTGCTGAAGAATGGCGACTGGCTGCTCCCGATCTCCCTCTGGACGCGCAACAAGATCGGCCCCAAGGAATTCAAGGACGCCTATCCGGAGCTCGACGAGTTCCGCATGGCCAACGTCTTCGTCTCGACCAACAAGGGCCACACCTGGTCGCGCCGCGGCGGCGCCCGCTTCCCCGGCAGCGACTTCGACGAGCACATGATCGTCGAGCGCAAGGACGGGTCGCTCTGGATGCTCGCCCGCACGAAGGACGGGATCGCCGAGAGCGTGTCGACCGATGGCGGCAAGACCTGGAGCGAGGGCAAGCCGTCGACGACGGTTGCCAGCGTCAACGCCCGCTTCTTCCTCCGCCGCCTCGCCTCGGGCCGCCTGCTGCTGGTCAAGCACGGCGCCGTCATCGACAAGAAGCCCCAGGGCCGCCGCGAGCTCACCGCGTTCCTCTCCGACGATGACGGCCAGACGTGGAAGGGCGGCCTCGTCATCTACGAGCGCCCCGGCGTCTCTTACCCGGACGGCTTGCAGGCCCCCGACGGTTTGATCCACATCGCCTACGACCGCAACCGCGCCGACGACCGAGAGATCCTCATGGCCGTCTTCACCGAGGCGGACGTGCTGGCGGGGAAGACCACCGGCGAGAAGTCGCGCCTTAAATCACTCGTGAACAAGGCGACGGGGGCGAAGATCCCGTAGCCCCCCGCAGACCCCGTCCGCACACCGTCATCCTGAGCGCAGCGAAGGATCTAGCCTCGAACGTCAGGGCCCGTGCGCCAACGTCGATCCGGCCACCGCCTGCCCGGCTAGATCCTTCGGAGTACCTCAGGATGACGGTCCGAACGCACGCGCGCGATCCACAATTGACAATTGACCATGGACAATTGACAACCCGCCCCATGCCCCACCCCGCCTACGCCGAGCTCGTCACGCTCCTGAAGGAAACCGCCCTCTTCGGCTCGATCGGCTCGCTCCTCGGCTGGGACGAGCGCGTTCAGATGCCCGCCAGGGGTGCCGACCACCGAGCGAACCAGGCCTCGCTGCTCGCCCGCAAGGTGCACGAGCAGTTCACGTCGCCGCGCATCGGCGAGCTGCTCGCCACGCTCGAGGCCACGCCGCAGGACGGCGACTCCGACGAAGCCGTCAACGTCCGCGAGACGCGCCGTCAGTACGACCGCGCCACCAAGCTCCCACCCGCCCTCGTCGAGGAGATGGCCAAGACCGAGGTGCTCGCCCAGCAGGCGTGGGCCGAGGCCCGCCAGAAGAGTGACTTCCCCGCGTTCAAGCCGTGGCTCGAGAAGTGGGTCGTCCTCAAGAAGAAGCAGGCCGCGTGCTACGGGCACACGGGCCACGTCTACAACGCCCTCCTGGAGGACTTCGAGCCGGGGGAGACGGCCGAGAACTTGTCCGCCGTCTTCGACGCCCTCCGCGCCCCGCTCGTCGACCTCATCGGCCGCATCGTCTCGTCCGGCCGCCCCGCCCCGCTGGAGATCCTGGAGCGCTCGTACCCGGTCGATGCGCAGGCCAGGCTCGCCCGCGACGCCGCCGCCGCCGTCGGCTTCGACTTCGCCGCCGGCCGGCTCGACGTCTCGACCCACCCGTTCTGCAGCGGCATCGGCCCCGGCGACACGCGCATGACCACCCGCTACGACGAGGCGTACTTCGGCGACGCGTTCTTCGGCGTCCTCCACGAGACCGGCCACGGCCTCTACGACCAGGGCCTGCCCGCCGAGCACTTCGGCACGCCGCGCGGCGAGGCCGTGTCGCTCGGCATCCACGAGTCGCAGTCCCGCATGTGGGAAAACCTCGTCGGCCGCAGCCGCGCGTTCTGGCAGTTCTTCATGCCCCGGGCCCGCGCCGCGTTCCCGCACCTGGCCGACGTCTCGGACGACGACTGGTTCCGCGCCGTCAACGACGTCCGCCCGTCGCTCATCCGCACCGAGTCGGATGAGGCCACCTACAACCTGCACATCCTCCTCCGTTTCGAGCTGGAGAAGGCCCTCCTGACCGGCGACCTCGCCGTCGCGGATCTGCCGGCCGAGTGGAATCGCCGGATGAAGGAGTACCTGGGCGTCGACGTCCCCGACGACCGCCGCGGCGTCCTCCAGGACATCCACTGGTCCGGCGGCGCCCTCGGCTACTTCCCCACCTACACGCTCGGCAACCTCTACGCCGCCCAGTTCTTCGAACAAGCCCGCGCGGACCTGGGCGACTTGGACAGCCAATTCGCCGCCGGCCAGTTCGCCCCCCTGCTCGGCTGGCTCCGCACGCACATCCACAGCCAGGGCAAGCGCTACACGCCCGCCCGCCTCGTGAAGCAGGTCACCGGCAAACCGCTGAGCGCCGAGCCCCTGCTGCGGCATTTGCGATCGCGCGCGGCGGAAGTGTACGGGGTCTAAGGCGGGGCGCGCGCATCACGCCGTTCGATTTGTTCGCAGACGGCACAGAGGACGCAAACGGCGCAGAGAAGACAATTCATTTTGGAGTGAAGTTGCCGCAACGCTTGCGAGCGGGCGCCCCTACCTCCATTCTTCCCCTGCTCTGCGTCCTCTGCGCCTTTGCACCCTCTGCGAACCCTTCCCCGGGCTCTTCGGCTCACGCCATCACGCCCGCCGCCGGGTGCGCCCGCGGCGCGCGGCACCATTCGGACTACCACTCATGGACCTCAATCAGATCGTCACTGACACGTGGTCGAACCAGGCCACCAAAACGCTCTACGAGTCGGAATGGCCGGACGAGCCCGCGTTACGCGAGGCTTGCCGAGAGGGCGAGAAGCAGTGCGGGGGCTGCTCGTTCTTCGCCCCGTTCAACGAGGACTGGGGCCTGTGCGCGAACGCGCGCTCCCGCCACCACCTCGAGACGGTCTTCGAGCACTTCGCGTGCCCGGCCTTCGTCAACGAAGGGTGGGGGCCGCACAGCTTCACGGACGAAGCGTCCTTCCACTGCCGGTGCGGCGGCGAGGGCAGCGAGTATTGGGACCAAATCGCCAAGTTGCTCCCGGAGCGGCCGACCGACGGTACGACGTGAGCCCTGCCGGGGCGCGTCCCGCGCTCTGGCGGGAAATTGCGCACCCCGCGCGCATCGCGCGACCACCGCGTGCTGGCGGGCCGGGCTGTCCGCCCCCCTGCGGCCGCGGTCGCCGCGCGCGCCGGCACGCGAGCGCCGCACCTTCGGCGTCCGTGTTGCGCGGGGCAGCCCTATCTCATGAACCTTCGGCGTGCGAACGCGCGGAGGCGTGCAGGTCGCACATCCGCAGGCCGGCTTCCGGCGGCCCCTCTCCTCTTTCACGGGCGAGACGCCCGTGCCACGGTCCCGGGCGCGCATCCGCTCTCCCCCCTTACACGCTGAGGCGTGAACTCCGAGCGCCGCGGACGAACGCCTCAGGCAACAACCAGCGGTTCGGACGGAGCCTCGCCCTCCCGTTACCGCGCCGCCGCCGCGTCGACGACCGCAGCCCGCTTGGGGGTTGCCCCCCCATCTACCCCTCGTAGCTTCGCGTAGTCCGTCATTAACCGCCCGAGCGGGCCGGTTAGGACGAACATCAGGACGAGCACGCCCGCCGAGCCGACCGCCAGCGCCGTGCCGATCGGGTGGCCGCTGAACGCGCCCGGCGCGGTGGTGTTGCCCCCCTGCCCCCCTGCTCCTCCTCCCACCCGCTCCAAATACATGACCTTGATCACCCGCGCGTAGTACGCCAGCGAGATGACCGTATTCACGGCGATCGCCGCCACGAGCCACCACCACGCCCCGCCGCTGGCGGCCAGCGCGACCCACAAGTTGACCTTCGCCATGAACCCCGCGAGCGGCGGCAAACCGATCAGGCTGAGCAGGCAGAGCAGCATGCTCGCCGCCAGCACGGGGCTCCGCCGGCCCAGCCCCGCGAAGGCGGAGAGATCCTCGGAGCCCGTCGCCCGCGCCACCACGCCCGCGACCGCGAACGCCCCGACGTTCATGAACACGTACACGGCCAAATAGAACAGCAGCGCCTGCCCCGCCGCGCTCGTGCCGGTCAGCGGGTCCACTTGCCGCGCCCCGCCGTCCACCAGCAGCGACAGGGCACAGAGCATGTACCCCGCGTGCGCGATGGACGAGTACGCGAGCAGCCGCTTCACGTTCGTCTGCGCCAGCGCCGCCGTATTCCCCCACGTCATGGTCAGCACGCCGATCGAACCCAGGGCGATCGCCAGCCAGATCGTCCCCGGCGTGGCCGCGAAGCCCACGGCGTCGGCGAGCGTCAGCGCCACCCGCAACAGCAGCGCCAGCGCCGCCCCCTTGCTGGCGACCGACAGGAACGCCGCCACTTCCACCCCCGCCCCCTCGAACACGTCCGGGCACCAGAAGTGCAGCGGCGCCGCCGACACCTTCGCCCCGACGCCGACGATGATGCCGGTGACGGCGACCGTGAGCAGCGCCGCCGACCCTTCGCCCGCGGCGACCTTCGCGGCGATCGCGCGCAGGTCGAGTGTGCCGAACATGCCGTACAAGTACGACAGCCCGAAGACCATGATCGCGCTGCACGCCGCCCCGAACAGCACGTATTTGAGCGCCGCCTCCGCCCCCGGCCGGTGCGTCTTGCGGAACCCCGCCAGCACGTAGCTCGGCAGCGACGCCAGTTCGACGGCCATGAACAGCATGAGGAGGTTCGTCGTCGACGCCATGAGGCTCATGCCCAGCGTCGCCCCGACCACGAGCACGAAGAACTCCGGCCCGTCCCCCTCCTTCACGTGCGCCGCGCTCGTCGCCAGCCACAGCATCACGACCGCGATCGCCGTCAGCAGCAGGAGCGCCTTCCACATCAGCGCGAACGGGTCCATCACGAGAATGCCGCCCAGCGGCAGTCGCCCCCCCTGCTCCGCCGGCACGCCCACGATCAGCATCGACACCAGTGCCCCGCCCATGCCGAGCACCGCGACGGCCGCGCACGCCAAATTCGACTTCCGCCGCACGAACGGCACGAGCAGCACCGCGACGAGCGTCCCGATCAGCCAACACTCGGCCACGAACGGCCCGAGGTCGTACCAGCCGGGGATGAAGGGGCGGGAGAGGCTGAGGGGCGTGGAGGGCATGAGGGCGTAACGATTAACGATTAATGCTTAAGGAAGACCTGTCGCTACTCACTGTTCACTCTTCATCGCGCCTCTGCGTTTCTGCGGCGGTCTCAAATCGTGCCGCGAAGCCTTCGCATCGAGTTAAGCATTAATCGTCAATCGTTACGCCGCCCGCCTCACGACTTACCGAACAGCTTGAACAGCGAGTCCACCGTCGTCCCCGTGAACGTGAACACGAACACCGACGGCAGCGCGCCGAGCAAAATCGCCATCGCCGCCAGCGGCCACAGGACCGCCTGCTCGCGGCCGTCGATCTCGGCGAACTCGGCGTACTCCGGCTTCTCGGCCCCGAAGAACACGCGCTGCAGCGCCCAGAGCATGTACCCGGCCGTCAGCACCAGCCCGATGCAGGCCGCCACCGCCAGCGGGTAGACCTGCCCCGCCGACGCCACGCCCGCGCGGGCCAATATCGAGTCCGGTCGGCCCGCCTCGAAGGAGCCGAGCAGCACCATCACCTCGCCCACGAACCCGCACAGCCCCGGCAGCCCCAGCGTCGCGAAGATGGCCACCGCGCTTAGGCCCGTGTAGACGGGCATGCGCCCCGCGATCCCGCCCAGGCGCGACATCTCGCGGTGGTGCGCCCGGTCGTACACCACGCCGACGACGAAAAACATCATCGCGCTCGTGATCCCGTGCGCGACCATCATGAACACAGCGCCGTGCGCCGCCGTCTTGGTCATCACCGCCGCCCCGAGCACGACGAAGCCCATGTGCGAGATCGAGCTGTACGCGACCAGTCGCTTGAAGTCCGTCTGTGCCATCGCCACGAGCGCGCCGTACAGAATGCTCACCACGCCGACGATTGCGAACACCATCCACAGCTGCCGCCCGGCGTCCGGGAACAGCGGATACGCCACGCGGAACAGCCCGTACCCGCCCATCTTGAGCAGCACGGCCGCCAGGATCATGCTCATCGGCGTCGGCGCCTCGACGTGCGCGTCCGGCAGCCACGTGTGCAGCGGCACGCTCGGCAGTTTCACGAGGAACGCGACCATCGCCAGCACGAAGAACACCGGCGCCGCCTTCGCCCACGCCGCCATCTTGCCGATCCCCGCCTGGAACTCCGGCGACGCCAGCTTGATGAGGTCGAACGTCCCTGCGACGGGGTTGCTCGCCGTGGCCGGGAACACGTCCCGGCTATACAGGAACGTCCCGATCAACACGATTAGCAGCGCGACGGAGCCGACCAGCGTGAACAAGAAGAACTTGATCGCCGCGTACTCCTTCCGCGGCCCCCCCCAGATCCCGATCAGGAAGTACATCGGTACCAGCGTGATCTCGAAGAACACGTAGAACAAAAAGAAGTCGAGCGAGAGGAACGTCCCGAGGATGCCCGTCTCGAGCAGCAGGAGAAGGGCCATGTACCCGCGCGTCATCCGCACGACGTTCAATGACGCGACGCACGCCAGTAGGCAGATGAACGTCGACAACACGACCAGCGGGAACGACAGCCCGTCGACGCCGACGAAGTACTCGATGTTGAATGCCGGGATCCACGCCGTCCGCTGCACCATCTGCACCACGCCCCCCGGCCCCGTCGCGTAGCTCCCCGCCAGCTTCCAGTCGAACCCGGCGAGGAGCAGCAGAGACAGCGCAAAGGTGATCGCCGTCACCGCCAGCGCAGCCAGCCGCCCCGCCCGCGCCGTCCGCGCGGCCATTACGAGGACCGCCCCCACCGCCGGCAGGAAGATCAGGATCGTCAGAAGGTTGTTGGTCAGGAACGACATCACTTAATTACGGAAGAAAGCTCAACACAGAGACACGGAGACATAGAGGGCCGGAGCCGGATTTGAATTTGTTTCTGTCTTCTCTCTTCTGATCCCTGTGCCTCTGTACCTCTGTGTTGGAATTGAACTGCTCTTACAACGACATCGCTACCACGATTCCGGTCGACACCGCCACCGCGACCGCCGCGATCAGCGCCAGCACGTATACCCGGATCCGCCCCGTCTGCGAGGACCGCGCCACCGTGCCGATGCGCACCGCCGATCGCGCCACCGCCGCCACCGCCGCGTCCACGACAAAATCGTCCGCCCGCCCCGCCGCCCGCGCCGCGCGGCGGGTCACGGACGCCGCCAAATTCACCAGCCCGTCGATCACGTACCGGTCCACGATCGCCGCGATCTGCGCCGCCGCCCGCGCGAACGTCACCACCACCCCGCGATACAGCTCGTCAAAGTACATCCGCCGATACAGCCACACCTGCGCCCAGCGCAGCGGCCGCACCGCCCGCAGCACCCGCTCGGCCACCACGAACCCCCGCCAGTAGACCGCCACGCCCAGCCCGATCCCCGCCAGAAACGCCCACGTCGCCCACCCCGCGAGCCGCTCGCCGGCGTGGTACGCGTCGCCGTACTTCGACCCCGCCGCCACCGGCACCAGTTCGCCGTCCGCCTCGCCATCCCGCGCATACGCCGCCCGCGACTGCCACGCCGTCGCGAACCCGCCGAACTTCGCCATCAGCGCCGGCGCCGGCGCCTCCGATCCCGTCACCGCACGCGGGCGCTCGAAGTAGTTCGTCGCCTCGCGCTGCGCGTTCCGCAAAAACGTCGGCACCCCGAACCACTCGTTCCCCGCGATCACGCTCAGCACCCCCAGCACCACCAGCGGCGCGACGAGCAGCGGTTGCTCGCTCGCCCCCGCGTACACCCGCTCGTTCCGCGGCTTTCCGGCGAACGCCAGCATCCAGCACCGCGCCATGTAGAACGCGGTCAGGTAGGCCACGATCGTCGGCGTCCAGAACAAGAGCCAATACCCCCACCCGCCCCCGCCACCCCGCGCCAGCCACGCGAACGCGGCCACGTCGCCGATGATCTGGTGCTTCGACGCGTACCCCGCGAGCAGCGGCGTCCCCGCGATCGCAAGCACGCCCACGCCGAACAGCAGCGCCGTGTACGGGATCTTCCGCCACAGTCCGCCGAGCTCGCCGAGCTCCTGCACGTGCCCGTGCGGGTCGTCGCGCGACCGCCCGGCCGCGTCGATCACGCTGCCCGCCCCCAGGAACAACAGCGCCTTGAAGAACGCGTGCGTGTACAGGTGGAACAACGCCCCCGTCCAACTCCCCACGCCGATCGCCAGCACCATGTACCCGAGCTGCGACACTGTCGAGTACGCCAGCAGCCGCTTGATGTCCGTCTGGGCCAGCGCGATCAGCGCCCCCATCGCCAGCGTCACGCACCCGACGATCGCGATCACGAGCTTCGCGTCCGGCGTCAAAATCGGGAACACGCGCGCCAGCAGGTAGACCCCCGCCGCCACCATCGTCGCCGCGTGGATCAGCGCGCTGACCGGCGTCGGCCCCTCCATCGCGTCGGGCAGCCAGTTGTGCAGCGGGAACTGCGCGCTCTTCCCCGCCGCCCCGAGGAACAGACAGAGCCCGACGACCGTCAGCAGGCCGACCGTGATCGTGTTCGCCCCGCCCGCCGAGACCACCGCCCCCGCATTCGCCGCGCCCGCGGCCGGCAAGACGATCGCCTGATCCGTCGCGAGCGATCCGGCATTCCCGAGATAGCGGTACACGTCCAGCAGCGACACATTTCCGAGGGAGTAGAACAGGATGCCGATGCCGATCAAAAACCCCACGTCCCCCACGCGGTTGACGACGAATGCCTTAAGCGCCGCCTGCGCCGCCGGCTTCTTCTCGTACCAGAACCCGATCAGCAGGTACGAGCAGAGCCCCACCAGCTCCCAGAAGATGAAGATCTGCAGCAGCGTGCTCCCCAGCACCAGCCCCAGCATCGAGAAGCAGAAGAGCGAGAGGTACGTGTAATAGCGGGCGAACCGCTTGTCGTCCCGCATGTACCCCAGCGAGAACACGAACACGAGCGTCGCGACCAGCGTGACCATCGTGAACATCACGATCGTCAGCGAGTCGACGTGGATGCCGACCTGGAGCCACCCGTTGTTCGCCCCCGACTTGCCCACGGGCACCCAGTCGAGCATCCGCACGTACGGCTGTCCCCCCGCCCCCGGCGCCGTCCCGCTCGCCGTCTCGAGCGACAGCCAGACGATCATCGCCGCCAGGGAACAGACGAACGACCCGGCGATCATGACGATGCCG
The DNA here is from genome assembly GCA_035627895.1 of Tepidisphaeraceae bacterium. Taxonomy (GTDB): domain Bacteria; phylum Planctomycetota; class Phycisphaerae; order Tepidisphaerales; family Tepidisphaeraceae; genus DASPKW01. The sequence continues at coordinate 13,281 of DASPKW010000350.1, read as the reverse complement.
ACGATCCCCGCGAGCGGGCTTCCCATCCGCCGCCCGACGGCCGCCAGCACGCCGAACGCGAGCAGCGGGAGGAGCGTCGCGAGGATGAGAAGGGTGGTGAGCATCGGGGACGTAGTCAGTAGCCAGTATCCAGCAGTCGGTGGCAAAGCCGTCGGCGGTCGAATCGCATCCGGGTGTCATCGGTCGTCAGCGTGCCATCTTCAGCTACTGACTACTGTCTACCGGCTACTCCTCTCCTCACCCCTTCAACTCCGTCCCGCGCTCCACGTCCACCGTGGCGTAGTTGTTGTAGTAGTTCAAAAAGATCGCCAGGGCCACCGCCGCCTCGGCCGCCGCCAACACGATCACGAACAGCGCGAACACCTGCCCTTCCAGTGCCGGCTTGCCCGCCAACCGGTCGCCGGCCCACAGATACTTGTTGAACGCCACCAGGTTCACGTTCGCCGCGTTCAGGATCAGCTCGACGCCCATCAAGATGCCGATCGCGTTCCGCTTGACCATCATCGCCAACAGGCCGCAGACGAACAGCACCGCCCCGAGCACCAGGAAGTGCGGCAAGCCGACGGACGTGGATCCGAGGAGGTGGATCATGACGGCCTCCCCCGCTCGCCCCGCACCGTCGTCGACCGCTCGCGCTTCCGCGCCTTCGCCAGGTACGCCGCCCCGATCATCACCACCAGCAACACCACGCTCGCCAACTCGAACGGCACCAGGTAATCGCCGAGCAGCGCCTGGCCGAGCCCCGCCACCGGATACGCCGCCCCCTCGGGCGTCGCCCGCGCGCCCGCCGGCGCCTCTCCCGCCCCGAACGCCCCGTCGATCGCCAGCACCAGCGCCGCCAGCAAGACGGCGCACACCGTCCCGCCGACCACGACCTCGCCGAGCGACGGCCCCGCATGCTCGAGCCCCTTCTGGCTCGTCAGCATCACGCCGAAGATGATCAGGATGAGCGTCCCGCCCACGTAGATCACGAGCTGCGCCGCCGCGAGGAACTCGCTGTCGAGCAGAAAGTAAACCCCCGCCACGCCCACGAGCGTGACCAGCAGCGAGACCGCCGTCCGCACGATCTCGCGCGAGATCACGACGCCGAGCGCACCGCCCCCCGTGACGATCGCCAGTAACCAGAAGAGCGCCGACGAAACCGCGCGCGCGTCGTGCGCGCTTGGAGCGGGCTGCGTGGTTGCGGTGGCGATCCAATCCATTTTTTAACAGTGGGGCAGACATTCTGGTCTGCCCAGCAATCCCTTCAAGCATCGATCAATGCGCCGGCCTTCCGCGTCTCACTTTTGGCATTTGCCTTCGGACATTTGACATCAATCCGTGATTGCCTCCGCCTCCGACAGCCGCGGCCTTACGCGTTTCCCCGTCACGATTGCATACCCGACCCACGCGACCACCAACCCCATCCCGATCACGGCCAGGCCCGCCAGGATCGACCGCATCACGAGCGTCGCGCTCGCCCCGCCGCGCGCCCACTCCGCCCAACTCCAGGGCGAATAATCCACCCACGGGATGGGCCGGCTCACCACGCCCTGTTCCCACCCCGGCAGAAACAACTCCCAAAGCGCCCCGCCGATCAACAACACGCAGCTCGCCGGCAAAAGCACCTTCACGCACGCGTACAGCACCTGGTCGATCCGCGGCCGCGGCAGCGTCCACCGCAGCCACATCTGCACGAACACCAATCCCGTCACCTTCGCCATAAAGATCGCGACGGCGATCAGGTTCACTGCGATCAGGCCCGCACTGTGCGCCGCCGGGTCCGCCGAGAACTTGGCGTGGTAATACCCGATGAGCCCGAACGGGTCGTTCCACCCGCCCAGGAACAGCGCGACCTGAATCCCGCCCACGACGAACATCGCCGCGTACTCCGCGAAGAAGAAGAACGCGAACCGCATCCCGCTGTACTCGGTGTGATACCCCGCCACCAGTTCGCTCTCGCTCTCCGGCAAATCGAACGGGGCCCGCTTGTTGCTCGCCAGCCCCGCCACGAAGTACACGAAGAACGCCCCGAGTACGAACGGGTTGCGGAACACGACCCACGTGTGAATCCCCCCGCCCTGCATCTGGCCGAGCTCAACGAGGTTCAGGGTCCCCGCGCTCATCACGGCCACCACAATCGCCAGCCCGAGTGGGATCTCGTAACTCACCATCTGACAGGCAACGCGCATCCCGCCGTACAGCGACCACTTGTTGTTCGACGCCCACCCCGCCAGGATCACGCCGATCACCTCGACGCTCATCACCGCCAAAATCCAGAACACGCCCGCCGCCAGTCGCGGCTCGAACGTCATGCTCGGCCCCATCGGCAGCGCCATGAACGCCACGAACACCGGCGCGAACGCCAGGTAAGGCGCCGACCGGTATAGCAGCCGATCCGCCCCCGCCGGGATCAGATCCTCCTTGCTGATCAGCTTGATCCCGTCCGCCAGCGACTGTAGCAGTCCGATCGGCCCCACCCGGTTCGGCCCGATCCGGCTTTGCATGTGCCCGGAGACCTTCCGCTCCCACCAGATCGACATCATCGCGATCAGCAGCACCATCGCCCCAAATCCCGCCGCGATAATGATGACGCTCGCGAGCAGCCCCTGCCAAACCCCCGCCGGGCCCCCAAAGACGATCTCAAACATCGACTGCGGCTGATGCCAAACCGCCAACGCACTACTAGTAATGTCCCGCTGCCCCGTGCCGTAAGTCGCGCCGGTTGTCAGGTCCATTGGTGTCGCCACAACGCCATCCCGGTTGGGAGGCGCGGCCGTTGTAGGGGTAAACCTAACCCCTGTCAACGAATAGCGCTCGTGGCGTTTAATGCCACGCCCCCGCACGATCGGCAAGAACTCACACCCGGGCGTAACTCGCGTCACAAACGTTTCAACCCACACCACTTACCGATTTCCCGAGGATCCCGCTGTCGGCCCAACTGAATGACTTCCACCACTGTCCGGTAATGTGCTACCGTGTGCGGCGTCTGGTGAGGAGTACCGGGAGGAGTTCGTCTTGATCGATCTGGCCGCCGAGTGCCCCCCGCGGGACCCGCGGGAGCTGCTAGCCGAGTTTGCGCGAACGGGAGACCAGTCACCGTTCGAGGAGATCGTGCGCCGTTACGGCGCGATGGTCTACAACGTCTGCTACGAGGTCACCTCCAACCGCCACGACTCCGAAGACGCCACCCAGGCCGCGTTCCTCTCCCTGGCCGTCCAGGCCCGCTCGGGACAGCAGATCCTCGCGATCGGGCCGTGGCTCCAGCAGGTCGCCAGGCGGATGTCGCTCGACATCAACCGCTCGCGCCGGCGCCGGAAGACCCGTGAAGAAAAGCACTCCTTCGCCCGCGAAGACCGCCTCCGCGAATCCGCCTCGAACGGCGACGGTAACGGCCACGCGCCCGACCGCGCCGCCGGGTGGGAAGAGCTCCGCCACGTCATCCAGGAAGAAATCGACCAGCTGCCGGCCAAATACCGGGCCCCCCTGCTGCTGCACTACTACGGCGGGATGAGCCGGGAGGAGATGGCCAAGGAGCTCGGCTGCCGCACGAACACGCTCGGCGTCCGCCTGCACCGCGCGCGGGAGATGCTGGGCAAGCGACTGTCCAAGCGCGGGGTGGCGCTGTCGGCCGTCATGTTCGGCGTACTGCTGACCGAGGTCATTCGGTCGGTCGTGAGCCAGCGGATGATCGAGTCGACGGCGCAGGCGGCGCTGTGGATGTCGGCCGGGCACCCGTACGCGTGCGGGCTCGTCTCCGCCGAGGTCGCCAGCCTCGCCCGGAACGCCGGGGTCGCCATCGCCGCCGCGCGGGTGAAGATTGCCGCCAGTTTCGCACTGTTCGCGGGCGGCGCATTCGCGGCCGGCGCGGAAGTCGCGGCCCACGTCGGCATGCTCGGCCTGCCCCGGTTGGGCGATTTCGCGCCGAGCCGGCTGATCGAGAAGCTGTTCAAGGGCGGGGACGCGCTGCCCGAGATGCGGGTCGAAGCGACAAAGAATCAAGACGACCAGGCGATCGCGGGCGGCCCGGCCGCGCCCGCGCCGCAGTGGGTCGGCATGGACAATCGCGCCGCCGGCGGGCGCCCGCTCGTTACCGATTCGAATCCCAAAGTCGCCAGATCTCAGCAGCCGCCACCGCCCATCACGCCCTCGATCGGCGGTGCGGTCGACGCGCAGATCGCCGGCCTGCGGTCCCCGGCCTGGCGCGATGTCGGCCCGACGCCCGGGACGAGCGCCGTCGCCACCGACGCGCCACCGGTTGCGCCCAAGCCCGGCGGTTCGAATCAGCCCACACCCGCTTACGCGAGCGGCGGCGGGGGTGGCGGCGGTAGCGGGGGCGCGAGCGGTGGGACCGGACCACAGGAGCCGCCGTTGCCGCCGGGCCGTGGTGGAGTAAAGCCCCGGACGGACGTCGCGTCCGACGGGTTCCGCCCGCCCGCGGCACCGCGGAAGCTCGAAGTTCAAGGCCACCGACCCGACGACGGGCTGGCGGCGCTGGGCCCGGAACTCAATGCCGGCCCGGGCGACGGTTCCGGGCTGGTGGTCACGGTGCCCAAGCCCGTGACGGCCGGGGGGCTCAACAGCGGCACCGGCAAGTCGCCGGTCAGCAGCACCGTCCTCGCCTCGCGGAACGGTTCGGGCGGCCAGGCGGGACACGCGAGCGGTTCTGGCGGTGGCGGGGGCACATATGTATACGACCGCGCGAACGCGGATTCGGCCGGCGGCGGATCGAGCGCGAACGGCGCGAGTGGGTCGGGCGCGAACGGCGCGAGTGGGTCGGGCGGCCGGCTGGTCGCGGTGGCGAGCGGTTCGAATTGGCAATCCGCGTCGAATATTGGGCCGCGCGCGGTGATGGCGACCATTCCGGACTGGGCGGCTCCGCCTCAGACCCCAGCAACGGACGTCCCGACGCCGGCGCCCGGCCCGGTGGTGCAACCGGCGCCGCAGCCGATCCCCGTGCCCGAGACGACGCCGGCCGCGCCGTTCGGCGGGACGACCTCGGGCGGCGTGCTGCAGATCAGCACGGCGTACCAAGCCGCGGGGGCCGAGACGTTCGACCAGGTGCTTTCCGGCGGGCGCGGGCCGGCGCTGTTCCAAGTGGACGCCGGACAGTCGGCCGTCAGCGCCGAGGTCGTCCTGGGGTACTCCGGGACCGGCGTGGCGATTCAGACCGGGGGCACGAACGCGGTCGACGCGCTGTTCATGGGCGTGATGACGTCGGGCCGGGGCCTGTATCAACTCACCGGCGGCGAACTGGCGATCCGGCGCACGCCGAACGGCCCACTGGCGGCGGCGCACTCGCTCGAGATCGGCTCGGCGGGCGAAGGCGTGTTCCTGATCGGCGGGGCGGGCGGCACCGGCCAAGTCACCGAGACCGGCGACGGGCGCGGGGTCGACCTGAAGGTCGGCGGCTCGCTGTCGGCCAAGGCGACGCTCCGCGGGTGGGGCAAGGTCGGCCTGACCGGCACGCTGACCAACGGCGGCCAAGTCATCGCCGACGGTTACGGCCAGCTCCGCACGCTCGACCTGACGTCGTTCGCGCACGTCGACCGCAACTACCGCAACCGCGACACGCGGGGCTGGTACGCCTTGAATAAGGGCGCGCTGGCCCTACCGGTAATCGGCACGGCCGCGGGGACCGGCACGTACACGTGGGGCGACGACGCGGCGACGCCGACGATCAGTTACGTGAACGCCGTCCGCGCTACGGTCACCGACGCGGCCGATGTGGGCGACCTGGCCATCTCGCTGCTCGCGCTCGACCGCGACGACGTCCCGGCGCGGCCGGAAGGTCACCACTTCATCGGCCTGTGGAGTTGGAGCCTGACCGGGGCGGACGGCGAGCCGCTGACCACCGGCGGTGTCGACCTGGCGGTCCGCTACGACGCCGCGTTGGCGGCCGACCTCGGCCTCGACGAGAACGTCCTCAAGCTCTGGAAGTACGAGGCCGGCAACTGGGTTCGCCTGGACGGCGACCCGACCTTCGTCCGCGACACGGAACTGCACACGCTGACCGTGCACGTCGACGGGAACGAGCTCACGTACTTCGCGGTGTCGGCACCAGAGCCGGGGGCGATCGGGGTGATCGTTGTCGGGGCGGGCGTGTGGCTGGGGCGCCGGCGCCGGCGTTAAAGTTCGCTGCTGCATTCCCCACGCCGACTCCTGTGGAGTCGGATTCGCGACGAAGTCGCGAGCGGGACGCGTTCAGCGCTCCCCGTGACACGACGCGCTCGCCTGCGGGTTCGCCTGAGGCTCACCCTCCGGGTCGCGGCTAAACTGGGGTTTGCAATGACTACGGCGCGATCGTCACCGGCCGGCCCGCCTCCACGCTCTTTCGCTCCACCACCCGCCCGCCCGGGAACGTGACGCGGACGTCGCAGCGCGTCGCTTCGCCCAGGCCGGTCAGGATCGGGGAGCCGTCCAGCCGGGCCTTCTCGACCGCGAGGGGACGCGCGGTCGGAGAACCAATTTGGCCCGCGGCGAAGACTTCGACCACCGCGCCGACCGCGAACGGGTTCGGGGCGGCCATTCGGGGGGCGATTGACGCGAAGTGCCCGGGATTGGGCGAGCGGTTGAGGAAAAGTTGGATCTCGCCGGGCGAGTCCTTGGCGGCGCGCAGTCCCACGGCCAGGTCGGTGCGCCCGTCGGCGTCGAGGTCGGCGACGACGGCCGGGTTCGAATCCCAGCACCCGCTCAGCTTGAGCACCTCGGCGAACCGGCCGTCGCCCTGGTTGTGGTAGACGGCGGCCATCCCCATCCGCGGGTTGGAAAGAACGAGGTCGGTCCGCCCGTCATTGTCGAAGTCGGCCGGGTAGGCGCGGATGACGTACGGCCCGCGCCTGTCGAGGAAGTTGGACATCGGCCCGTCGGCCCGGCGGAACTTTCCGCCCGCGGAGTTGACGAACAACCCGCCGTCGGTGCCGCCGGACTTATTCGAGACGATGAGCACTTCGGGGAGCCCGTCGCCGGTCAGGTCGCGGACGAGGATCGCCGCGCCGGCGGTCGGCAGCCCGAGCTCGGCGGTGCGGTCGACGAGCTTGTCGTCGGCCTGGCGGATCAGGTATCGGCCGGCGTAGGCGGCGCCGTAGCCACCCGAGCCGCTGACGACGACGTCGCCCCGGCCGTCACCGTCAAGGTCGATCGGGCGGGGGTCGTAGCCGACCGTGTCGTAGCCGATGAGGTTGTGGGTGAGGAAGTCGACCCCGAAGAACCGGTGCACCTTCTTCAACTCCGCGAACTCCATGACCACGCCCTCCGGCACGCCCGCGGGCGGCGCGAAGCGCGCCGCCGGGTCGCGGCGGAACGTCTTCTTGTCCGGCACGTAGAACCACTGGCCCTTGCTGCCGCCGTCCACATCCAGATAGCCGTCGCCGTTGAGGTCGACGACCTCGCGCGGGTGCGCCAATGACTTGAACGGGTCGTCCTTGAACGGGACGAATCGCTTGCCCGCCGCGTTGAAGGCGGCCCGCGACGTCGCCTCGTCGCTGAACCCCGCGAGGTCGAGGAACCCGTCGCCGTCGAAGTCCCAGACCCACGGGCGGTCGTCGGCCCAGGGCAGGTCGCGGCCGTCGACGCCGAACTGCTTGGTGACGTCGGCAAACGTCAACGTGCCGGCGGGGGTGCGCGTGCCGCGGAGGACGATCGAGTGGGGCGTGCCGTGGTGGGACGGGAGGAGATCGGGGACGCCGTCGTTGTCGAAATCGGCGGCGCGCAAGCCCCACGGCCACCACCCGTGGCTCTGCTTGCCCGGCCCGCCCTGGCGCTCCATCTCGACCTTGTGCCAGGCGCTGAACGCGGCGGCGGTGCCGTTCGCCTCGCCGGTGACGCGGTCGAACTTGACCGCCGCGGGCGCGTCCGCCGCGTGAGCGGTGGCCGAGGCGAGGAGAAGAAGGAACGTCAGCCGGAGGTGGGTCGACGGCATGCGGGCGTCTCCTCGGATGGGATTGGAATCGAGCGTCATGCAGGTTACTGCGGTCCCGGGCGCGACGTTGTCGCGGGGCTGAGCACCCTATGGGGAATGTTCGACATCTGCCGCAGAATCCGACCCGTCGCCTGACGCTCCGAATCCGGCGTGTCGGGCGCCCGCCTCAAGCAGTGATCAGATTCGTCGTCACGGATCCTCGGCGCCGGCCCTGTCGCCCTTGCCTGCCGCCGCGATATACTCTCCCGGGCGCGTCGCACAATTTGTGCGGGCGGCGAGCGTTAGGGCGGTGTCCCCCGGCGGTCGGCCGGGCGCACGACGGAGGCAAGTCCACATGTCGAAGGCTCACGTAGACCCGGGCGAACTCAGGCGGTTCTCCCAGGACCTCAACCGGTTCAACAACGAGCTCCAGTCGCTCGTCGGGAACATCCACGGCAAGCTGCGAAACCTGGAAAGCACCTGGCGCGACCAGGAACAGAAAAAGTTCAGCGAGGCGTTCGAGCAGACGGCCCGGGCGCTGAGCCTGTTCCTCGAAGCCTCGCACCAGCACGTGCAGTTCCTCGGGAAGAAGGCGAACCTGATTGAGGAGTATTTGAAATCGCGGTAGTTGCGAGTTGCGAGTTGTGAGTTGCGAGCAAACACGAGGAACTGCGGTGGCTTTACTCGCAACTCGCAACTCGTAACTCGCCACTTCGGAGGTCGCCATGAGCTCATGGGCGCGGGTCGACAACGTAGACGCGTTGCAGGCGTTTCGGCAGTCGCTGGTGCGGTTCGCCGAGACGACGGGGACGGCGCTCGCGGACGCCGAGGCCGAGGCGCAGCGCGTGCTCGTGTGGCTCGAGACTGAGGCCCAGACGTACTGGGGCGGGCAGATCCGCAAGCGGCACGAAGAGGTCGAGCGGTGCAAGGACGCAGTCCGGCAGAAGAAGCTGTTCAAGTCGCCGACCGGCAGCACGCAGAGTGCCGTGGAAGAGGAGAAACTGCTGAAGATGGCGCAACGGCGGCTGGAGGAGGCCGAACAGAAGCTCAAGAACGTCCGGCGGTACGGGCCCAAGCTTCAGAAGGAACTGTCGAATTACAAGGGCGGGGTGCAGCGGCTGTCGACGGGCGTGTCGTCCGACGTGCCGCTGGCCGTGGCGCGACTGGACAAGATGATCGCGGCGGTGCGGGCGTACGCGGGGCTGACGATCTCGTCGACCGGGACGATCGCCGAATCCACCGAGGCGGCCAAGGCGATGGCCCGGGCGGCGGCGACGCTGGCCTCGCTGGGCACGAAGGACTACTCGCCGCTGCGGAAGAAGACCAAAGCGGTCGAGCGGGCCGGGGCGCCGGCGGCAGACCTGCGGCTCGAGTCGTGGTCGGACGGGCTGATCAGCGACCGCGAACGGCCGCTGGTGGCGAAGATCGAGGCGGCCCGCACGATCCCCGGGCCGGGTGCGTTGGTGGTGGTCGAGAAAGACGTGTGGAAGTCCGAGCGCGTTTACATGGAGCGCGGCCTGCCCGGCGAGGGCGCGGCGGACGACTCGGGGTGGTTTTTCGGGACGACCGAGTCGGAGCCGGACGAGGACGGAAAGGTCGCGCCGCCGAACCGCGTGGGCGTGACGGTGGCACACCTTACCGAAGCCCGGCCCGACCTGGTGGAAGTGCTGGCGCTGCCGCGCGGATACCTGGCCATTGTTGGTTCGACGGGCGTGGACGTGGTGCTGGACGAGCGCGGGGTGGACGTGTGGAGCGGGTTCCTGGAGAAGTCCGGGTGAGGCGAATCGGTCCACGCCGACTCCTGTGGAGTCGGATTTCCGCGGAACGCGGGAGTCGCGGTGCGCGGACGGCCGAGGAACGGGAGTGACACGACATCGGAGGTCGACATGGGCGTGTACGAAGGTCGCGGGCAGTTGAGCAAGTCGCTCAAGGAGCTCACAAACGCGTGGTTGGAATGCAGAGGGGTCTGGAAGGACGCGAACGCCGAGCGGTTCGAGAAGAAGCACGTGATCCCATTGGAGCAGGACCTGCGGAGCGCGGTGGGGGCAATGGACGTGATGGCGCAGCTGCTCGGGCAGATCAAGCGGGATTGCGAGTGACGGCGAGCGACGAGCTCGTGACCAACCCGTTTAGCCGCGACCCCTAGGGCAAGCGTCAGCGCCGCCCGAAGGGGAGCGCGGTCCGGGCGGTCGAGCGAACGTGGCATCGGGGGTGGTGAGTCGGAACGGGGTCGAGAAAGCACACCATGGAACAGACACCGGTTCAGGACAACATCGAGCGCGCGGGTGAGGCGGCGGCCGCGAACGGGAACGGTCACGCCGGGCCCCCGGCGCCGGCGGTGAAGGACAAGGGTCCGTCGGAGCGCGAGCGGCAGCGCGCGGCGCTGCGCGAGCTTGTGGAATTGTCGACGCAGTGCGCGGCGGAGGAGCGGCAGATCGAGGAGGCTCGGGCGGCGGAGTTGGCGAAGGAGGCGAAGGACCACGAGCGGTCGGTGTGGGGCGCGGACGAGCGGGCGAAGAACGCCGAGGGGCAGGTGCGCGAGAAGCACGCCGAGCGGGCCGGGCGGATCAAGGCGGAGTACGACCAGTCGACGGCGGTGGCGCGGGACGCGGACGCGAAGGGGAAGAAGAAGGTGCAGCTCGACTTCGGCCCGCAGGAGGCGAAGGTCAAGAAGGCGTACGACGAGGCGGTGTGGCTGGCGGACGCCGAGCTCGAGGCCCGGCAGGCGCAGGTTCGGGTCGAGCAGCGCAAGGCCAAGGACGACCTGAAAGCGCAGGGCGAGGAGACGGACGCGCTGGAGGAGAAGGCCCAGGACCTGCTCAAGCTGTACAAGCACAAGGCCAACGAGATCGACGCGGCGGCGATGGCGGGCGAGTCCTCGGGGCCGGGGAACTTCGCGGCCAAGCGCGACGCGGCGGTCGCCGAGATCGCCAAGCTCGAGGCGTTGTTCGCGCCGCGGTTGTTCGTGGGCGCGCGCCCGATCCTGATCGTGTTCGTGCTCCTGGCGATCGCGGGCGGCGCGACCTACGTGATGAACATGGAGAAGGCGTTCAAGCCCGACCCTTACGTGATCGCCGGCGGGGCGACCCTCGTCGGGTCGATCGCCCTGCTGCTGGTGATCCGGTCGGCGGCGAAGAAGAGCCTCAAGCGGCAATGGACCCGCACGCACAAGGCGCTGGACGAGACGCGCAAGGCGTCGCGGCATGACCACGAGCAGACGCTGGAGGCGCTGGCGCGGCGGGCCGAGGAGGCGGCGCAGAAGCGCGCCGGCGAGGTGGGGGCGGCGAAGCAGAAGTTCCAGCCGATGCTGACGACGTTGGGCGAGCGGAAGAAGGCGGCGATCGCCGCGATTGACGCGGACACGGCCGCCAAGACCAAGGGCCACACCGAGCGACGGGACGCGCTTAACAAGGAGGCGAACGACTCGCTCGAGCGACACCTGGCCGATCTCAAGGCCAAGCTGACCAAGGAGCACGAGCAGATCGAGGCCAAGCACAAGGCGAAGGTCGCGGACATCAAGCAGCGACACGCGGCCGCGCGGGCGGCGCTGGAGATGAAGTGGAAGGACGGGCTGGCCCGGATCGCCCGGCCGATCGAGCAGACGGGCGGCGGGCGCGAGGGCGAGGTCGTGTACGACTGGTCGAGCGTGAACTGGAAGGATTGGACGCCGCCCAAGCGGTTCGCCCAGCTCATCCGGTTCGGCGAGCTCGAGGTGGACCTGAAGGCGATCACGGACCAGGTGCCGCAAAAGCTGGCGCTACCGGCGGCGTTCAGCGTGCCGGCGAATTTGGCGTTCCCCCGGCAGTCGTCGCTCTTGATCCACACGGACCGCGAGGGCCGGCCCGAGGCGATGGCGGCGATGCAGATGGTGATGGCGCGGCTGCTGACGAACATGCCCGCGGGCCGCGTGAAGTTCACGATCATCGACCCCGTCGGGCTCGGGCAGAACTTCGCCGGGTTCATGCACCTGGCGGACCACGACGAGTCGCTGGTCGGCAGCCGGATCTGGACCGAGCGCGAGCACATTGAGCAGCGCCTCCTGAACCTGACCGAGCACATGGAGACGGTCATCCAGAAGTATTTGCGGAACGAGTACGAGACGATCGACGAGTACAACGCGCAGGCGGGCGAGCTCGCCGAGCCGTACCGGTTTTTGGTGATCGCGGACTTCCCCGTAGGTTTCGAGGGCGACAGCTTCCGGCGGCTCAGTTCGATCGCGAGCACGGGCGCGCGGTGCGGCGTGTACACGCTGGTCGTCCGCGACACGCGGGTGCCGATGCCGCAGGGCGCGCACTTCGACGAGCTGGAGGCGCACAGCGTCAACCTGGTCCGCCAGAACGGGCGGTTCGTCTGGCGGGACGAGGTGTTCAAACAGTTCCCGCTGAAGGTGGATGCCCCGCCGAACGAGGCGACGCTGACGGAGATGATGGACGTGGTCGGGCGGTACGCGAAGGACGCGAACCGGGTCGAAGTCCCCTTCTGGCAGATCGCCCCGCGGAACGAGGGCGAGTTCTGGACGCGGACGGCGAAGAAGGACCTGGACGTGCCCGTCGGGCGGATGGGGGCGACGCGCCTGCAGAGCCTCAAGCTCGGCAAGGGTGTCGCCCAGCACGCGCTGGTGGCGGGTAAGACGGGATCGGGTAAGTCGACCCTGCTGCACGCGATGGTGACGAACATCGCGATGTGGTACCGGCCCGACGAGGTCGAGCTGTACCTGATCGACTTCAAGAAGGGCGTCGAGTTCAAGACCTACGCGAGCCACGAGCTCCCGCACGCGCGGGCGATCGCCGTCGAGTCGGACCGCGAGTTCGGCCTGTCGGTGCTCCAGCGGCTGGACGCCGAGCTAACCCGCCGCGGCGAGATCTTCCGCAAGCTGGGCGTGCAGGACCTCGCGAGCTTCCGCGATTCGGGCAGCGGGCCGATGCCGCGCGTGCTGCTCGTGATCGACGAATTCCAGGAGTTCTTCAGCGAGGACGACAAGCTCGCCCAGGATTCGAGCACGCTGATCGACCGCCTGGTCCGCCAGGGCCGCGCGTTCGGGATCCACGTCTTCCTCGGCAGCCAGACGATCGGCGGGACGAGCGGGCTGTCGCGCTCGACGATCGGCCAGATGGCGGTGCGCATCGCGCTGCAGACGAGCGAGGCGGACTCGCAGCTGATCCTCGGCGACGGCAACTCCGCCGCGCGGCTCCTCAGCCGCCCCGGCGAGGCGATCTACAACGACGCCGGCGGGCTCGTCGAAGGCAACAGCCCGTTCCAGGTTGCCTGGCTGCCCGACGAGAAGCGAGACGTCTACCTCGACAACGTGCAGGAGATGGTGAAGCAGAAGTACAACGGCGACGGCGCCCCAGGCGATCTCGTCGTGTTCGAGGGCAATGCCGCCGCGGACATCCGCACGAACA
>DASPKW010000349.1:0-32200 GCA_035627895.1 Tepidisphaeraceae bacterium | reverse complement strand
CCTTTACGCTTTTCGTCTTTTCGTTTTTGCGCTCCCCTACCCCTTCTGCCTGATCCGGTTCGTCCGGTACGCCAACACCAGCCGCTCGAGCATTTCGATCTCCGCCTTGAACTGCTGCCCGCGCTCGGTGTCGGCCATGCGCCGGGGGGCGCCCCAGCCGCGGATGACCTCGGTCTGGGGCACGATGTCGATCCCGTCGCGGACCGCCGCCTCGACCGACTCGAAGTGGTGGTGCCGCGCGAGCACGGTCTTGTCGGCCTCGAGCACGAGCGTGAACCCGTGGTCGCCGTACGCCTCGGAGAACGCGCCGTCGATCGTGATCGCCTTCCCCGAGCGCTTGAGCGGGCTCTCGCCCTTCTCGATCTTGACCGGGACGTGGCCGTTGACGATCAGCCCGCGCGCCGGGTCGACGTCGAACTCCTTCAGCACCTTCTCGCAGAACTCGACCTCGTGGATCAGGGCGAAGTACGGGTCCTTCGTCTCGTGGTGCGGGGTCTTGTCGGCGATGAAGTCGCGCTCGAACGTGGCGATCCGGTCCTTCCCGAACAAGGGCGACCGCGGGCCGCTCCACAGGTACCACAGGAAGTCCAGGTCGGCCCGCGCGCCCGTCTCGACGGCCCGGAGGACGACGGTTTCGATCGCGTCGAACAGCGAGCGGCCGGCGACCGGTCGGCCGTCGACCTCCAGCGCCAGGAACCCCCCGAACTCGTCGCACGGCACGCACCCGTGGAAGATCAGGTGCTCGTCCCGCCGCAGGTACATCGACCCGTTCCCAACCACGTACCGGACGTGCTCCTGGAGCTTCTGGCTGGCCAGGAACGACCCGCGCAGGCGCGACAGGCACAGCGCCTCGTCGGCCGACAGCTCGTACGGGTTGGTCGGGTCGACCGTGGGGAGGGCGGTGTCGCGCAGCGCGTAGGTGACGCCGTCGATCGTGATCGTGCCCTTGGCGAAGTCGATCCGGTGCAAGAGCCGGCGGTGCTCCATCGCCCAGTGCGGGTTGCGGGCGATCATCTGCCCCTCGAGCTTGAACTGCATGACCGCCGCCGCCTTCTGCATGCGGGCGACGAGCTCCATCGGGCGCATGCCCGGGCTCTTGGGCATGAAGTGCTTGGCCGGGTCATCGCCGTAGACGGTACGCGCCAGGTGCTCGAGCGGGGTCAGCGGGATCGAGTACCCCTCGTCGATCTGGGCGATCCGACGGTACCGCAGCGAGACGCGCAGGACGGTGCAGATCAGCGCGTCGTGCCCGAGCGCGGCCCCGATCCAGGCGGCGTCGTGGTTGCCCCAGATGAACGACACGTTGGGCTGCTGGCGGAGGTAGTCGACGACCCGGTCGCCGCGCGGGCCGCGGTCCCAGCAATCGCCCCCGATGATCAGCTCGTAGATCGCCAGGTTGCGCACGAGCCGCCCGGTGATGTGAACCAGGTGGAGCACGCGCCCGCGCGCGAGCAACTGGTCGACCATGGCCTCGAGGAACTCCGGCCCGCGGTCGGCGGCGGGCGCGTAGAGCATCTCGCTCATCAAATCGCGGTACTCGGCCGGCACGACCTCCATCGCGCGCTTAAGGCTGTACTTGGCCCCGAGCACCCGGCCGAGCTCGAACTGGGCGCGGAGCGTGCGGACGGCGAACGCGCGGAGCTCGGCCGGCGCCGTCAGCGACTGCTCGAGCCGCTGGGTGACTTCGGCCGGGTAGAACGTCAGCGTCACGAACGTCTCGAAGTCCGCGGGCGACATGCGGTTCTTGAACAGCCGCTCGACGACGGGCCGGAGCGTCCCGGACGCGTTGTTGATGACGTGCCGGAGTTTCTGGTCTTCGCCGTGGATGTCGGAGATGACGTGGACCGTGCCCTTGGGCAGCGTGAGGATCGCCGACAGCCGCGCGATCTCCGCCTCGGCCGAGTTGACGGTCGGGAACTGGCGGGACAGGGCACGGAGGAACGAGAGGTCGGTGGAGGAGAGTTCGTCGCCGAGCTTGCGGGCCATGGGGGGGAATGTATCCGCGGGGATCGGGGAGGGCGAGGCTCCGTCCGAGCCGCGGGGGCACCCCGCGCTATTCGCAAACGGCTCGGACGGAGCCTCGCCCTCCCGATTACTCCAGGTTCAAAAACTCGCGCACGTTCTGGTCCCACACCTTCTGCGCCCGCGGGTCCGCCAGCTCCAGGCGCAACTCGTTGATCACCTTCGTGCCCAGGCCTATGGCCTCCCGCCAGCAGGGGACGCAGGTCTGGGCGAAGATCTTCTGGCCCATCTCGTTGCGGAACGGGGGCTTTTCGAGCTTCGGGCCGACCTTGCCGCACCGGCGGCACATCACCTCGCCCTCGCCGACGGCGACCGCGGGCCCGGCCGCCTGCTTGATCTCGGGGACGGCCGCGCCGACCGACTTGAGCAGGTCGACCATGTCGTTGCGCGGGAGGATGTCGCCGCGCTCGTCGGCGATCTTGACGCCCTGCGTAAGCGTGGCGACGGCCTCGCCCTGGTTGCCGACCTTGAGCTGGGCTTGGCCGAGCAGGTGGTAGGCCTTGGAGAAGTCCTTCTTGATCTCGACGGCCTTGCGGAGGGGCTCGAGGGCGTCGGCGAACCGGCCGGCGTCGATGTACGCCTTGCCCAGCGACAGGTGGGCCATCTCGTTGGTCGGGTCCGCGTCGGCCATAAACTTGAAGCGGTCGATGCGGTCGGTGCTGGCGGTGTTGTCGGACATATTAAGTGCTCCCGGACGATTCCGATGTCCATCATTATAGGAGCGAGCCGCGCGCGGCAAGCGGGCGCGGGGAATGTGTGCCGGCGTGCTCACTTCAGTGAGGCACGGACCGCGATCTCCTCGACGTACGTCAGCTGGGCTTGTACCCGACCGCGGCAAACACCCGGTGCGGCACCGCGACCGTCCCCCCATCGCAAAACCGGTCGGCGACGAATCCCCGCAAATCCGCGTCGAACGCCTCCAGTCCGGGCCCGCCGAGCGTCGGCGCCAGCGCGCTCCACGTGCGGACGTACCCCGCCCAACCCTCGCCCGTAAACTCGATCGCGACATCGAACGTGAAGCTCTCGATGCCTGCAAACCCCGCGGCCGTCAGGTCGATCAGTGCCTGACCGTTGATCCCCGCGGCGCCGGCGTGACGCCACCGCGGCCGGTGCCGGGCGATCAGCCGCTCCGTCTCACCGGCAAGGTTCCCGGCGATCGGCAGGTGGGTCTGGTAGACGATGGCCAGCGGCCCCCCGGGCGTCAGGACGCGCAGGGCCTCGCGCGGGGCCACCCGCCGGTCGAACCAGTGCCAGGCCTGTGCGCAAGTGACCGCGTCGAACGTCCGATCGGCGAACGGCAACCGCTCCGCGACCGCGCACACACGTGACCCCGGCGCGTGGGCGAGCAGGGCGCGGCTCGGGTCGGCGCACGTCACGGCGCAATCGGCGAACGCGCCGCCCAGCAGGCCAGTGCCCGCGCCCGCGTCCAGCACGCGCTGGCCCGCCCGGCCGATGCCCATCGCGATCAGGCGGTCGATCAACCGCGAATCGAACGGCGGGCGGTGCGCCGCGTAGTCGGCGGCGGCACGGGCGAAATCTGGTTGAGAACTAGGGCGGGGCAAGGGGGCGGCGATCCTACACGATCTTGCCCGGTGAACGCCGTCGATCACGCCCGAGCCGGAGCCTCGGCGACGGCCGGGATCGTTCTTCCGGAGAGGCGTTCGTAATCCCCATGACGGTCTGCCCCCGCCGACGAGCGCAGCACGCGAATCCGGATGTCCCGCAAGATTCGCAATGGTAGAATCCGCCCCATGCGGGAGACCGACGGCGGCGGAACTGGCGGGCGACGGTGGCGGATTGCCCTCTCGTGGGTCACCGGCGCAATGGCGGTCGGCGTGCTTCACGACGTGCTCCTGGCGCGCGCGGGCGGCGGTGGCAACTTCGGTGGCGGGGGCGGGGGCGGCGGTGGTGGCAGCGGCGGGGGCGACGACTGGTTCTTCGTGTTCTGGCTCTGCTGGAAGCTCCTGCAACTCTGCTATTACTACCCGTACGTCGGCATCCCGCTCGTCCTGCTGATCGGCGTGGGCGTCATGATGGCCGGCAAGGGGACCAAGGGCGTGTACCAGTCGCGCGTGATCCGCCGGGGAACCGCGGCCGAGGGGCGCGGAGCGGCCGGGGTCGTCGCGGCGCGCGTGCGCGAGGCGGACCCCGCGTTTAACGCCGACGCGTTCGTCGCCCGGGCCCGGGACGCGTTCATGAAGATCCAGCGGGCGTGGGGGTCGCAGGACCTGACGCCCGTCCGACCGTTCATCTCCGACGCCGTCTACGAGCGGTTCACCCTGCAATTCGCCGAGCAGAGGGCCCTGGGCTTCCGCAACGTGCTCGACAACGCCGAGGTGCGCGAGGCGGCGCTGGCGCACGGCGAGGCCGGCCGCGCGTTCGACGAGGTCTCCGTGCGGTTCGTCGGCTACGGCGTCGACCGAAAAGTCTCGCTAAAGGACGCCAGCGACATGGGCAACGACGGCGGCCGCGAGTTCGCCGAGGTCTGGACGTTCCTGCGCAAGCGCGGCGCCAAGACCAAGGCCGGCAAGCCCGGCCTGATCGAGGGCAACTGCCCGAACTGCGGCGGCGCGGTCGAGATGAACCAGTCCGCCAAGTGCGGGTACTGCGGGGCCGCCCTGCGCTCGGGCGAGTACGACTGGGTCCTGGCCGAGATCACGCAGGAGTGCGAGTGGTCCGCCGGCCGGCGGGCCGCTTTGCCGGGCGTCGGCCGACTGCTCGCGCGCGACCCCGGCTTCAACGTGCAGGAACTCGAAGACCGCGCCTCCGTCGTCTTCTGGCGCCGCGCCGAAGCCGAGCGCCTCAACTCCGCCGGCCCGCTGCGGAAGGTCGCGACGACGGCATATTGCGACACGCTGGACGCGAAGATCGCCACTCATAAGGGCCAGGAGCGGTGGTACGTCGGCGAGTGCGGCGTCGGGTCGGTCGACGTACAGGGCATCGTCCCGGCCGGCGACGCGTGGACGGCGGGCCCGGCCTGCGCCCAGCCGGCGGCCGAGTTCGACCGGGCCGTCGTCGAGGTGCGCTGGTCCGGCACCCGGTTCGACGCCGCGGCGTCCGGCAAGCTGACGCGCGGCGACGCCACCGCCGTCTCACACCTGCTGCTCGTGCTCGCACGCAAGGCCGGCGCCGTCAGCGATCCCGGCAAGGCCGTGTCGAGCGCCCACTGCCCCACGTGCGCCGGGCCGATGGGCGACGAGGCCGAGCCGGCCTGCACGTACTGCGGCACCGTGCTGAACGACGGCGCCAGCACGTGGGCGCTCGAAGAAGCCGTCGGCGCCAGCTCATCTCGCGGCCGGGCGATCGCGGCGGCGCTCCGCGACGTCGGCATCGGCGAAACGGCGACCGGCTCGGAAATGCCCGGCGGCGCGGACGGCGAATCAAACGGTTACGCCGGCGCTTACGACGACCGCGCGCTCGCCGACGCCGGGTCGCCCGCGGCCGCGCTGGCGTGGATGATCAAGGTGTCCTTCGCCGACGGCGAGATCGACGACCGCGAGCGCGCGCTACTCGCGGACGTCGCGGCCCGCCGCGGCGTGCCCGAGGCGCGCGTCGATCAGATGCTGGCCGCGGCGCGGGCGGGCGAGCTCGACGTGCCGACCCCCGAGGGCCGCGACCAGGCCCGCGCCCGCCTCAAGGCCATCGCCACCATGGCCCTGGCCGACGGCCGGATCGCCAAGCAGGAGGCCGCCATGCTCCGGCAGGCGGGGAACCAGCTCGGCCTGTCCGACCACGACCTCCGGCGGCTGATCAAGCAGACCAAGGGCGAGATGTACCGCCATGCCAAGGGCGTCCTGCGCGAGGCGAAGCGGAAGCGGTGAGCGGCGGAACTCAGGTGAGCTGCAGGTCAACGACCTGCTGACCCGTGGGATCGCTCGTGACACGCCCGTTACGCAGATCGCGTTGAGATTCCAATCCACCGCGGGGTAGCATGGCCCCCGTGAACACCAACACCCCCATCGCGGCGCGGCGGTCGATGGTCCTGCGCGTCATCGCCCTCCTGTTCTCGGTCGGCCTGTTCGGGACCTACGTCGTCTACGGGGCCGAGATGTTCGTCTGGCTCGGACTGGTGCCGAAGGCCGCGGCAACGGCACCGGCGACAACGTCGTCCCCCGCCGCGCCCACGGCCGACCGCCAGGTGATCATGGCCGGGTCGAAGTCGAAGTCGCACCTCATCGACGGCCAGCGCGTGACCTACACCGACGGCAAGGTCGACTGGTCCGGCCCCGTCATGGGCGGGAGCAAATCCGCGGCGGTCGTCGCGCCGCCGC
Organism: Tepidisphaeraceae bacterium; assembly: GCA_035627895.1. Lineage (GTDB taxonomy): Bacteria > Planctomycetota > Phycisphaerae > Tepidisphaerales > Tepidisphaeraceae > DASPKW01. The sequence continues at coordinate 25,907 of DASPKW010000349.1, read as the reverse complement.
AGTTGTCGGGCGCGAACCTCACGCCCACTCCGTCGATAGTCGACCGCTCGGTCCTCATGCTCGGCTCGAAGTCGGGCGCGGTCGTCGTGCAACCGCCGGGTGACAGTTGGGCGCAAACGGCCGCGACGCAACCGCTCGACCGGCGCGTCCTCATGCCGGACTCGAAGTACCTCGTGATCACCCCGGGATCCCAGCAGCAGCAGCCCGCGACGACGACCCCACCGTCAGCCATGCTGATGGGCGGCTCGAAGACGTACACGGGCGTGATCACCGTGCTCCAGGCCGCGGACGGCAAGCTGACGGTGGCCACGCCGACGGGGGCGCCCGCGGCGCCCACGACCCGGCCGGCGACGACCCCGCCCGCGACCGCCCCGGTCGAGCGGCGGATCCTCATGCCGAGCTCGAAAGACATCATCCTGACGCCGCAGAAGTAGGCTCGAAGCGCCCCCACGAGCACCCCTTTTAGCCGCCGGGTTGCCCGGCGCGTCCAACGGCGCCACTGAGGTGACATCGATGACGCTCCAAGCCATTTCGCTCGCCGCCATGTCCGCGGGCCTGAGCTTCTTCTTCCTGATCCTCCTCTTCCGCCCTCTCGAGTGGGCCTTCCCCGCCAAGCCCGGCCAGCGCTTCTTCCGCCCCTCGTTCCTCGTCGACCTGTGCTTCTTCGCCGGCCAATACCTGCTCTGGGGCGGGATCGTGTTCTGGCTGCTGATCCAGTTCGGCCGGTGGGTCGACGGGGTGATGCCGTGGGCATTCCGCGGGACGGTGGCCGCTCAGCCGTGGTGGCTGCAGGCCATCGAGGTCGTCCTGCTCAGCGATCTGTTCGTCTACTGGGGCCACCGCCTGCAGCACAACGTCGGCTTCCTCTGGCGCTTCCACTCGGTCCACCACAGCGCCCGCCACCTCGACTGGCTCGCCGCCCACCGCGAACACCCGATCGACACGGTCTACACGATGGGCCTGATCAACCTCCCGCCGCTCCTCCTCGGATTCCCGCTCGAGACGATCGCCGGCCTGATCGCGTTCCGCGGCGTGTGGGCGATCTACATCCACTCCAACGTCCGCCTGAACACGGGGCCGCTGCGGTGGATCTTCGGCGCCCCCGAACTGCACCACTGGCACCACGACCGCGACCGCCGGGCGGGGAATTACGCGAACATCTCCCCGCTGATGGACCTGATCTTCGGCACCTACAAGTGCCCCGACCACGAACCCGAGGCCGTCGGCATCGACAAGCCGCTTCGGGAGAACTACGTCCGCCAGATGATCCACCCGTTCTACGCGCAGGTCGATCCGAACCCGGACGGGGCCGAGCAGCGCGGGTTCGAGGTGGTGATTCCGGACGAGGCAGGTGCGAACGACACGGACGCACGCGCACTCCCTCTCCCGGCCGCGCCAATCAATGTCGTTCCCACACCCGCGTAATCGCGGCGGGGAGAGGGCGGGGGTGAGGGGCGAACGTCAAATTGCGCCGCCCGCGCGAACGCCGGCGCGATGGAGCGCCTTTCGACGTTCGCCCCTCACCCTATCCATCTCCCCACCGCGAAACTGACCCTTCGTGATCAACGTCAACAGCCGGGCCGGGAGAGCGGACCGACCTCGATTGACAATGGACAATTGACCATGGACAAACGCTCTCGATGCAAACGCGCAACGAGATGATCGTCGAGCCCATCGGCCTGACCGCCGAATCGCTCCCCAAGCCCATCGACTGGGCCGCCCTGTACGGCAACGCCAACCCGGTCGAAATGGAAATCGGCATGGGCAAGGGGACGTTCATCACCGAGGCCGCCAAGGCGCACCCGAACGTCAACTATTTCGGCATCGAGTGGGCCAACTGGTTCTGGCGCTACGCGTCCGACCGCCTCCGCCGCAACGGGTGCACCAACGCCCGGACGATCCGCGCCGAGGCCGGGTTCTTCGTCAAGGAGTACGTCGCCGACGCGTCGCTGGCCGTCCTGCACATCTATTTCCCCGACCCCTGGCCCAAGAAGCGCCACAACAAGCGCCGCCTGATCGCCGAGCCCTTCATGCGCGAGATCGAGCGGATCCTGACCCCCGGCGGGCGCCTCTCGGTCGTCACCGACCACCAGGACTACTTCGAGCAGATCGACGCGGTCGTGAAGGCGTCCAAGCTGACCGTGATCGAGTACAACCGCCCCGAGGCCGCCGGCGAGGGCGAGTTCGTCGGCACCAACTTCGAGCGCAAGTACAAGCGCGAGGGCCGCCCCTTCTACGCCGTGGCGGCGTTGAAGAACTAGAGCGCCACCAGATAACGCCTGCAGGTGCGCCCTCGCAAGGCCCGCGGCAGTGGCTTCGCCTCGTCGCGATAGTCGCCCCTCGGGTCCTGCAAGCTCGATGCGGAAGCGAGCGACCACGCCGGAGCGGAGCCCCAGGCGACGCCCCGGATCGAGCGACGCGGTATCTTCATCCGGCTCTCGATAGCCGCGGGCGAGCGCGATCCGCGAGCCCCGTACCGACCGCGTCGCTCAATTCACCGTGACGGTCGAGCTCTTGTCGTCGTCGTGGCTGCTGCAGGTAAAGCTGCCGCCGAACGAGAACGCCGCTAAGACGATGACGGTAAGAAGGGTACGGAATCGCATGACCTGGGGAGTGTACGCGGTGGACGCGCGACGCGTAAAGCCTGCCGGGCGCACGAGCGCCGTCCGAACTTCGTCCCGCGACAAGTCGCTGGGCTCCGTCAGACCGGGCTTACCGCGCCGCCGGCGTCACCGCCTGCGTCGCCGGCACCGTCGCCGCCGGCCTGGTCGCCCCCGAACGGAACTGCTCGATCTTCGTCAGCGGCATGACCGTCGCCAGCACCAGCGTCGTGATCAGCCCCGCGAACGAGACCACCGTCGACATCAGCGTCCAGCTCCGCAGCATCTGCCGCTCGGTCAGGCCGCCCAGGCGGCTGACGACCCAGAACCCCGAGTCGTTCATCCACGACACGCCGAACGCCCCGTACCCGATCGCCAGGAAGATGTAGACCGGGTGGTACGGGAGGTCGCCCAGCAGGGGGGCGAGCATGCCCGCCGTCGTGAGCATCGCGACCGTCGCCGAGCCCTGGGCGATCCGGATGATCAGCGCGACCCCGTACGACAGCAAAATGTAGCTGACGTTCACGCCCTCGACGCTCGACTTGATCGCGTCGCCCACGCCCGCCGCCCGGAGCATGAACCCGAACGCCCCGCCGGCGGCCGTGATCAGGATGATGATGCCGGCCGTTTCCAGCGGCGCCCCGATCCGCTCGCCGATCTCCTTTAAGCCCCACCCGCTCTGCCGCATCAACAGGTACAGCCCGAACGCCGCCCCGATCATCAACGAAATGTTCCGGTTCCCCACGAACGCGACGGTCTCGTACAGTCGCGGGTAGTCGGCCCGGAACACGTTTACCGTCGACGCGGCCGACATCAGCAGCACCGGCAAGATCACCGGGCAGAGCGACAGCCAGAGCGGCGGGAGCTCGGACAGCGGGCGGTGGGCCGCGCCGGCCTCGGCCGGGTCGTGCGGGACGACCACTTCATGATCGAGCTTGCGGTTGATCCACTTGCTCAAGAACCACCCCGCGATCAGCGGGAACACGCCCGAGCCCAGCCCCATCAGCACGCTCAGGCCGATGTCGATCTTGAGGCTGTCGGCCATCGCGAGCGGGCCCGGGTGCGGGATGACCATCGAGTGCGTGATGATCCCGGCCGTGCAGATCGCCATCACGTACAGGGTGTAATCCCGCCCGGTGCGCAGGTGCAGCGCCCGCGCGATCGGCACCAGCAGCATGAACAGCGTGTCGAAGAAGATCGGGATCGAGACGACGTACGTGCTGACCAGCAGCGCCAGGCCCGCGCGGGCCTCGCCGAACATGCCCAAGAACCACCGCACGATGCGGTCGGCCGCCCCGCTGTGGAGCATGCACATGCCGATGATCGAGGCCAGCGCGATGATGATCGAGATCCCGCCCGCCGTCTCGCCCAGGCCGATCGCGGTGCCCTCGATGGCCCGCTCGAAGTGGCCCCAGTGCGCCTTGAACTGCGAGCTCTTGAGGATGCCGCTGCCCGGCGCGCCGATCGTCGCCGGCGCCGCCATCAGGCCCGCCGCCAGCGCCGACAACACGAGCGCGACGAACGCGTGCAACCGGACGACCGTGATCAGCGTGATCACCAGCCCGACGCCGATCGCCAGGACGACGAACGGCCACTTGCGCAGCGCGTCGCCCGACACCATCTGCCCGCCGACCGTCCCGCCGACGACGGCCAGCGTGCAGAGGATCAGCGCGATCGTGGCGGCCCGGCCGCTGCTCGAAGCGGGCGCGGGTTGGGCGGGGGCGGCGGCAGGGTGCGCGGTCATGCGGTCTCCAGAGGGTCCCAGGTTCCGATCGGCCGCGAAAGCATACCGGCGAGCCGCGCGAACACGAATAGCGCGCGCACCCCGCGACGGGACCACTGCCGGGCAAGCGCGCAACGTGCCTGCCCGAGCAGCGCCGAGTCTCCCGCCCCGCCAACAAACGGCCGCCAGCGGTCGCTTCGCGTCGTCGCGGCAATCCCGTCATGTAACCGCCCCCCAAACGACCGCGGGCAGGCGAATTCGCCTGCCCGCGGTCATCACGTTTCTCTCGAACGACTCACTCCGCCTTCGCCACCGAGTCCGGCGCCACCGGCACCCACGCGGTCTCGCCCACGTCGCCCGGCTTGAGCACCGGGCGGATCGCCAGCACCACGCCCTCGCGCGTCGCCGCGTAGACCGTCCCGTCCTTGTCCCGCGGGTTGCTCGCGAACGCGACCAGATCGCGCCGGCGGTTCGTGAACCGCTGCTCGCCGCTCGCCTTGTCGACCGCCACGATCGTGTTGTCGTTCCGCTGGAAGTACGCGTGCTTCTCGTCCTCGGCCAGGAACTTGGTCATGTCGCGCACGACCCACTTGGGCTCGCGCACCGCCCCCCCCTGCGTCTTATCGATCGCCACCATCCCGAGCTGGCTGACCGGCAGGTACACCGTCGACAGCGTCGTCTCCGGGCTGGCCGTCAGCGGGGCCCCGGCGAAGTACTCCCACTTCTTCCGCCCGCTCCCGCGCTCCAGGCAATAGAACTTCGTGTCCGTCGACGGGACGTATACCCCGTACTCGTCCGACCGCAGGTCCGCGTTCACCGGGCCGAACGTCTTGAACGTCGTGCCGGTCGACGTCGCCCAGATCGTCGCGCGGTTCTCGGCGTTGATCGCGTACACCTCGCCGTCGTCGAACGCCACGTACACGACGCCCGCCCACACGGTCGGGGCCGAGTTGATCGCCGCGCCCCGCGTGCTCATCAGCTCCCACACGTCGCGCACCGGCTTGTACTCCCCCGGCGCGGTCTCGGTCGCGACCATCCGGCCCGTCCGCGGCGCGTCCACCCCGTAGAACACGCGCGACCCGCCCGGCCACCCGACCGCGTTGGTCCGCAGCGACGACTTGGTCTGGTAGCTCCGCTCCTTCCCCTGCCCGTCCCGCCGGTACACCTCCAGCGTCGCGCTCGTCGGGAACACGATCCGCTCCTTGAGCACCACCGGCGGGTGCGCCGGCAGCTTCGACGTCGTCACCTTGTCGAAGAACCGCACGCGCCCGCTCGCCCGGTTGACCACGTACGCCGTGTTCGACTTGGTGTACACGAACAGCAGGTCTTCGCTCACGAACATCCGGTCGACCGCGTCCTTGCCCAGCTTCAGGTCGGCCGCCCACTCGCGCTTAAAGCTCTGCGCGGCGAGCGGCTCGGGGTCGCCGGTCGCGACGTTGTTCCCGCCCGCCGTCGTGTGCGGGCCGCACCCCGCCGCCAGCACGCCCAGCACCCCCACCGTCAGCCACGCGCCGCACGCCCCGGCCAATCGCCGTCCCAGGTGTCTCATCTCGGGTGCTCCTCAAGTGGTGGGTGTCTTTCGCTCGCGGCACGCGTCCTCGTACCCGCGCGCCGGCGGCCCGCGACCGGACCGATCCCGAAAGATAGCACCCGCCCCGGTTTACCGTCAAACCACGCAAGAGATACGAACACCGCCCCCCGTAACCCGCCTGACCGTGAAAGCCACCGGTCCGCCCACCCGCATACCGGGTCGCTGAAGCGGCCCTGCCGTCGTGGAGTCGCGCGAACGCGTCGTTTCGACTCGCAATGGACAATGGACAATTGACCATGGACAATCGCCCCCGCCCATGTCCGTCACTGCCCCCACCCTCGAGGTCCGCGACGCCAACGGCGCCCTCCTCCGCTTCCCCCTCGACCGCCCGACCCTGATCCTCGGCCGCGGCGCCGACGCCGACGTCCGCCTCGACCACGGCATGGTCTCCCGCCAGCACTGCCAGTTCACCCGCGACGACGCCGGCCACTGGGCCGTCAAAGACATGGGCAGCCGCAACGGCACGACCGTCAACGGCGTCCCCGTCAACGGCGACCGCGCGATCGGCCCGGGCGACCGCATCGTCGTCGGGCCGTTCGCCTGCACCCTCCACCTGCCCGCCACCGAGCGGCCGGCCCACCAGACGACCCGGATCCCCGTCGCCGACCTCGGCGGGGGCGGGCGGATCTCGACCTTTAACGACCTCTCCCTCCCGCGCGTCTCGGCCGCCCACCTGACCACCCTGTCAGACCTCGGCCAGGACCTGCTCGCCATCCCGGAGCCCGGCCGGCGGATGGACGCCCTGTGCAAGCTCATGGTCGGCTCGCTCTTCCAGGGCGCCTGGGCCGCCGTCGTCCGCCTGCCCGAGCCCGCCAGCGGCGACGACCACGAGGTCCTCTGCCGCTCCGTCTCCCCCACCCGCGGGCCCGGGTCGGCCGAGCCGTACCTGTCCCGGTCGGTCCTCCGGGCCGTCCGGGACAAGCGCGAGCCGGTGCTGGCGGGGACGACGGGGATGCCGGCGGACGTGCAGATGAGCGTGGTGTCGTCGGCGATGCCGTCGACGACGATCGCCTGCCCACTGACGCGCGGGGCGGACCATTTCGACCTGATCTACGTCTCGCTCCCGCCGCAGTTCGGCACCGGGGAGTGGCTGGCGCTGGCGTCTCTGGCGGCCAAGCTGTACCAGCAGGCCGAGAGCACCTGGACCGCCCGCAAGCGCGCCGAGGAACACGCGGTGGTCGAGCGCGACCTGACCCGCGCCCGGCAAATCCAGATGCGGCTGGTCCCGAACGACCCGCGGATCCCCGGGCTCGACGTGGCGATCGGGTTCGTCCCGTGCCGGAGCGTCGGGGGCGATTACGTCGACGTCGTGCCGACGAGCGACGGGCGCGTCCTGCTGGTCGTCGCCGACGTGTGCGGCAAGGGGCTCGGGGCCGCGCTGGTCGCGCAGGGGCTGCACACGATGATGCACGCGAGCCTGCTGGCGCACCTGAGCCTCCGGCAGACGGTGACGAACCTGGACCGGTACCTCCGCCAAACGCTGCCGGTCGAGTCGTTCGTGACCCTGATCGGCGTCGTCCTGGACCCGGCGACGGGGGAGCTCGAGTGCGTGAACGCGGGGCACCCAAAGCCGCTCGTGCTCACGCCGTATGGCGGTGGCGAAGTGCCGATGCCGATGTCGGAGTTGTCCGGTTCCACCGTGCTCCCGCCCGCGACGGCGACCGAACTCCCGTGCGAGCCGGGCCTGCCGCTGGGGATCGAGTACGAGGAGGAGGTCGCGATTTCCCAGTCGACCCACCGCCTCGAGCCCGGCCAACTGCTGGCGCTCTACACGGACGGCCTGAGCGAGCTGACCCTGTCCGCCGGCGACCTGCTCGGCACCGCCGGGCTCCGCGGCGTGCTGTCCGCCTGCTTCCCGACCGCCCAGACCCCCGCGCGCGACTCCGCCGCCGCCCTGACGCACAAGCTCGACGAGCTCCAGTCCGGCCACGCCGCGACGGACGACCGGACGTTTTTGCTGGCCCGAAGAGTGTGAGCGGGGGGGAATGACGAGGCGAGATGGCTGTTCGCGGAAGGCCCGTCCCCGCTGTCATCCCGAGGTACTCCGAGGGATCTGGCCGGCACGTAAGGGCCCGCTCGACGTTGGCAAACTGTGTTCGAGAGTCGTCCGCCAACGTCGCACGGGCCTCACGGTTCGGTGCCAGATTCCCCGGAGTACCTCGGAATGACAGTTCCAACGCGCCCTCGCGAAATGGCGGTCTCGCCCTTCGTCACTCCCGCGTCATTACCCCTTCAGCTTCCCCGCGATCCGCGCGACGTGGGCGCCTTGGAACCGGGCGAGTTCGAGCTCGTTGGCCGTCGGCTGGCGGTCGCCCTTGGGGCCGGCGAGGGTGGTGGCGCCGTAGGGGGTGCCGCCGGTGACCTCGTCCATTTTCGAGAGCCCGGGGGCGGCGTAGGGGAGGCCGACGACGACCATGCCGTGGTGGAAGAAGAACGTGTGCGACGCGAGGAGGGTCGATTCCTGTCCGCCGTGCTGCGTGGCGGTGGAGGCGAACGAGCTGCCGACCTTGCCGACGAGCGCGCCCTTGGCCCAGAGCCCTCCAGTCTGGTCGAGGAACGTCTGCATCTGCGTCACGCACAGCCCGAACCGCGTCGGGATGCCGAGGATGACCGCGTCGGCCTCGGCAAGCTTGGCGGCCTCGGCGAACGGCACGTGCGCCCACGCCTTCTTGGCGTCGACCGCGCCCATCTTGGTCAGCACGTCGTCCGGCAGCGTCTCCTTCACCTGGTAGAGCTCGACCTCGGTGCCGGCGACGGACCGCGCGCCCTCGGCGACGGCCTCGGCCATGCGGTGGATGTGGCCGTACATGCTGTAGAAAATGATCTGGACTTTGGTGGGCATGGAAGGGTCTCCGTAGGGTGGGCACTGCGCGCCGCTCGCGCGGGGGACATGGGCGCGGGATTGTAGTCGGGCACCTCACAGAGCCGAAGCGCGGATTCCGCGCGGCGGGGTACATGGTCACCGGAGGTGACCATGCCGCTTCGGGCACGCGCGAGCTCGGGGGCGCGCGCGTGCCTCATTTCGTACGAGGCGCGCTCCACAGCTCTTCCAGCATTCCCACCGTCTGGTCGACCAACTCCTGTCCGCCTTCGGGGCCCACTTGATTCGAGGGGGGCGTGGCGCTGTAGCTGCCGTGGCGGATGGCCTGGGCGGTCGGCAGGTACCCGCTGTAGTTGCAGGCCAGCTGGATCACGAACGTCTGCGTCGCGGGGCTGCGGCCCTGGATCTGCAGGCCGTAGTCGAGGAACAACTCGAACGGGTTGGTCGCGATCGCGACGTCGCCGATGCGCAGCGCGTGCACCTCGACGGGAAACTTGCCGAGCTCGGCGGACTTCTCGTACCGCTCGACCACGTCCTGCTCCCGGAGCATGTGGACGCGGTCGGTCCCGACGAGCTGCCCCTTGGCCTTGAACTTCGCCAGCGCCGCGCCGGCCGCCTTGTACTCGGTTTCGCTGATGACCCGGCGGGTCAGGGCGAGGTCGGCGACGCGGTGGGTCATCGGCACGCGGTCCCGCGCGTCCTTCCGCGCGATCTCCAGCGTCTCCAAGACCGATCCGCTGATCCGCCGGCCGATCTCCTGCGTGCTGGTGAGCCCGCGGAGCGTCCGCATGCGGTCCTCGGCCTTCTTGCCGATCATCGGCCGGGGCGATTGGTCGCCCGCCGCCGCGATCCACCCGACGACGCACAGTTCGTCCCCCAGTTCCTTGCGCAGGCGCGTGCGGACCTCGTGCCAGTAGTCGGCGTTGATCGTCGACCTGCTCTCGACGTCCTGGGCCGGGCAGGCGAGGTTGATGGCGACCGCGCGGAGCTTGCGGTCGCGGTCCCAGAAGTAGAGGGCGTGCAGGCTGTGGTCTTCGAATCCTTCGAGCCCGCGGAAGTCGGGCGTCGAACTGGGTCCGTACATGCGGGCGGCGCCGTTGGCGTAAACGGGCCGGCGGTTGTGCCCGACGACGGCGTGGCCGAGGGTCCAGCTGACCATGCCCGGCGCCCGCGACTCCCACGCCTTGACGGCCGCGTCGGCCAGGCGGTTGACGAGGAACTCGACGTAGTCGGGCGGCTGGACGACGCCCTGTTTGGGGACGTCGTACCGCGGGGCGTCGGTGGTCGTCAGCGGGGCGGTGTGGGTGTGGGTCGCGCTCAGGACCGCCTTGCGGACGTCGAAGCCCTTGAGCCGCGGCCCGGCGACTTTGCGGAACCGCTCCTGGACGCCGTCGCGGATGCCGACGAGGTCGACCGAGATGAGGATGGCCTGGTCGATGACGCGGTCGCCGTCGCGGGTCTCGATCGCGACGGCCGACGCGACGAGCGGGGTTTCGACCTTCTTCGAGATGCGCAAATTGAATTGGCCCGCGAGCGCCGCGGGGCCGTCGGGGGTGATGTCGACGGTGGCGCAGCCGACGAAGACCTCGCCGGCTTGCGGGGACGCGGGGATGGGCGCGATCAATTCCTGGGCCGTAGCGCTCCACCCGACCAATAGCAGCACGAGGAGGATTCGCATGTCACTGGTACCGGGGGCGCGGTCGGTCGTTTCGGTCCGCCCGCGCGCGCGGGCGTCGTACCGCACACCGTCATCCTGAGGTACTCCGAAGGATCTTGCCGGTCGGCCCAGACCGTTCGGACTCGCGAACGGTCCCCGACGTTCGACGCAAGGTCCTTCGCTGCGCTCAGGATGACGGGAAGGGCACCTACTGGATTCTGCCCACTGCCCACTGCCCACTGCCCACGGCCCACTGCCCACTGCCTACTGCCTACTCCCCTCACTTCATCGCGACCGGGACCAGCTTCGCGTCCTTGATCCAGACCTTCCCCTTTTCCTGGCCGACCTGGATCGTGATGCGGTTCTTGCCCTTGACGACGTTCTCGGCCTTGAACGTGAACGTGTACGGCTTGAACTCCTTGGTGATGTCGACCTGCTCGGCCAAGCCGATCGCGTGCCAGTCGTCCTGGTCGATCATGGCCTGGATCATGATCGGGCGGTCCTTGTCGGCCTTGGCCTGGAAGCTGAGCGTGTACTCCTTGCCCTCGGCCAGGTCCAGGCCCGTCATGTTCGCCTGGACGTGCCAGGCCTCGGTGGTCGTCTCGGTGGCTTCGAGGACGATCGCGTCGCCGTCGACGCTCAACTTGCCCTTGCCGCCCTCGTGCTGCTCCATCCGCCAGTTGTCGGCGACGTTGGCGGGCTTGAGGAGGTTGGTCTCCTTGGCCTTCTCGGCCGCGTAGCCGACGACACCGAACGCGAGCAGGGCGACCGCCATGTAAGAAAGTTTGCGCATCGATTCCTCGGGGTATGAGTTGCGCGGAGTATAAGCGGCGCGGGGGCCGGGTGTTAAGGGGCGTTTGTGAGGGGACACGCCTTTTCAGGCCAATTGAGAGCCCGTTCGCAGCGCACGATGATTCCGCCATCGCGAAAGGAGCGATGCGAATCATGAACTCGAATCAAACGAACTGTTGTGGCGGCGCGAGTCGGTGGGTGACGGTGCTGGCGGTCGCGGCGTGCGTGCTGGGCGGCGGGTATTACGCGTGGCGGGCCGTGTCGGTGGCGAATGCCGCGCCCCCGCAGGCGGGCACATCGAGCGACTCGTCGCGCGTCGAGCGCGGGAAGTATTTGGTGACGATCGTCGGGTGCAACGACTGCCACACGCCGTTCAAGATGACCGACAAGGGCCCCGCGCCGGACATGGACCGGATGCTGTCGGGCCACCCCGAGCAGATGAAGCTTCCGCCCGTGCCCAAGCCGCAGGGCCCGTGGATCTGGGGCGGGGCCGCGACCAACACGGCGTTCTACGGGCCGTGGGGCGTCTCGTACTCGGCCAATCTCACGCCGGACAAGAACACGGGCCTGGGCATCTGGACGGAAGAAATGTTCGTCGGCGCCATCCGCACCGGCAAGCACTGGGGACAACCAGGCGCCCGGCCGATCCAGCCGCCGATGCCGTGGCCGTTTTATTCGAAGATGTCGGACGAGGATTTGAAGTCGATCTGGGCGTACTTGCGGACGATCCCGCCGGTGCGGAACGCGGTGCCGGATTACGTGACGCCGGAGTGAAGCCGGATCGGTCGCGGGACGTCTCGTAATCCTTTTCCGACTGGAGCCCGTTGGACGCGCCCCGCAAGCGGGGCGGCTACAAGGGGCTGGCGAGAATCATTGAGGCCCGGAGGCACGTCGTGGGTATGCCTTCGGGCCTTCTCTTTTTGAATCACAGTGGTCGATAGGAGCAGGGGTTACCGTCGGAGCGATGCATCCATCCGCCGTCCACAATGATTGCGTCCATTTGTTGATGAAAATCGGGGCATTTTGTTGGCACCGATAGGGGGAGGGAGGTAAACTCCCGCGCTCCCCTTTCGTTAGCACTGCGACACCATGAATCAGACCGCTTCGATTCTCGACTCGTCGGTGACTGCGGACTCGTGCGAAATCGTTCGCACGGACGAGGCCGGTTTGCGCGAAATCGGAGGGTACGGGGTCACGCGGACCATCACGGAGGGGCAGTGCTGGCTGGCCACGGCGCCGGCCGGGCGGACGGTCGTCCTCAAGACGCTGGACGACGACTGTCTGTGGAAGGGGCAGCTCCACCCGAACATTAAGGACCGTCTGGGCCGGGTGCGCGAACTGGCGCACACGGGGGTGGCGAACTTGTACGGCGTGGAGCGCGACGCCGGGCTGGTTTACATGGTCTGGGAGTATGTGGACGGTCGGCCGATCGGGGAGTGGGCGGCGCGGGAGTCCGTCGGGCAGCGGGACGTGCTGTTGGCCGCCCGCGAGTTAGTGCTGGCGCTGGAGACGCTGCACGGGCGGGGGATCGTGCACGGGGCGATCAAGTCGTCGAACGTGATCACGGTGGACGAGGGTCGGGGAATCGTGCTGACCCATGTGAGCCCGTGGTTGTACAGCGAGCCGGACGCGGACGTGCGCGATTTGCTGGACCTGTTCGACCAGATCATCGACGCGCGCGACGGCGTGGACCGCACGCTGGCGCAGCTGGTCGACGAGGCGCGGGACCGCGGCCTGACGCTTCGGCAGATCGCCGGCAAGTTGGGCGGGATGATCGAGGCCAAGGCGCCGGCGGGGTCGCCCGTAGTCGAGGCCGATCCGGAACTGAAGGTGGCCCGGCGCGTGCGCCGGCGGTCGCTGATCGGCGCGGTCGGGGTGGGGGCGCTGGGGATCGCCGCGGGGGCGGCGGTGTGGATCTGGGCAGGCGCCAAGTCGCCCAAGCCGGGGGCGCCCGTCGCGGCGCCGGCGGCGGCGTTCCAGCCGATCAGCCGGGCGACGCCGTCGCCGCGGTTGCCCGGCCCGGCGGTCCTGCCGACGCCGATGCCGTCGCAACGGGACCCGGTGTCGCTGCGGTAATCGCGGGGCGGTCGCCGTCGAGCTTTCACGACACTACGGATACAATTGGCGCGTCGGTTCTCGTGCGCCGTCGCCCGTCCGTACTGATTCTTTTCTGACACCGATTACACCGATTACACCGATTACACCGATGACCACCGATGCTCACCGATTCTTATCATCGGTGCCGATCGGTGGAAATCTGTGTAATCGGTGTCGAAATTGATGTGGGGTCGTCGCGCCGCCGGACGGTTTTCCAATGAGCACCCTCAGTCGCTATCTCGAACCCGCCCTCGTCGAGCGGCTCAATCACCTTCAACTGTCGGCGCGCTCCGTCGTCGAGGGGACGACGATCGGGTCGCACAAGTCGCCGGTGAAGGGGGCGAGCATCGAGTTCCGGCAGCACCGGACCTACGTGCCGGGCGACGAGCCGAGGCGGATGGACTGGCGCGTGCTGGGCCGCACCGACCGCCACTACGTGAAGGAGTACGACGAGGAGACCAACCTCAAGTGCGTGCTGTTGCTCGACGGGTCGGGGTCGATGGCGTACGGCGAATCCGCCAAGCGCGGGAGCAAGTTCGACTACGGGGCGCGGCTGGCCGTGTCGCTGGCGTACCTGATGCTCGGGCAGACCGAGAGCGTCGGGCTGGGCGTGTTCGAAAAGAAGGTCGCGACGTGGATCGCCCCGCACACGGGGACGGCGCAGCTGTCGCGGATCGTCGAGGCCGTCGAGAAGGTCGCCCCGCGCGGGCCGAGCGGGTTGGCGGAGGCGATTCATGATGCGGCGGGCCGGTTGCAGCGGCGGTCGCTGGTGGTGATCGTCAGCGACCTGATGGTCCCGGTCGCACAGTTCCGCGAAGGCCTGGCCCACCTGCGCCACGACCGGCACGAGGTGATCGTGCTGCGGGTGCTCGACCGCGACGAACTCGAATTCCCGTTCAGCGGGTGGACGCGCCTTCGCGGGCTGGAGGGGGAGAAGGGGAGTTTGTGTGACCCGTCACTGTTGCGCAAGACGTACAAGGAAAACCAGCGGCGGCACGCGCGCGAGCTCGAGGAGACGTGCCGCGGGATGAAGGCGGAGGTGCGGACGTTCGTGACGGACAAGGACGTGGGGGATAGTCTCGTGGCGTTTTTGCACCACCGATCGATCTAGCCCTCCGCGTCTCTGCGGTGAAGTCTTCGGACGATGTTCCTCAACGCCACCATGCTCGCAGGCCTCGCCGGGGCGGTCATTCCGCTCGTCCTGCACTTGCTGTCGCGGTCTCGCTACAAGACAGTCGAGTGGGGGGCGATGATGTTTCTCGAGGGGGCCGAGGCGCGGGTGATGCAGGCGGCGCGGGTGAAGCAGGTCATCATCCTGCTGCTGCGGATGGCGATCGTGGCATTGCTGGCGATGGCGCTGGCGCAGCCGGTGATCCGCGGGCGGTGGGGGGGGCTGGCGGGGGAGTCGCGGGCGAGCGCGGTGATCGTCTTAGATTGCTCGGCGAGCATGGGGTTTGACGAGAGCGGGAAGTCGCGGCTGGATCTGGCGCGCGGGGCGGTGCTGACGATCCTCGAATCGCTCCGCGAGAACCGCGTCGCCGTCGTCATCCTGGGCGGCGGGAGGGGGGCCGAAGACCTGGCGACGCCGACGACGGACTTGCAGCAGCTCGCGCAGCGGGTGATGGCGATCCCCGAGCCGGCCGGGCGGGCGGACATCGCGGCCGGGCTGACGCGGGCGATGGACATCCTGGACCGCACGGCCGAGCCGACGCGCGAGTTGTACGTGGTGACGGACCGCCAGGCATCGGGCTGGCGCGAGGCGTCGGCCGACCCGTTTCGCGACGCGTGGCGGAGTCGGCTGGCAAAACCCGGCACGCGGACGCGGTTCTTCGTCGTGCCGGTGGGGTCGGAGAAGGCGGAGAATCTGTCGATCGAGTCGGTCGAGCTCGTGAACGGCCCGGCCATCAAAGAGCAACCGGCCGAGGTCGAGGTGCGCGTGCGGAACTACGGGCGCACGTACCGCGGCGGGGTCGAGCTGAAGGTCGACGGCGTGTCGACGACGGTGTCGGTCGGGCCGGACGCGACGGCAACGGCGCGGGTGAACCTACGCCCGCACCAGGCCGGGTCGCGGATCGTGACGGCGACGCTCCCGGAGGCCGGGCTGAGCTTCGACGACCGCATGCAGGCGGCGATCGAGGTGGTCGAGCCGATCTCGGTGCTCGTCGTCAGCGGGGACGAGCGCGGCGACAAGGCCGGCGGGCTGCAGAGCGAGTCGGACTTCCTGCGGATCGCGCTGGCGCCGTCGGCCGAGGCGAAACGGCGCGGGCTGAACTCGGGGGCGTTGCGGGCCGACCCGTGCGCGGTGACGGTCGAGCCGTACGAGTCGTGGCGGGCCGAGGAGCTCAAGAAACACCAGGTGGTGGTGCTCGCCAACGTCCCGCAGCTCACGCAGGGGCAGGCGGTGGCGCTCGAGCAGTACGCGTACGAGGGGGGCGGGGTGTGGGTCGCGCCCGGGAACCTGACGCGCGTCGACAACCTCAACGCGATGCTCTACCGCGACGGGACGGGCATCCTGCCGGCCAAGCTCCTTCCGCCGACCGCCGAGGACGGCAGCGAGGCGACGACGATCCAGGGGATCAGCGATTTCGACCACCCGGCGTTCAGGTTCCTCAAGGGCAGGCCGGACCCGGTGCCGGCGGTCGCCGTCGGGCGGTACTTCCCGGTCGAGGTCCGCAACCGCGACGCGCGCGTGCTCGGGCAGTACGCATCCGGCCGGCCGTTCGTGGTCGAGGGCGTGACGGGCCGTGCGCACGTACTGCTAATGACGGTGCCGCTGGACGCGGATTGGGGGACGCTGCCGCTGACGAGTTTTTATTTGCCGATGGCTCAGTCGGCCGTGCGGTACCTGGCGGCGGGGTCGTCGGCGGAGCGCAACCTGCGCCCGGGCGAGCCGATCGTCGCGCGGTTCGGCCCGGGCGTCGACGCGCGGCGCGTTCGGATCGACTCGCCGACGGGCGACGGCGGCGCGCCGCGGCCGGTCGTGCTGCCGGTGACCGGGGGCGAGGTGCGGTTCGCCGGGACGCTCCAGCCGGGCGTGTACCGGATGACGGTAATCGACGGGGCGGTGCCGGACTGGGCGCGGGTGAGCCACTTCGTGGTGCAGACGCCGCCGCGCGAGTCGGATTTGACGGCGCTGACGGCGGCGCAGTGGGGCGACCTCTCGCGTGGGCTGGAGTTCGAGTTGGTCGACCAGCGCGAGCGGGCGATCGGCCCGGTCGTGTCGGCGGCGCGGCGCGGGCGAGAGTTGTGGCTGAGCGTGATCGGGGCAGTGGTGATCTTGAGCTTGGTGGAGCTGGCCGTCGTGCGGCGTTGGGGGGGGGCGGCGTGATTTATACGATTGATGTTCTCGCCGCCGCGATCCGCTGGGAATCCCCGCAGTGGCTTGGCGTGGCACTGCTCGTGGCGCTGCTCGGCGTCGCGGGCGTGCTGTTGATGTACGCGCGGCAGGTGCGCGGCGTGCCGGGCGCGTGGCGGTGGGGGCTGCCGGCGCTGCGGTGTCTGGCGGTGGTCGCGCTCGCGGGCTCGATCGCCAGGCCGGTCGCGCTGCGCGAGTTGGGGGACGCCGAGCAGGGGGCCGTCGTAATCGTGGTCGACCGCTCGCGCAGCATGAGCGTGCGGGACACGCAGCGGAGCAACGCGATGTGGGTGGCGGTCGCGGACGGCATGGGGCGGTTGCCGCCGGGCGTGCGGGCGCGGGCCGAGGAGTTCGCGGCGGTCGCGCCGGACATCGAGCGCCTGCCGGCGCTCGTCGCCGAAATCGCCCAGGCGCAGGTCGAGCTGGAAGTCGCGGCGATCCAGGGGAAGGAGAACCCGCCCGCCCGCAAGCGGTTCGACGACGCGGCGGCCGAGTGGGCGCAGCGCACCAAGGCGCTGGTGACCGCCCAGCCGAAGCTCAAGGCCAAGGCCCCGCGCCTGGCCGCGGCGCTGGCGCAATTGGACCGCAAGGACCTCGCCAGGCCCGCCTCACGCCAGTGGCCGGCGCAGGCGGTCAAGGTGATCGACGAGGTCGCGCTGCGGGCGAACCAGTTCCAGACCGAGTCGGACGATGCGCTGTACCGGACTAACGAAGCGGTCCGCCGGGCGTGCGACGAGCTGTCGAAGCTGAACCGGATGGATCTGGTGGAAGAGGCGGTCGTGGGCCCGGGCACGGGCCTGCTCGCGCACGTCCCGGCGGGCGTCCCGGTGTACGGGTTCGCGATCGGGCCGGACGTGCGCGAGGTGCCGCTGCGCGGGGCGGCGGACGGGGCCAAGCCGGGGCCGAACGTGCGGCGGCTGCTGGTCGCTCCCGACGGCGCGCGGAGCGACCTGACCGGCGGGCTGCGCGAGGTGCTGGACCGCCTCCGCCACCAGGGCGTGCAGGCGGTCGTCGTGTTCACGGACGGGCAGCAGGTCGGGGCGGAGGCGGCGGTGTCGTCGGCCCTGGTCGGCGGGACGGGCGCGCCGGTGTTCGCGGTGTCGCCGGCGCCGGGCGGGCCGGGCGCGCCGGTGCGCGACTTGGCCGTGCAGCGCGTGAGCGTCCCGGCCAGCGTGTTCGTCGGCGAGACGCTGACGGTCACGGCCGACGTGCGGTGGACCGCCGCCGCGCTCCCGAAGGGCGCGAAGGCGCCCGAGGTGACGGTCACGATCGGCGAGCAGACGTACGAGGCCGCCGTGAGCCCGAACAAGGACAGGCCCGGTACCGGCACGGTTCGGTTTCAGATGATCATGCGCGACCCGGGCCCGCAGCGGGTGACCGTGAGCCTGACGCCGGTCGACGGCGAGGTCACGGCGGACAACAATTCGGCCACGCGGTACGTGAAGGTGCTGACGGACCGGTTCGAGGTGCTGCTGGTCGGCGGCGCGCCGACGTGGGACTACCGCTACTTGCGGGACGCGCTGGGGCGGACGAACTGGATCAACGCCAAGTCGGTGCTGCTCGACGCGCCCGGGGCGAAGCTGGGCGTTTCGGCAACGGATCTGGCGGCGCTGGACGTGGTCATCCTGTGCGACGCGCCCGCGGGCGGGCTTTCGCCCCAGCAGTGGGAGGCGTTGCGGCAGATGGTGGCGCAGCGCGGCGGGAGCGTGATCTTGATGGCCGGACGGGCGCACTTGCCGCGCGAGTACACGGGCGACTGGCTGGCGGAGTTTTTACCGTGGAAGCGGTCGGCGGTGCGCGCCGGGGCGGGGCCGGTGTGGCGCGTGTGGCCGGGCGAGGAGCCGGCGTTCCGCGTCATGCCGGGGACGGCGCTGCCCGGACCGGCCGGGCTGGCGTCGGGCGCGGGGCAGTCGCTAGCGGACCTGCTGACGATGGCCGAGGAGCCAACGGCGTCGGGGCCGGACGTCGCCCAGCGGTGGATGACGCTCCCGCCCGTGTTCCGCTACCTGTCGATGCCCGAGCGCAAGGAGATCGCCGAGCCGGTGTTGGTCGAGAGCAGTACCGGCACGCCAGTGCTGACGCGGCACCGGCTGGGCCGGGGGAGCGTGTTCTTCCTCGGCCTCGACGAGACCTGGAGGTGGCGGGCAAAGGGCGGCGAGCACGATCAGGAGCGGTTCTTCCGGCAACTCGTGCGCGCGGCGGCCGACGAGCCGTACGCGACGACTGAGGCGGGCGTGTCGCTCGACGCGGACCCGGTCGTGATCACGCCTGGCGATCAGGCGCGCGTCCGCGCGCGGCTGAACGAGTTGCCGGCCGACGGGGCGTACCCGGCGATGCTGGCGGTCGACGTGCTCCAGGGCGACGCGGTCGTCAAGACGCAGGCGCTCGGGCCGGTCGGCGGGGTGGCCGGGGGCGGGGGCGGGGCGGCCGCCGACAGCGGGCGGTACGAGGGCACGGTCGGCGGGCTGGAGCCGGGCGAGTACCGCCTGCGGGTCCGCTCGCCCGACGCGGTCGGGTCGGAGCCCGGCGGCGGGCAGGCCGAGTACCCGCTGCACGTCGCGGAGAACTTCGAGGCCGAGATGGCCAACCTCACGCCGGATGAAGAACTGCTCCGCCGCCTGACCGCCCCGACCGGCGGAGATTTCCGCACGCTCGACGGGCTCAAGGACTTGCCCGCCCGGCTGAACGCGGTTCGCCACCGGGCGCCGCGGACGGTCGAGGTGCGGCTGTGGAGCAGTTGGTATTTGTACGCGTTCGTGGTCGGCTGCCTGGGATTGGAATGGGCGGTGCGGAAGCGCGTAGGGTTGGCGTGAGGAAACGCGGATACGCGTCCCGACTACTAATGAATGGGCCGGGCTTTGCCCAACTATGGCCGAGGCAATCGTCGCCTCTAACAATTAACAATTAACTACTGATTACTGACTACTGACTACTGCCATGTCCGCCTTCGCCCCATTCCCGCCGGTCATCCGCCGATTCCTGAGCGACCACGTCGCCCGGTGCCGGCGGGTCGCGGTGCTGCGCGCTCTGATCCTTGCGGCGGCGTGGGTCGGGGCGGTCGCGCTAATCGGTTGTCTGCTCGACCGCATCGTCCACCTGCCGGCGTGGGTGCGGATCGGGTGGCTGGTTCTCCTGGCGGGCGGGGCGGTCTGGCTGGTGGCCGGGCCCGTCTCGGCGTGGCTGCGGCGCGACGTCGACTGGGTCCGGGCCGCCGAGGAGATCGAGGCGCGCGACCGCACGCTCGGCCAGCGGCTGGTGACGGTCGTCTCGCAACTGCTCGCGCCGGCCCGGTACCGCGGGTCCGAGCAGATGATCGGGCAACTGGTCGACGAGGTCTCGGGCGAGGTCTCGGCGCCGCAGTCGCGGCACCGTCCGCCCGCGTTGGGCGCCGGGATCGCCCGGCCCACAATCGTGCTCGTCCTCCTCGGTGGCGCCTGGGCGGCGCTCTGGCCCGTGCCGTGGCTCAACCTCCCGCGCCTGGTCACGCGGCAGTGGCAGCCGATCGCCGGAACCCAGGCGGTCACGACGACGACGATCGAGGTCACGCCCGACGGCGCGGTGGACGTGAAGGAGCGCGAGTCGGTCACCGTCCGCGCGACCGTCAAGCGCCTGGGCGACGGGGCCGCGCCCGTGCTCTACGCGCGCCAGGACGAGGCCGACGAGTGGTCGCGCACGCCGATGATCCCCGCCGGGCCGGACGCGTGGACGCTCACGCTCTCCGGGCTGGACCGCGACGTGCGGTTCCACGTCCGGGCGGGCGACGCGCGCTCGCCGCAGACGACCGTTCGCGTGCTGCGCAAGCCGGGGCTGGCCGAGTTCCGCGTCCGGTACGTCTACCCGGCGTACACCGGCCGAACCGCGCTGGCGACGCACAATACCGACGGCCTGATCGAGGCCCCGCTCGGTACCGAGGCGACCGTGAGCGTCGCGGCGACCGAGCCGCTCGCGGCGGCCGTCCTCGTGCTCAAGGGTGAGAACAAGCGGGTCGAGCTCGGCCCGACCGCCAACCCCGCCCTCCGACAGGCGACGATCACCGTCTCGCGTGACCAGCAGTGCGAGCTGGAGTTGGTCAGCGAGCGCGGCGTGCGCGGGAGTGGACCGGCCGGCATGCTCATGCGCGCCGTCCCCGACCGCCCGCCGC
This sequence comes from Tepidisphaeraceae bacterium, assembly GCA_035627895.1. Lineage (GTDB taxonomy): Bacteria > Planctomycetota > Phycisphaerae > Tepidisphaerales > Tepidisphaeraceae > DASPKW01. The sequence continues at coordinate 5,130 of DASPKW010000349.1, read as the reverse complement.
TCGTGCGCATGCTCCAGCCGGCGACCGACCTGCGCCTGGCCCCGCGCGACGTGCTCCCGGTCGCGTACCAGGCGCTGGACGACTACGGCGTCGCGTCGCTCACGCTGTTCGTCCAGGTGAACACCGGCGCGCCCGCCGAGCACGCGCTGCCGCTCAAGGCCGACCCGCGCCGGGCCGAGGACACGTACGAGCTCGACCTGGCCCGCCTGAGCGTCAAGGTCGGCGACGTCGTGACCGTGTGGGTGCGCGCGACCGACAAGGCCGGGCGCAAGGCCCAGGCCGACCCGCGGCACGTGCTGGTCAGCCCGCGGTCCGTCGACGTGGCGACGCACCAACGGCTGGGCGAGCTGGCGAGCGCGTACGAGTGGGCCCGCGACTGGGCGGACGCGCTGGGCAAGGCGCACGAGTACGTCGACCGCGCCCGCCGGGCCTCGGCGACCGACCGCGAGGGCTCGGCCGGCACGCGCGCGGGCCGGGCGCTGGCGGCGGCGCAGGAGGCCGGCGCCCTGCTCAAGCAGTCGCTCCTCCGGGCGGTGATGGTCAGCGGGTCCGGGCGGATGTCGGACGCGCTCGTCGCGATGATCGACCAGCTCGCCGGGCAGGCCGACTACGTCGACCGCGTCGACCAGATGTTGATGGGCGGCGGCGGCGCGGACGAGCAGGCCGTCGCGCGCCTCGCCCGCGCCACCACGGGCGCGAAGGAGCTCGTCGCGCAGCTCAAGGCGTTGGTCGAGGGCGAGCAGGCCGCGGCCGTGCTGGCGGACCGCGCGAACCTCCGCGCCAGCGCCGGCGTGAGCGCCACGAGCCCCGCCGACAGGGCCGCGGCCGAGCGCCGCCGGCAGATGGTCGACCGCGCCCGCCAGGACGTCGCGCTCGCGCTCGAGGGCCTGCGGATCAACCCGAAGGACAAGGACAACGCGATCGACCAGCAACTGCAGGCTCGGGTGAGCGCCGGCCGGCGCGTGACCGACGCCGCCCCGCGGCTGATCGACTTGGTCGGCCCGGCGAGCAAGTGGGCGGCCGCCGTCCGCGCGGGGGAAATGCACCCGCCGCGGTTCGAGGACCGGCTGTACACCGCGTCCCAGGCGGAGTCGGTCCGGCCAGACGCAGAACTGGTCGCCGCGCGGGACGTCAACCTCGCCGCCCGCGCCGCCGGCACGCTCGTCGAGCGCGCCGGCGCAGCCCGGTCGGCCGACGCCGCCGGCGCCAAGCCCGCGCCGCTCGAGCCCGGGCTGGCGACGGCGCTCGACGACTTTCCGCAGGCGCTGGCGGCCCTGCGGGCCGAGCACGAGGTGAACCGCCGCGCGCTGTCCGCCAAGTCCGCCGCCGACGCCCGGCAGGTGCTCGCGGGCGCCAAGGCGGCTCGGGCCGCGGCGACGGAAGCGCGGGCGAAGATGGTCGCCTGGGCCGCCGGCGCCGACGCTAGCCGCGACGAGATCGCCGCCCGGGCGAAGGAGCTCGAAGAGCTGGCGATGGCCGCGAACGCCGCGATGGCGTCGCGCCAGTTCGACGAGGCCGCCGCGCTGGACAGGAAGCTCGCGGGCGCGGCGAACCGCCCGGACGTCGCCAAGGCGACCGACGCCCCGCGCGCGATCGACGCGATCTCGCAGACCCAGGAGTCGGTCGCCGACCAGACCACCGGGGCCGACGACGCGGCGGCGAGGGCGGCCGCCGGGGCCCAGCAGCGCGTCGCCGACTCGCTCGCCGGCGCCTCCGCCGTCGCGGGAATTCAATCCGGTGGCACGGTCTCCGACCCCGATTCCCGGCAGCGCGCCACCGCGGCGATCACGGCGGCCCAGGAGCGACTGGCGGCGCTCCCGATGCAGTTGTCGACCGCCGAGTCGATGGCCGACGCCGTCGCCGACATCGCCGCGCGACTCGCCAAGTTCAAGTCCGACGCCGGGGCGGCCGGCGAGTCCCCGGCCGACCGGGAGATGGCCGAGCGGATGCTGGCCGAGGCGTCGGCCGAGTTCGACGAGGCGACCGCCGCGCTCGCCGCCGCCCGGAAGGCCGTCGCCGCCACGGTCGCCGACGAATTGACGGACGCCCTCCGCCCGTTCGCCCCCGAGGCGACCGCCGCGACGCTCGCGGCCGACGACCACCTCAAGCCCGCGCTCGCCGACCTGCAGGCCGCGCTCGACGCCGCGACGCGCCCCGGGGCCGACTTGTCGGGCGTCGAGGCCGCCACCCGCCGGGCCCGGGCCGCCATCCAGGACCTGCAGGATGCGCTCCGCGAGGCGCAGGCCCGTGTGATCGAGCGCGACCCGCTCGTCAGCGCCAAGTGGTTCGCCCGCGCCGCCGCCGACGCGCTGGCGGCCGCCCCGCCGAAGAAGTCCGCCGCCGCCGCCCACCAGCGGTCGACGCTCGAAGCCCTCGGGAAGGCCGGCCAGGACGCGCAGCGGCGCTCGAAAAACCTCCGCCTCGCGCAGGTCCCCGGCTTCTCGCCCCTCTACCTCCCACCGGCCGCCCCGGCCTGGGGCGACGGCCCCACCGCCAAGGCCGGCGACCGCCTCATGCACACGATCCCCGGCCTCCGCGAGTGGGGCCGCCTCCGCGAGCGCCTGAGCGACCCCCTGACCACGCCCACCCGCGACGCCGACCCCCCCGGGTTTTCGGACGCGCTCCGCATCTACTTCGAGTTGCTCGGTAAGGAAGACGGGGGAAAGTGACGCCCGACCCGCCCCGGCCACCCCGCCCGTTCGCTCCCCCCACCTTGTTCCCACCGGCGGATTTGCATAAGATCGCCCCCTTCCGAACGATTTAAGCCCCTCCAGGAGACCCCCCGCGTGGCGAAGACCGAACCGATCGAACTCGAAGCGACCGTCGTCACGGCGCTCCCAAACGCCATGTTCAAGCTCCGCCTCGACGGCAGCGACACGGAGATCCTCGGGATCGTCTCGGGGAAGATGCGCAAGCACTTCATCCGCATCCTGCCGGGCGACCGCGTGAAGGTCGAAGTCTCCCCCTACGACACGACCAAGGGGCGGATCGTGTTCCGCCAGAAGTAATGGTGGGGTGGGGGGATGGGGGAGTGTCGCGCGACACGCGACTCAATCGTGGCGAACGACCGAGGGGGGCGCGGTGTGCTCACTTCAGTGAGCACGCCGGTTACCCGTCGTTCGGTAGGGGGTTCTGCGCGAACACCAACTCTTCCACCGGCTTCCCCCCGATCAAATGCTCCTGAATGATCCGCTCGGCGTTCTCGGGGGTGACCTGCTTGTACCAGGTGCCCTCGGGGTAGACGACGGCGATCGGGCCTTGGGTGCAGATGCGCAGGCACCCGGCCTTGGTGCGGAAACAAGGGCCGTTCTTGCCGGCGATGTTCAGTTCCTTCATCCTCCGCTTGACGTGCTCCCACGTCTCTTCGCCGGCCTCGGGCGTGCAGCAGTCGGGGCCGATGCAGACGAACAGGTGGCGCGTGAGCTTGCCGATGCCGAATGCGGGGGCCATCTTTTCGGGCGGGATGTTGTCGGGGTTGGCCATCGCGAGCATGATAGGGTGGACGGAGCGACGGACGAAGGATGAGTGGAGGTCGCGCCTGGCCTCTTTTAGCCGCCGGGCTTGCCCGGCGCGTCTAAGGGCGCGTTCGGAGCCTAATTGCGGGTGCGCCGCGACGACGCCAAGCGACCGCTCGGGCGTGGGATGGCGGGACTGCGAGTTTGCGACGGATGTGGTCTAGCGGCGCATCATCGACCGACCGTGGTTGTCGCGTAGTACGATTGACCGCTGGAGACCGAACCGACCCCGCAATGGCTTCCGAACCCGACACGATCGACGACGCCTCGGATTCGTCCGCGGGAGATGCCGCGCCCGAAGCGCCCGCCGAGCAACCAAAGAAGCGCCCGCCACTCCGGCCGCCGCCGCGCCGCAAGCCGCAGGAAGGCCTGGGCCCGTGGGAGCCGGTGGTGCGGTTCGGGTACGTGGCGCTGGTGGCCGTCCTAGTCGCGCTCGTCGCGATGCGCGTGAATCGGCCCCGGCAGGCCGAACTGTCCGGCGTCGAGCCGGGGATCGACCCGCTGCTCATGCAGCCGGTGAAGACGACCGAGGTCAACATGACCTCGATCCGCTGGGCGGTCGAGGGGCTAAACAAGTCATCCCCCGTGCGCATCGAACTCGACCCGGCGAGCTTCGCGGGACAGGCCGAGCGCGAGACCGGCGACGGCCCCCCGCCCCGGCCGTTGCGCTTGAAAGACAAGACGGTCGGCGAGGCGGTCGGCGCGCTCCTGGCACGCTTCGACCGCCCGGACGCCCGGCTGACCTACGTCGTCGAGAACGGGTGGGTCGTGATCGGGACGGAAGACCGCCTGGCGTCGCGCGACGTGAAGATGACGCGGGCGTATGAGGTGTCGGACCTGCTGGCGGCGGAGCGGGCGAGCAGATCGGACGCGGGATCGGAGAGTTGGACGTTTTACACGCCTTACTCGACAAGTCAGGTTCGCGTCCTATCGGGCCTCACAGGACTGGCCAGCGAAATGCTCAACGCCCAGGTCTCCCGTCGCCAATCCGGGGGCGTGCTGCAGACCACCGTCTACGTCGCGGACCGCTGGCTGATCGTCCACGGCTCGGCCCAGGCGCAGCGGGACGCGCAGCGCCTGCTCTTCATGCTCCGCAACGGCCGGCTGATCACCGAATCGCGCGGCGGCGCTGCCCCGCGCCCGGCGACGACGTCGGCGACTCAACCCACGACCAAGGAGGGCTCGCGATGAAGCTCTGGAAGGACACGTTGATCGGCGTGCTCGCGGGCCTGGTGGCCGTGGGCGCGCTCATGTTCCGCCGCACCGAGGTGAACATCCCGCCGGGCATTTACCAGGCGCAGTTCGACCAGGCGAGGTATCGCGAGGTGGCCGAGTCGCTGCGCGGGCCGGCCAGCGCATCCGCCACGCAGCAGAAGCTTCAGCGGGTGCTGGCCGAGGTGCGGGCGAAGGATGTGCCCTTGGAAAACGCGCTGGCGTACCTGCAGGAACTCAGCGGAGTCGAGATCCGCGTGGAGTGGGGCGTATTAGACGCGGCCCGCGTCCCGCGCGACATCGCCGTGTCGATCGACATGCGCAAGGTCCCCGCCGCCACGGCCCTGCGCGAAATGCTCGGCTCGGCCGGGCGACTGGGGACGCGGCTGGCGTATCAGGTCGA
>DASPKW010000348.1:0-3067 GCA_035627895.1 Tepidisphaeraceae bacterium | reverse complement strand
TCGGATCGAATCGATGCCCGCGTACCGCTTCCCCATCCTCATCGTCCGCGACGCCGCCGGCCTGCACACGGCCGTGCTCGTGGAGGACGACGGGGACGTTGCCGCGCTCGCCGAAACGCGCGCCCAGGCCGTCGCGCAGGTCCGCGATCACCTGGAGAAGCAGTACAAGCGCGAGGAGTGGCGGTCCGGGCCGGATTTCGAGAAACCGGAATTGCAGACGCTGCGGGTGGACGTGCGCCCCGAATACGAGCACGAGCGGCGGCCATACCCGTGCGGGGAGACGGTCGCCGTGCGCGTGCCGGTCGTCACGGGGCGGACGGTGGCGGGCCTGCGCGTGGCGGCGATGCCGACCCTCGGGATCCGGTTCAACTACTACGACGCGGACGACTTCAAGCCGCTGGTTACGCAGTACGTGCAGGCGGCGCTGCGCGGGAAGACTCCGGCCGAGGTCGCTCGGCACCTGATGCCAGCGGGCGTGGAACTGGACGACGTGGTGATCCAGGTGCCGCTGGAGCGGGCCGCGCGGCCGCAGTCGCCCGACACCGAAGAGCTGGCGAGAATCGCGGACCCGCTGGCCTCGCGTGACGTGCGGGGGCGGTACTCGCGCGCGTGGGAGCGCGACGACCTGGTCGCGCTGCTCGTGCGAACGTTGGCGGGCGAGCGCGCCCCGGTGTTGCTGGTGGGCGAGTCGGGCGTCGGCAAGACGAGCGTGCTCGCCGACGCCGCCCGGCGGATCGAGCGCGACGGGATGGACCTGCCCGGCGGGCCGGGCGGTTCGGCCGCGCACGCGGACCCCGACGACGCCGCCCCGCGCGCGCGGGCCGCGCGGTTCTGGCTGACGTCGGCGCCCCGCATCGTGTCGGGCATGCAGTACCTGGGCATGTGGCAGGAGCGGGTCGAGGGCGTGATCGCCGAGCTCGGGGCGGTGTCGGGCGTGCTGTGCGTGGAGAATTTGCTCGACCTGGTGCGGACGGGCGGGTCGTCGCCGGCCGGGTCGATCGCGGCGTTCATCGTGCCGTTCCTGGCGCGCGGCGAGCTGCGGCTGGTGGCGGAAGCGACGCCGGCCGAGCTGGACGCGATCCGGCGGTTGCTCCCGGGGCTGGCGGACGTGTTTCGCATCGTCGTGGTGCCGCCGTTCGGGCGCGCCAGCGCCGTGGCGGCGCTCGGGGCGGTCGCCAACGCGCACCGGCAGAACGCGCACGTCGAGTTTGACCGGACGATGGTCGACACGGTGCACAAGCTGTTCGCGCGGTTCATGCCGTACGCGCCGTTCCCCGGGCGCTCGGCGGCGTTCGTCACCGAGCTGTTCGAACGGGCGCGGGGCGGGCCCGGCAAGCGCACGGTGACGTCGGCCGACGCGATCGATTTGTTCGTCCGGCGGACGGGGCTGCCGGAGTTCCTGCTGCGCGACGATCTGCCGCTGGAGTCGGCCACCGTGTTCGAGCGACTGCGGGCCGACGTGATCGGGCAGGACGCCCCCTGCCGGGCCGCGTCGGACGTTGTAGTGACGCTCAAGGCGGGCCTGAACGACCCGACCCGGCCGCTCGGCGTGCTGCTGTTCTGCGGGCCGACGGGGGTGGGGAAGACGCAGCTCGCGCAGTCGCTGGCGGGGATGCTGTTCGGCGGCGAGTCGGGATCTCGAGCCGCTGGCATGCTCACTGAAGTGAGCACGCCGCGCCCCCCTGCTAACAACTCGCGCCTGGTCCGCCTCGACATGTCCGAGTATGCCGGCCCCGACGCGGCCGACCGGTTTCTCGGGACGGCGCACGGTGGGCCGCCGGACTGGATCCAGCGCGTCCGCCACCAGCCGTTCTGCGTGCTGCTGCTGGACGAGATCGAGAAGGCCGCCCCGGAGATCTTCGACCTGCTGCTGGGCGTGTTCGACGAGGGCCGGCTGACGGACCCGTGGGGCCGCCTGACGTGGTTCCGCAGCGCCGTGATCGTCATGACGAGCAACCTCGGGGCCGGGCGGCCGGCGGCGTTCGGGCTGTCGCGCGCCGGGGCCACGCCGCCGGCGACCTATGACGCGGACGCGATGGGCTTCTTCCGCCCCGAGTTCTTCAACCGGATCGACGCGGTCGTCACGTTCGACCCGCTGAGCGAGCCCACGGTCCGCGCGATCACGGCGAAGGAACTGGGCGACATCGCCGCCCGCGAGGGGCTGGACAAGCGCGGGATCAAACTGGCTTGGACGGATCGCCTCGTCGCGAGCCTGGCGGCGGTCGGGTTCGACCCGCGGTACGGGGCCAGGCCGTTGCAGCGGACGATCGAACAAAGGGTGGTCACGCCGCTGGCGCGGTACCTGGTGGATCATCCCGACGTGGCGGGGCGTACGCTGACGCTGGACCTGGGCGAGGACGGGACGGCGATGGTGTCGTGACGCCCACGGGTTGCGCGACCGGCTCTCGACGGGCTCTATGGCTTCTCAACTCGCGAGGCACGTCTCATATAGCCCGCCACTTGTGGCGGGAAGGTGTGGACGGCGCGAGTTTGCACAGGAACGCATGTCGGGGCTCCGAGCTTTTCCGCCACAAGTGGCGGGCTATATGAGGCGCCGGGGTCGCGGTCTGAGGTCGTCGAGCCGGTCGGATGCCGCTTGCGCGAACGCAACGTCCTTGCACCGCGCCCCCACCGACCTACACTCCCGCCATGCCCCACGACGACGCCCATTTCATGCGCCTGGCGATCGACGTCTGCCGCCGCGGGATCGAAGCGGGGCAGTCGCCGTTCGGCGCGGTGATCGTGAATCCCACGGGCGACGTCGTCGCGGTCGAGCACAACGTCGTCTGGCGGACGACCGACCCGACCGGCCACGCCGAGGTCGCCGCGATCCGCGCCGCCTGCGGCACGCTGCAGACGATCGACCTCACCGGCCACACGATCTACTCGACGACCGAACCGTGCCCGATGTGCTTCGCCGCGATCCACTGGGTGAAGCTGGCGCGGATCGTCTTCGGCGCGTCGATCGCCGACGCGCGATTGGCGGGGTTCAGCGAACTCACGATTTCCAATCAGCAGATGAAGCAACTCGGGGGAAGCCCGGTCGAGATCGCGGGCGGCGTGCTCG
>DASPKW010000347.1:0-7377 GCA_035627895.1 Tepidisphaeraceae bacterium | reverse complement strand
TGGCGACCGCCGCCTTCAGCGTCGCCTCGGCCTCCGCCGCCTTGCCGAACCGGAGTTGGAAGTCGGCCATCGCGAGCTGCGCGTCCGGGCTGTCCTTGAATTCCGGCCGGGCCCCCATCTCCTTCAACACGCCCTCCCCGTACGCGAAGTCGCGCGTCAGCTCCGCCACGTCGACCAGCAGCGCCCACATCACGCGCTCGGCCGGCCACTTCCGGGTCGCCTCGGTCAGCGTCTGCTTCGCGTCCGCCACGTACTTCGCCTGGTTCGCGTCGCGCTTCCGCGCGGCCGCCAGCTGCACCCGCGCAAGCTGCACCCACCGGCCCGCGTCGTCCGGCTTGGCGTCGCGCTCCGACTTGGCCTGGCCCAGCACGAGCGCCGGGTCCCCGAAGCTCATCTCCCACGCCTTCTTCTGCTCGCGGAACCACGGGTTGTTCGGGTAGCTGTTCACCCCCTGGTTGATGTACTTGATCGCGTCCGGCGCCCGGCTCAGCTGGTACAGGCACGCGATGATCCCGGCCAGCGCGTCCGGGTTCTCGCTCTGCCGTTCCAGCGCGTCCCCGTACCGCGACACCGCGTCCTCGAGCCGCCCCTTCGACTGCAGCGCCTGCGCCAGGAACACCCAGCTCCGCGCGAACTCCGAGTACTTCTGCGTCATCCCGGTCGCGTGCTCGATCGCCTTGTCGAAGTCCCCCTTTACCATCGCCAGCCGGAACCGGTAGATCAGCCCGCCGACCTGGTCCGCGTTCGCCGCCCCGAGCCGCTCGGCGTACCCCGCCGCCTTGTCCCACTCCTGCCCCTGCAGGCAGTGCGTGAACATCTGGTCCATCACCCGCACGTCGTCGCCCTTGATCCGCTCCGCCTCCTGCAGGTACTTGAACGCCTCCGCCCGCGCCACCTTCGCCCCCGCCTCGTCCTTCGACACGGCCCGCGCCGCCATCATCTCGAACTCGTACAGCTTCAGGTTCATCACCAGCGGGTCGTCCGCGTTCATCTTCCGGATGATCTCGCGCCCGCCCTTGGCGACCTCCTCCGGCGTCGCCCCCTCGAGCTGCTGGATCAGCAGGTCGATCTTATCGTCGGCCTTCGTCGCCTTCGCCGCCTTCAGCACCGCCACCGCCTCGGCCTTCTTCCCCTGCGCGACCAGCACGTCCTTCAGCGCGTTCAGCGGCTCGAAGTCCGCCGGGTCCTTCTCCAGCACCTGCTTGTACAGCCGCACCGCCTCGTCCAGGTTGTTCGACGGCGGCGACATCGCGACCTGGGCCTTTCCGATCTGCTCGGCCCGCGTCCGCTCGGGCAGCTTACCCACGTACTGCGCGACCCGCTCCTTGTCCTTGATCGGGTCCATCACCGAGATCGCCAGCCGCACGATGTCCGGCTCCTCCGGCGCCTGCTTCTCGAGCCAGTCCACGTGCCCCTTGGCCGTCAGCAGGTCGCCCTCGCGCACCAGGATCTGCGCCAGCATCATCCGCACCGGGACCGAGTCCCGGTTCTTCTCCATGAACTTGACCAGCTGCGTCTTCGCCTGCCCGGTCAGCCCCGCCCGCAGGTACGCCCGCGCCAGCAGGAACATCAGCTCGGTCTCCTCGCGCCCGTTCCGCTCGAACCGGTACTGCGCCTGCGCCCGCTCGAAGCTCTTGATCGCCTTCACCTGCGCGTCGTTCCCGCCGCGCAGCAACTCGATCTTCCCGCGCAGCTTCAGCACCTGCGAGCTCTCGCCCGCCCGGTCGATCGCCCGCGCGTGGTACGCCTCGATCTCCTTCAGCTTCGTCTCGCGCCCGGCCGGCGTGCCCGGCGTCGCCGCCTCGGTCGCCACCATGTCGTCGATCAGCATCGTCGTCAGGTCGACCAGCGTGTCCGCCTCGAGCTGCCGCCGCCGCAGCGCCTCGACGCCCTCGAACCCGCCCGACTCCTCGATCGGCAGCCGGAGCAGGTCGATCGCCGTCGCCCGCTTCTCCTTGTTGTACCGCCACAGCCGCGCCAGCGCCAGCCGCACCCGCTGGTCCTTCGGCTTGGCGTTCTGCGCGTCGACCAGGATCTGCTCGGCCCGCGCCAGGTCGCGCAGCGACAGCGCCCACTCGTGCGCCCCGATCATGATCTTGACGTAGTTCTCGTCGTCCCCCTTGGCCAGTTCACGCGCCCGCTCGACCTCCCGCTTCATCCGCTCCGTGTACCGCTGCGTGTTGTCCCGCTCCTGGTCGTCCCGCCGGATCACCGCCAGCACCTCGAAGTACCGGTAGTGCATCCACGCGTTCTGCTCCTGCTTCGACAGCGCCTCGTCGAACATCTGCGTCGCCGCCTTGAAGCTGTCGTTGGCGATCTGGTCCTGGTTCCCGCGGCGGGCCTCGACGCCCTTCTTCGCCACCGCCTGCGCCGCCCAGAACACCCAGTCCGCCGCCTCGGGGTCCGTCGGGTTCGCCGCGATCAGCTCGTTGATCCCCTCGATCGCCTTGTCCAGCTTGACCGCCGGCGTCTCGATGTTCGCCAGCCACTGGTGGATCGGCGCGATGAACATCAGCGCGTGGGCCCGCTTGTCCTTCGGGTCGATCTTGTGGATCGCCGACGCCCGTTCCTCCACCTGCCCGAACGCCGCCGCCAGCGGCCGCAACTGCACTTCCTGGTAGAAGCTCTCCATCAACCGCCGCAGCGCCGTCGCGTGCGCCGGGTCGACCTCGAGCGCCGCCGCCCACCGCTGCCGGCTCTTCTGCACCAGCCCCGGCTCGAACGCGGTCATCTTCGAGTAGACGTCCCCGAGCTTGATGTTCAGCCCGGCGTTGCGCCCGTCCGTCGCCGTCGCCAGTTCCAGGTTGATCGCCGCCTGCGTCAGCTTCTCGCGCCGGGACACGGACGACTCGTCCTTGTCCGCCTCGGCGACCAGGCGGTCCGCCTGCTCCTCCTGCTTTTTCGCCTGCTCCTTGCGCTGCGACCCCCGGATCTGCATCGCCAGCACGAACGCGCCCGCCAGGCCCACGATCAGGACCGACCCGAACACGATCAGGAACCGCTTGTTGACTCGCCTTGCCATATCTGACCGCTCTTTCCGTTCGCTCGCGTCGCACTCGCCCGCGCGCCGGGCCCGTCGGCCGGCCACGGCCCCTATCGATTCTTCGTTCCGCCCCCGGGCCCACTTGACCCGGCGGCCCGTTTTCGCGGACCCGCGTCCGCCCCCGCCCCGTCAAGCCCCCCGCCTACCGCCGGTACTTCTCGAAGTCCGGTAACAACTTTTCCACTTCCAGCACCGACGCCGACAAAAACCGCCGCGTCGTCTCCATCGCCACCGCCCGGTCCGCCTCCTTGCCGTCCGCCGACTCCTTCGCCGGCGTCGCCAGCGGGACCATCAGCTCGACCTTCGCGAAGTACCCGAACCGCGTGTCCAGCCGCTGCAGCGTCGACCGCACCTGGTTCACGTCCTGCATGTACTGCCCGTTCGCGTGGAAGAAGTACGTGACGAACCGGCTCCGCAACTGCTGCTTCCCGTCGGTCGACTGGAAGTCGATGAACCGCACCGGCACGACCCGCTCGCCCGCCGGCAGGCTCACCGCCGCCGACGACGCGGGTGCCGCCGCCGCCCCGCCCGCCGCCGCCTCCGGGCCGGCGAACCGCCACTCGAACACGTTCGAGTACACGTCCAGCCAACCCGCCGCCACCATGCACCGCTCGGGCACGTGCGGGACCGTGTCGACCTTCCCCGTGTAGTACGTCACGGCCATCTCGACCCACGCCCCCGGGTTCTCGAGCGACCACGTGTTCAGCCGCGCCGCCCGGTCCTTCGGCGTCAGGTCCTTCAGCGCGATCACGTCCTCGCGCGTCGCGACCGGCTGGCCGCCCTTCTTCTTCGCCGACGTGTCCACGTACTTCCGGAACACGTACCGGTCCGTCCCCAGCGCCTGCACCAGGTCCGCGTCGACCGTGTGCACCTCGGGCACCATCACCCACGCCCCCAGCTCGCGCGGGAGCGCTAGCAGGCCCTCGGTCGACCGCAGCGGCAGCGGCTCCTTCTTGAAGTACAGCTTCATCACCGCGGTCGCCGCGTTCAGCCCGACCGCGCCGACCAGCAGGATGCCCGCCACCACCCAGAACCCCGGGCGGCGGAGCGACGTCCGCTGCTCCGGCGGCGTCACCGCCGACCGCGTCGCGTCCGGGGCGCCCGGCGTCTGATACCCGAGTTGTGACGTCTCATTGGCCATAAGTCTCGCCTCGCTCCGACCGTCGCCCGCACCGCTCACGCGCCACCGGTCCCGGCCCCCGTGTTACCCGCCGGCCCCGACGTCGCCGGGTTGGTCACCGGCCGCGCCGCCGCGACCGGCTTGGGCGTGCCCGGGGCCGCCGGTTTGCCCGCCACCGGGGTCGCCGGACTCGCGACCGGCGACACCGGCTTGACCGGGCCGCCCGCGGGCTTGAGCCCCGTCGGCGGCGCCGCCGGCTTGGAGCCGGGCGTCGTCGCAGACGCCTTCAGACCGCCGGCCTGTGCCGCTTGTCCCTTGTTCGATGTGCCGCCCGCCGGTCCCGCGACGGGCGTCGCAGCCTGGGCGCCCGCCGGGCGCGCCCCGGACGGCTTGAGCGTCGACCCGACCTGCTGGCCGCCGTCCGCGACCGGCCGCTTGACCGGCGAGTGCAACAGCCCCCCTGCCGGCGTCGCCCGCGGCGCGGGCCGCGCCGCGACGGGCGCCGCGGGTGTCACGGCCTTCGCCGCCGACGGCACCGCCTGAGCCGGCGCGGCGGGCGTCGCCCGCGCGACCGGGGCCGGAGTCTTGATCGGGGCCACCTGCGTCGGCGCCGCTGCCGCCTTGGGCGCGACTGGTGTCGTCACCCGCGCCGCCGCCGGCTTGGCCGCCGGGGCCGCCGCCGTGTTTGCCTGAGTCACCTGCCGCGGGACCGACCCGCCCGCCACCGCCGGCGTCGGACCGCTCATCGCCGTCGCGACCGCGCCGGCGATCCCGCCGCCCGACGGGGCCTGCGCCTCACTTGCCTCGGGCGCCGGCGCCTTCTTCCGCGCGACTTCCACGATCTTCCGCTTCGACCCCGCGCCCCCGCGCCGCCCGTCGACCTCTTCGACCAGCGCCTTGTCCAGGAACCATTGCACCAGCAGGATCAGGAAGAACCCCGGGATCAGCATCAGCAGCCCGACGAAGCTGTGCGCGAACCCCTGCGAGATCTCCTCACTCACGTACCGGTGCAGCAGGCCCTGCCCGCTGACCCGCATCATGTTGCAGAAGATCGCGATCGGCACCGCGCTCGCCGTGATCGCCAGCTTCTCCCACATCGGCCGCCGCTGCAAAAACGCCACCGTCCCCGCGACCATCAAGAACGTCATCAGCGACCGCAGCCCGGCGCACGCCTCGGCCACGCTCAGCGGCACCCACTCCCAGACCCCCTCCTTGTTCGGCGCCTGGAACCAGATCATCGTGATGTCGCGCCGCGCCTCGATCCCGAACATCCGCAGCGTCCCGACCGCCGCGCTCGCCGCCAGCTTCTGCAGCGGCCACGCGAACTGCTGGTACACCAGCTCGGGCCACGGCAGCGCGACCACCAGGAACGCGATCGGGAACCACGCGACCCGCATCACCGCCCACCCGCCGAGCAGCGTCGTCACGCCGAACAGCGTGATCACCATCCCCAGGTCCTTGAGGTAATCGTTCTGAATCGGGTAGATCGCGCCGGCGAAGATCAACAGCCCGGCGAACATGACGACGGACCCGAGCACGGTCGACGTCGGCCGCAAAACCGGCAGCCACATCGCGACCGCGAGCACGCCGACCAGCAGCACCGTCGCCTGCAGCACGGCCCACTGCCCGGGCGGCAGGCCCAGCTTCGGGCCGACCGTGATCAGCGCCGCGATCGCCAGCGTCAAACCGATCCGCCCCGCCCACCGGATGACCTCCGGCGCCTTGCTGTACGTGCCGAACACCGCGGTCCCCACCCGCGCCGGGAACACGGCCACCAGCGTCAGTACCCCCGCCGCCGCGACCCACGTCATTCCCCCACCGGTCAGGTACGCCGCCACCGCGCACAGCCCGCCTAGGCCGAACGTCGCCAGCGTCCGGATCCCCCGCTCCGACCGCACCGGCTGCCCGGCCGCCGCGATCAGTTCCTCACGGTGAATATACAGGTACCACAGCCCGATCAGCGGCACGAAGATCGAGTGCTGCCAGTTCGCGTCCTGACCGTCGAACGGGTTGGTCTTGCCCCACAGGCGGGCCAGGTTGAACCGGAACAGCGCGATCATCAGAAACGCGATGATCCCGATCTGCCCCCACGCCCCCGACGGCAGCCCCAGGTAACCGGGGCGCACGGCCGCGCCGTCCGCCGCGCCCGGCTGGAGGGGCGGCACGATCTGAGTCGATGGACTGACGCTTTGGCTCACTGAGTTGCTCTCCAACCGACGATCCGCCTCGCGAGGCACGACGACCCGCCCGCCCCCGCCTCGCACGAAATCGAGACGGTCAGACACCGCCCCGGCCATGGCGGCGGACGCGACCGACTCCCACGATGACACCGAACGCCGCACCTGCGCGCCGTGCGGACACCGAACCGAAATGTGCGTTGGACTCTCGCAGTAGCTACTCGCGACGCGTACAGAGAATGTCCGCTGCGGCCCCCGGAAGCCAACGACGATCCTACGATAACCCCGGGGGGCAGTTCAAGTAAAAAGGTCCGGCCAACGCCCCATAAAAAACGGGACTGGGAGATTCACATCATCCCAGTCCCGTCTTGTTATGCGTCGTCCGACCGGCGGTTTAGTTCTGGCGGTTCGCCGAACTGCTGTAATTCCGGTCGTAGATGAACCCGAACCCGTAGGTGAACCGGAAGGCCCCGCGGAGCGCCGCCAGGAACGGGGCGACCGCGTTCGACCCGACGTTCACCACGTCGTACGGCCGAAGGAAGATGTCCGGCAGCTCTCCCGCGAAGACTTGGGGCAGATTCACGCGGACGAAGATTTCTTTGTCCTTGCCGATCCGGCGGATGACCTCGGTACGCTCGGGCCAGCCGAGCGGGTCGATCATGCCCGCCGAGATGATCGCCTGCTTGAGCGTGATGTCGCGCCCGGTCAGGCTGTAGACACCGGGCCGGCCGACGTGACCGCCCATGTAGTACTCGCCGACCGTCGGGCTCGGGACGTCGATCGTGTCGTTCGGCCGGATCACGATGTTGTACTGCAGGTCACCCTTGCGCAGCCGGCCGTAGGGCACGCGGATGATCTCGGTGTCGGCGTCCATCTGCGGATCGTCGAACTGAAACCCACCGGTCGCGGCCGTACCACCGGTCGCCGTACCGCCCGTGGCGGTCCCACCCGTGGCCGTCCCACCCGTGACGGTCCCGCCCGTGAGCGGATCGACAACCTTGCCCGTTTCCGGCGCCGCCGGGGCGGCGACGTTGACG
>DASPKW010000346.1:0-33461 GCA_035627895.1 Tepidisphaeraceae bacterium | reverse complement strand
CCTCGGCCATCGGGGCGAGATCTGGTCGATCGCGTTCTCCCCCGACGGGCGGCGCGTCGCCACCGCCGGCACGTACGAGACCCGCCTCTGGGACGCCGACGCCGGCCGGCCCGTCCCCGCCCCGCCCGCCGAGGAGCCGGCGTGGCGCGACGGGTCGAGCGTGGCGTTCTCGCCCGACGGGAGCGCGCTCGCGATCGGGGGGGTCGACGGGACGCTCCAGATCCGCGACGCGCGCGGCGACACCGTCCGCCACAGCATCGCCGTCGGCGGCGCGCGACTTTGCGCCCTCGCCTACTCGCGGCGCGGCGACCGCGTCGTCTGCGGCGGGAACGACCGCGTCGTGGTCGTCGTCGACCCGGCCACCGGGGCCGTGCTCCGCCGGTGGACGACGGACAAGAACTCCGTGACGTCCGCCTCGTTCGCGGGGCCCGACGACACCCTGGTCCGCGCCTCGACGGTCGACGGGACGATCCGCACCTGGGAGGTCGCGACCGGTCGCGAGTTGCCCCGCCTGGCCACGGAGGCGCACGCGGGGACCGTCGCCTGGTCGCCCGACGGGCGGTGGGCGCTCGCCGGCGGCCCCGACGGCGCCGCCCGCGTTTACGACCTCCGACCCGACACGGAGGTGACCGTCATGACCGGCCACGCCGGCCTCGTCTGGTCGGTCGCCGTCTCGCCCGACGGCCGCCTGGCCGCGAGCGCCGGCCTCGACGGGACCGTCCGCCTCTGGTCGCTGCCCGACGGCCGCCCCGTCCGCACGATCCGCTTTCCCAGGGAAATGACGGCCGTCGCCTTCTCCCCCGACGGCCGCCGGTTTGCCACCGGCGGGAAGAGCGGTGACGTCCGCCTCTGCCCGACCGACGACGTCCTCGCCGGGATCGGCGTCGGCCCGGACGCCCTCCCCGCCGCGGTCGGCGCCCACCCGCACGCCGTCCGCGCCCTGGCCTTTTCGCCCGACGGCACCCGCCTCCTGTCCGTCAGTGGGTGCGAGGGGATGATGTGGGATACGGCGACGCGCGACCGCTTGTGGACGAGCCCCGCCGAGAGCGTGCTCGTCGCCAGCGCCGGCTTCTCCCGCGACGGGCGCCACGCCCTCGCCGCGGGCACCCACGGGTTCGCCGCCGCCGTCGACGCTCGCACCGGCGCGCTCGCGTACCCGATCCCGGAGCACAACAAGTGGGGTCGCATCGGTGCCAACGTCGCCTTCCTCTCCGACGGCCGCACCGTCTTCGCCCACTCGTCCAACGTCGACGCCGCGGGCCTGTGGGACTTGGTCACCGGTAACCTGGTCCGGCGGCTCGACGCCACCTACCACGGGGGGGTCAGCACCGTCGCCGTCTCCCCTTGCGACCGGTGGGGGGCCACCGGCACGGAGCACCGCGACGTCCGCATTTGGGACCTCCGCGACGGCCGCGAGGTGCGCGCGTTCGCCGGCCACACCGACAACGTGCAGACGATCGCCATGTCCCGAGACGCCGAGCTGATCCTGTCCGGCGGCGCCGACGGGACCTGCCGCCTGCTCGACGTCCGCCGGGTCGACCGCTACCGAGCCTTCGAGCCCGCCGTCGCCGACGCCCGCGCCCGGCTCCAGGACGACCCCGCCGACCGGCGCGCGCGGGCGACGCTCGCCGATTGGTACCGCTTCCGCGGCTACGCCGACTGGGCCTTGGACTTGGCCGGCCCCGACCCTCATACCCAGGCCGCCCCGATCACACGCTGAGCACGACCCGAAGGAGCCGATGTACCCCACCGCCTATTCGCTGCCGCCGACCTCCGCCCGCCGCCGCGTCCTGACCATGCCCGGGGCCGCCCTCGCCCTGGTCGTCCTCCTCCACGCGACGCCGGTGCCCGCGGGCGACTTCGCCGACGGAGACGCCGGCTGGACGCGGTACGACCCGCTCGCCCCGCACGGGGTATCGCCGGCGACGTTCGAGTTCCCGGACGAAAACTACCGGATCATCGCCGGCCAGTCCCACTCCCCGGCGCAGCACGGCCCGTCCCGCGCCGGCAGCTTCGCCCCCGGCACGACCCCCGAACGCTTCCGCGCGACCGTCGACCTCGTCGACTGGGACGACAGTCACGACCAGGCCATCGGCCTCTGGGCGCGGGTCGGCACCCCCGGCTTCGGCACCACCACGGGCTACGCCCTCACTTATTCCGTCGGCAGCCGGGAGATCAACCTCACGCGGGTCACCAACGAGGCCCCGGCCGCGAACCTCGATGAATCCCCCGTCGTCCTCACGCGCGGGCACCGCTACCGCTTGGTCCTCACGGGCGACGGCCCAGCCCTGGTCGGCGCCGTCTATTCGTTCGACGACCTCGGCGCCCCCCTCGCCACCGTCGGCTCGACCGACGCCACCTATGCGACGGGCGCCGCCGGCCTGATCGTCTTTGACAACACCGACGCGAACACCGCCGACGCGACATTCGACCGTTTCATCGTCACCCCGCTCCCCGAGCCCGGCGCCGCGCTGACGTTGCTCGTGGCCGTCGCCGTGCTCGCCCGCCGGGCGCCCCGCCGGGCACGCTGCCGCTGACCGTCTCGCATCGGCCCTCCGAGACGGAGCGCGCGTGAGCCAGACGTCCGACGCGTTCGCCCGGACGTGCGGTCGCGGCCGCGGCGTGGCCGGCGAACGTGACCGCGACCCGCTCGCCCGGGCCGGCGGTCCCCCAGACGGGGATCGGCTTGTCCCGCTGGAGGACGGCGTTGTCGGTGAAGACCAGGGCCGGCACGAGGGCGGCGCGGCCGGGCGCGGCGAGCCAGGCGAGCGCGAGACACAGGAGGGTGCCCCGGTCGGACCAGGGCTGCTTGGCCTCCCGTGCCAGGCCTGAGGGTCCGCGTAGGTCCAGGCCGGGAAATGGATGAGGGTGCCCGGGCACCCGCCTTGCAGCCCCGTCCGGTCGACACCTCTTCGGCGGAGGGGTCATAGCGACGTGCACGGGCGGCCCTTCCGGTCGTCCGGCGCGCCCCCGCGCGCCACACACGACCGTCGCAGGCCATCGAGGGCATATGGATTCACAGGGCGTTGATTTACGCGGCGTTGACATTCGTGAGGTCCGGGCGCTGCGCCAGCACAACCTGCACGCCTATTTCCCGGTCCTCCGGGTCGTGATGGACGTGGGCGAGTATGACGACCGGCCGTCGAACGGGTTCCCCGGGTTCGTCGACCGCCTGACGGCCTGGCTCCCCGGGCTCCACCAGCACGAGTGCAGCGTCGGCCGGCCGGGCGGCTTCATCGAGCGGCTCAACCGCGGGACGTACCTCCCGCACATCTGCGAGCACGTGACGATCGAGCTCCAGAACCTGATGGGGTTCGACGTTACGTACGGGCGGGCCCGCGGGACCGGCGAGCGCGGCGTCTACAGCGTGGTCATCGCGTACGAGGAGGAGGAGCCCGCCCGGGCCGCGTTCGACACGGCGCTGCGGCTGACGCTGGCCGCGATGCACGATCAGCCGTTCGACGCGCCGGCCGAGGTCGAGCGCCTGCTCGAGCTCGCCGACGAGTACCGGCTGGGCCCGAGCACCGCCGCGATCGTGTCGGCCGCGCGCCGCCGCGGCATCCCGGTGACGCGGCTCACGCCCACCAGCAGCCTCGTGCAGCTCGGGTACGGCAAGTTCCAGAAGCGGATCGTGGCGTCGGAGACGAGCAACACGTCGGCGATCGCGGTCGAGCTGTGCCAGGAAAAGCCGATGACCAACCGCCTGCTGCGGTCGGTCGGCGTGCCGGTGCCCGAGGGGGAGGTCGTGCGGTCGGCCGACGACGCGTGGCGCGTCGCCCGGGACGTCGGCCTGCCCGTCGTGCTCAAGCCCGAGGCCGGTAACCAAGGCAAGGGCGTGAGCGTGAATTTGCGGAACGAGGCCGAGGTGCGCCGGGCGTACGACGTGGCGGCCGCGTACGACCCGCGCGTGCTGGTCGAGCGGCACGTCCAGGGGGTCGATTACCGGCTGCTGGTCGTCAACGGCAAGATGGTGGCGGCGGCGCGGCGCGAGCCGGCGCAAGTCGTCGGTGACGGCGTTCACACGGTCGAGCAACTCGTCGCGATCGTGAACAAGGACCCGCGCCGCCGGCCCGGTCACAGCAACCCGCTGACGCAGATCACGCTGGGCGAGGCGGCCGACCTCGTGCTCGCCCAGCAGGGGTACGACCGACAGTTCGTCCCGCTGCCCGGACAGGTCGTCCGCCTCCGCACCAACGCGAATCTGTCGACCGGCGGGACCGCGACCGACGTGACCGACGAGGTGCACCCGCGGAACGCCCGGCTGGCGGAGCTGGCCGCGCAGTTCCTCGCGCTGGACGTGGCCGGGATCGACGTGATCTGCCACGACATTCGCCGCCCGCTCGACGGTCAGGGCGGGGCGGTCGTCGAGGTGAACGCGGCGCCCGGACTACGGATGCATTTGCACCCGACGGCCGGCAAGCCGCGGAGGGTCGGCCGGCCGATCGTCGACATGCTCTACCCCGACGGCGCCCCGTCGCGCATCCCGATCGTCGCGATCACCGGGACCAACGGGAAGACGACGGTCGGGCGCCTGGTCGCGCACGTGTTCGAGACGGCGCGCAAGGTCGTCGGGCGGACGTCGACCGAGGGCGTGTACATCGACGACCGGCGGATCGTCGCCGGGGACTGCTCGGGCCCGAAGAGCGCGCAGGCCGTCCTGCTCCACCCGCACGTCGAGGTGGCCGTCCTCGAGACGGCGCGCGGCGGGATCCTCCGCGAGGGGCTGGGGTACGACGGGTGCGACGTCGCGGTCGTGACCAACGTGAGCAACGACCACCTCGGGCAGAAGGGGATCGAGACGGTCGAGGACCTGGCGAAGGTCAAGCAGGTCGTCGTCGAGGCCGTCGACCGCGACGGGGCGACCGTGCTGAACGCGGACGACCCGCTCGTGGCCGAGATGTCGGCCGCGTCGGACGCGCCGGTCATCTACTTCACGCGGGACACGGCCAACCCGGTCGTCGCCGCCCACCTGGCCGACGGCGGGCGGTGCGTGAGCGCGACCGAGGGGGCGATCGTGTTGCACGCGGGCGGGACCGCGACCGAGCTGCTCCGGCTGACCCGCGTCCCGTTCACGCGCGGCGGGCGGGTCGGGTTCCAGGTCGCCAACGCGCTGGCGGCGGTCGCCGCGTGCTGGGGCGCGGGCGTCAACCCGGCCCTGATCGCCCGCGCGCTCTCGACGTTCAAACAGGACGTGCAGACGGTCCCGGGGCGGTTCAACGTGATGGACGTCGGGGGGGTCGAGGTCGTCCTCGACTACGCGCACAACGAGGCCGCGATGCACGCGCTGGCCGAGGCGGTGCAGGGGCTCGGGAAGCGGCGGACGGTCATGGTGATCGGCCTGCCGGGCGACCGGCGGGACCGCGACCTGGTCGCGACGATCTCGGCGACCGTGCCGGTCGTCGACCAGTACGTGCTGCACGATTTGGGCGACCGCCGCGAGCGGGCCGTGAACGAGGTGCCCGAGCTGCTCAAGGCCCGGCTGCCGGCCAACGTGCCGGTCGAGATCGTCGCCGACCAGCGGGCGGGGATCTCCCACGCGTGGCGGGCGCTGCGGCCGGGCGACCGGCTGGTGGTGATCGCCGACGTCGTCGACGAGGCCCTCGACGCGCTGCGCGCGCTCCAGGGCCCGGCCGACGAGGACGCGGCGTGCGAATCCCCGGTCGCCCCCGCCGGCCTGTTCGCCGACGACGACGGCCACGCCGCGACCGCGTCCGAGCGGGCCCACGCCGCCGGGAGGGGCAATGGTTACCGTCATTGAGCGCGGCGACGTGCTGGCGCCCGGGCCGGCGGGCCCGGCGTCGGTGCTCGTGGTCGGTGGGCGGGTCGTTCAGGTCGGCGCCGTCGACCGCGCCGCCGTCGACCGCGTCTTCCCCGACGCGGGCGTGATCGACGCGGCCGGGTGCTACGTCTGCCCCGGCCTGATCGACCCGCACGCGCATTTGATCGGGGCCGGCGGCGAGCAGGGGTTCGCCAGCCGCCAGCCCGAGCTGACCTGGCAGCAGCTCGCGCTGGCCGGCGTGACGAGCGTCGTCGGGTGCCTGGGCACCGACGCGGTCACGCGCACGCTCCCCGGCCTGATCGGTAAGGCGCGCGAGCTGGCCGCGCGCGGGCTGAGCGTCTACTGCTACACCGGCAGCTTCCAGGTCCCGCCGCCCACGCTGACCGGGTCGGTGCATCGCGACATCGTGCTGATCCCGGAGGTGATCGGGGTCGGCGAAGTCGCGGTCGCCGACGTCCGCTCGTCGCAGCCGACGGTCGCCGAGCTGGCGCGGATCGTGGCCGACGCGTACGTCGCGGGGACGCTCGCCGGCAAGGCGGGCGTGACCCACTTCCACGTCGGCCCGTCCGACCGCCGGCTGGCGGACCTGCACGCGCTGTTGGACGGGTTCGACATCGTCCCCCGCTGCCTCTACCCGACGCACGTGACGCGCACGCGCGCGCTGATGGACGACGCGATCGCGCTGGCCCGCCGCGGCGCGTTCGTCGACACCGACACGGTCGAGCCGGGGACGGCCAAGTGGCTCAAGTACTATCTGGAACACGGGGGCCCGCCGGAGCGGCTGACGTTCTCCTCGGACGCGCAGACGCCCGGCGGGTCGCCCCACAGGCTGTTTGCCGAGCTCGTCGCCGCCGTCCGCGAGCACGAGGTCCCGCTCGCCCGCGCGCTGCCGCACTTCACCGCCAACGCGGCCGCGGCGCTGGGCCTGGCGCGCAAGGGCCGGCTCGAAGCGGGGGCCGACGCCGATTTGCTGGTGGTCGACCGCCGCACCCTTGAGGTAAGAGACGTGATGGCGGGCGGCCGCCTGCTCGTCCGGAACGGCTCTCCCGTCGACTCGTGACCGGCCCCCGCGCCCGCGACATCCCTCCTTCCCCGCGTGACCTTATGCCGCAGAAGAAACCGTCCGGAACGCTCATCATCATCGGCGGCCGCGAGGCCAAGTCCTCGGACGGCGACCGCGCGATCCTCGAGGAGGTCGCCAAAGCGGCGGCCAAGTCGCGCCTGGTCGTGATTACGGCCGCCACCCACCTGCCCGAGGAACTCTGGGAGGACTACCGCGCGGCGTTCCGCGAGCTCGGCGTCAAGAAGCTCGACCTGCTCGACGTCCGCACCCGCGAGGACGGGTACGACGAGCAGAACCTCCGCAAGCTGACCGACGACGCGGTCGTCTTCTTCACCGGGGGCGATCAACTCCGGATCACCAGCCAGCTCGGCGACTCGCTCGTCTTCCGCCGGATGCGCGAGCTGTACGACGCCGGCGGTGTGATCTGCGGCACCTCGGCCGGCGCCGCCGCCGCCCCCGAGACCATGCTCGTCGCCGGCCCGAGCGACGCCTCGGGCCGCATCTCCGCCCTCGAGATGGCGCCCGGCCTGGGGCTGATCCGCGGCGTCGTGATCGACTCGCACTTTGCCGAGCGCGGGCGCATGGGCCGACTGCTCGGGGCGGTCGCCCAGAACCCGCGCAACGTCGGCCTGGGCATCGACGAGAACACGGCGATCGTCGTCGAGGGCGACGGCGGCAACGGCGTGGGCGACGGCGTGGGCGGGTTCCGCGTGATCGGCGCGGGCGCCGTCTACGTCGTCGACGGGCAGCGGATCAGCTTCTCGAGCCTGTCGGAGAAGCACGCCGAGGGCGTGCTCACCATTTGCAACGCGACCGTCCACGTCCTGGGCGACGGCGACCGCTTCCACTTCCGGGACCGCAAGCCCGTCCCCGCGTCCGACCACGACCTCGACGGCATACCCGACCACCGCGATTCCGAACCGGCCGGCAAGGGAAACGAAAATGGAAACGGTACGAGCAACGGCGACGGCGACGGCGACCGCCCGGAGCCCGCGCTCGCCGGCCGAAAGAAGAAGGGTGGGGCCAAGCGATGAGCCGCAAGACCAAAGGCCCGCTGATCATCATCGGCGGGCGCGAGGAGATCGGCGACGGCCAGAACAGGGCCATCCTGAACGAGGTCGTACGGTGCGCCGCCCGCGGGAAGAAGGGCCTGCTCGTCGTCACCGTCGCCACGCATTTGCACGAGGAGCTTGGCCCGGAGTACGTCCGCGCGTTTAAGGCGCTGGGTATGCACCACGTCGACGTCCTGGACGTCCGCACCCGCGGCCAGGCGTTCGACCCGAAGAACCTCGAGATGCTGGACGGCGCGTGCGCCGTCTACTTCACCGGCGGCGACCAGCTCCGCATCACCAGCCAGATCGGCGGCACCCCGCTCTTCCACCGCATGACCGAGCTCCACGAGTCGGGCGGCGTCATCGCCGGCACGAGCGCAGGCGCGGCCGCCGTCCCCGACACGATGCTGATCTCCGGCAACGGCAAGGAGTCGCCGCGCGTCGCCTCGCTGGGCATGGCCCCGGGCCTCGGGATCCTCAAGGGCGTCGTCGTCGACTCCCACTTCGCCGAGCGCGGCCGCCTCGGGCGCCTGCTCGCGGCCGTCGCCCAGAACCCGGCCAACCTCGGCCTGGGCATCGACGAGAACACGGCGGTCGTGGTGGAGGACGAGCGGCGGTTCCGCGTGATCGGCACCGGGGCCGTGTACGTGATCGACGGCGGGCGGATCAGCTACTCGAGTTTGTCCGAGGAGACGCCCCAGCACAGCTTGTCGATCCACGATTTGAGTTTGCACGTCCTGGCCGACGGCGACCGGTACGACCTGACCACCCGCCGCCCCTCCCGCGGCACGCACGCCGGCGAGCCGTAACGTCGGGCCGTGGGCAGGCGGGCCCCCCCACCGCTCAGCGCCCGACCCGCAACGGTACATGTCCGGGGTGGTCGCCGTCCGTACGGGGTACTCGTTCGTCGGCCTCGAAGCTCTCCATTCGCGGGGGCCGGGTCGATCGGGGAGCACCGGAAGACGCGTGAGCCGGCCTGAGCAGCGGGTCGTTGCCCCTCCAACTGCCGGTCACGTCGATCCCGTCCTCACCGGCCCGACCCATCGGCGTTTAGCAGATGGCGCGCCGCGCAAGCGCGTAACAGCGGGTTCAAAGTGACTTGGCCACGGACGACGCGGCCCGGGGTGGTGACGCTCTATCTCGCCCGGCCAGGCTCCGTCCCGATTCGCCGGACCGCAAACGGGGTTGGGCGAACGACGCGGGCCGGCGGCGTCGGGGCCGCAGTGTGGCGGAGCACGTCATCGTCCGGGCGCGGCCGGCGGCGCTCGGGGTCGACCGGTCCAACCCCCCACCGCGGCGGAGCAACCGGCGCGGGTGGCGGTTGGCGGGCCGCCCGGCCGATGGCCGGAATGGGCACCGTATCCGTCGCCGGATCACGGAGCGGGGGTCGCGCGGCGGGCGCCGATTGCGCGGCCCGCCCGCCGGAGGACCCGGGAGCCACCGCGGCGAGTGTTTCGGTGGCGACGACCGGGGCCGTTGCAATAGTCGCGGCGGAACGTTCGGGCCGCGCCGGCACGACGGCCCGCTCCTCTGGTCGCGCGGCGATCGGCAGTAATGTAACGGTACGAGGTGGCGGCGGCGCGGACGGTTTGCCGGCTGCGGGTTCCTGACCGACCACCGCCGACGTGGGGTCGAAATCGGGCGGGGAGACGGACGTGGGGACGGGCACGGACGCGGGTTCGGACGCGGGTTCGGGCACGGGGACGGGCGCGTCGATGAGTTGGACGGCGGGTTCGGGCGCGACGGCGGGCGCCGGGGCGGCGGGTGACGTAGTCGGCATCGGGTCCGCGCCGGGGTCGGGCGGGAAGACCGACGGCGAACCCGGCGACGCCGCCGCGACCTCGCCGGGCGGCGGCTCGCCGGCCGACGGCGCGCCGCGAACCGGCTCGTCCGTCGCGGGTTCGTCGGGCGCGGGGGCGGGCGCCGCAAGGACCTTGCCGTAATTGTTGGCGAGGATGACCAGGTCGTTGAGACCGACGGTGCCGTTCCCGTCGAAGTCGCCGTCGGCCCAGGTCTGTCCGCCGACGAGCCCGTAGTGGTTGGCGAGAATGACGAGGTCGTTCAGGGCGACGGTGCCGTTGCCGTCGGCGTCGCCGGGGTCGGCGGCGAGGAAGAAGCGTACGCCGACACCGGCCCAAGTCACGGCGAACCCGCCGGCGGTCGCGGCGACCTGCGTCATCAGGTGCGCCGGGGGCGAGGTGTACCCGGGGGCGGGGGCGGCCACGAGCGGCGGCCCGATCGGGACGCCGGCCGCACTGAACGTCCGGACGTATTGGACGGTCTCGTTGACCACGCCAGTGGAGTAGGTGACCAGGACGTTCCCCGCCGGGTCGAGCGCGACCGCGACGGAGCTTTCGACCCGGACGGTCAGGTGGTTGACGCGGAACTCGGCCCCCTGTCGGGCGCCGGCGGCGTTGAACCGGGAGAGGTAGGCGTTGCTGCCGGTGGCCCGGACGACGGCGAACTCGCCGGACGGGAGCATGGCGAGCCGGTAGGCGCCGTCGCCCGTGCCGAGCGTGACTTCGCCGCCGGTGAACTGTCCGTCGGCGGTGAGCCACCGGCCGCGGAAGGCGTCGTCCGCGCTGTTGCGCCAGGCGACGAGGGCCCGCCCGGTCGCGTCGCCGACGACGACCGGGTCTCCGCCGCCCGACGCGTTGGGCGCGACGTTGGCCCGGAGCGGCCCGCCCAGGACTTGACCGGTCGCGCTCACTCGGACGGCCACGACGTCCGCCACGGTCTGCGCGCCGGCCGTGGTCGCCCAGGCGATCACGTAACCGCCGCCGGCCGGCAGCGCGTAGACCGCCGCCTGGCGGCCGTACGGACCGGCGCCGACTTCCCGCTCCGGGGCCAGCGGCGTGCCGTCGGCCGCGTACAGGTGCGCGTAGGCGGCCCCGCCGGTGCCGGTCCCGGAAACGACGACGAGGAAGTTGCCGGTGACCGGATCGACGGCGACGCGGGGCATGACCCCGCCGCCTTCCGGCCTGACCGTGGTGACCGGGCCGAGCGGGTTCCCCACCGCGTCGAACCGGCGGAAGACGACGTTCTGTGATGACGACGGGCCCGGCTGGAGCCAGACCGCGACGTACCCGCCGCCGGGCGTCGCGGCGATGTGCGGCTCGAGCCCGTATCCGAGGCCGGTCTGGCGGAGGTCGACGACGTCCCCGACCGGCACGAACGGGCGGGCGGGCGTGGTCGTGCGCGCCCCCACGTCGACGCCGACGAGCGACTGGCCCGGGGCGAGGTTCAGGGTGCGCGCGGCGAGCGGGGTGGTGATCGTCCACCGGTCCTGGGCCGACTCGAGCAGGCGGTAGGCCTGCGGCGTCAGCCCCGCGAACGCGTACGTCACGTCGTCAGCCGTGACGGCCGAGCGCTCGCCGGGGTCGAGGAGGCCGTTGTCGTTGTCGTCCAGCCAGACGAGCGCCCCGACGAGGCCGGGTTCGTTGGCACCTCGGACGCCATCGCCGTCCACGTCGATGAAGCGGGTGCCGGCGACCGACGCGGCGGTGGTGACGCCGGCGTCCACGACCACCGTGCCCTGGGCGACGGTGATCGGGGGGATCGCCAGCGCGTTCGCGCGCGGGTCGACGTCGCTGTCGAGCGCGTCGTCGGCGCCCCGGTCGCGGGCCGAGACGACCAGCCCGACGGGCGGGCCGACCCGCAGCGTGTACGCCGTGTCGGGGCGCTGGCTGGCGAACGCGTATTTGCCGTCGCCGGCGCTGGTCGTGAACCCGACGCGGGTGCCGGTCGCGTTGAAGAGTTCGACGGTCACGCCGTCGCGGCCGGACTCGCCGGCGTCGCGGATGCCGTTGCCGTTGGTGTCGTTCCAGACCGTGCCGGAGACGGTGACGAGTTCGGCGAACGCGTCGAACCGCTGGAAGTACACGTCGTTCGACTGCGTCCACGCGACGACGACGTCGCCGGACGCGTCGATCGCCACGTCCGGGGTGTTGGCGGTGACGCTGCCGGATGTCGCGTCGGCGCGCTGGCTCCCCTGCGGGAGGCCGGCGGCGTTGAAGTAACGGACCCAGGCCCGCCCGCCCGTGTCCCGCCATAGGACCACGAAGCTCCCGGCGTCGTTGACGACGAGTTGAAGGGAGTTCGCGTTGGTCGTGACTTGCGAAGGGGCGCCCTGGGGCACGTCGTCCGCGTCGAACCGCCGGAGGAACATCTTGCTCGTCTCGGTAGCCAGGTCGTAGACGTTCCAGACGGCGACGAACCCGCCGGCGGCGTCGAGGCCGACGCTGGTGAAGGCGACGGAATCCGTGCCGACATCGAGGCGAAACGGCGCGCCGTCCGCCGACCCGTTGGCCGCGTACCGCTGGGCGAACACGGCCCAGGTGTTGGTCGCGACCTGCGACGCCCAGGTGACGATGGCCTGGCCGGCCGAGTTGACGTCCACCTGCGCGTTCTTCTGTTCGCCGGGCGTCGTGCCCGGGGCGGCGGCGGGCCCGAGCGGCGTCCCGGTCGGGTCGAACCGGCGGACGAAGACGTCGGTCCCGTCGCCCGCGGTGCCGGGCGCCTGCCATGCGATCACGAACGACCCGTCGGGCGAGACGTCGACGTCCGTCGCGTGCCGGTCGATGCCGGGCGGGCTGACCGTGACCTCGGGCCCGGCGGGTTGGCCGTCGGCGAGGAACGCGCGGGCCATCAGCGTGTACACGTTGAACGACGGGCTGACGACCCAGGTGACGACGAACCGCCCGCCGGGGGCCGCCGCGATGTCGGGCCCGTCCTGCCAACCGGTCGTGGCGGCGTGGGGCACGATCACGGCCCCGACCGCGTTGCCCGCCGGGTCGAATCGCTGGACGCGGACGTCGCCGGAGTTCGCCGCGTCGGCGTAGGCGACCACGAAGTTTCCGGCCGCGTCGCGCGCGACCGTCCCGCCGGTCTGCGCGAGCGTCGACGTCGCGTGCGCCCGCGTGGCGACGCCGACCGGCGCGACCGACACGGTCGGCACGTCCGTGTGCTGCCCGACGTCGAGCCCCAGGCGGGTCTGCCCGACCGCGAGCGTCACGTCGAGGACGACCGCCGGGGTCGTCCGCGTCCAGCGGGCCTGGGGGGCGACGACGACCCGGTTGAGCCCGGGCGTGAGGTCCGAGAACGCGTACGCGCCCGAGGCGCTGGTGACGGTGCCCGCCTCGCCGGCGTCGAACACGCCGTTGAGGTTGGTGTCGACGAAGACGGTCCAATCGGCGAGCGGGGCGTCGCCGGCGTCGGCGAACCCGTCGGAATCGAGGTCCTGGAAGACGGCCCCGAAGATCGACCCGGCGGCGACGACGCCCGCGTCGCGGGTGAAGTCGAGCTGCCCGGCGGCGAGCGCGACCGGCGCGGTCCGGGCGGCATGAGGGTCGGCGTCGCTGTCGACCGCGTCGTTGGCGCCGCGGTCGGCCCGGGTCAGGGCGAACCCGGACGGGCGCACGAACTCGGCGTAGTAGCTCAGGCCCGGCTTGAGGTCGCCGGACTGCCACGTGCCGTTGGCGGACGTGGTGAGCGTGTCGACCAGGAGGCCCGCGGCGGTGTAGACGCGGACGGTCACCCCGGCGCGCGGCGCCTCGCCCGCCTCGCGGATGCCGTCCCCGTCGGTCTCGGTCCAGACGGTGCCGCCGAGGACGGCGGGGCTCGCGAACTGCTCGAACCGCTGCGCGCGCAGGCCGCCGGACGCCGGGAACAGCGCGACGAACGCACCCCCGGTGGGGGCGGCGCCGACCGCGGTCGCGATGAGGCCGCCGAAGTCGATGAGGAGCTCGCCGCCGACGCGCTGGGCGGTCGGATCAAACCGCTGGGTGTAGATGCCGGCGCGGCCGCTCGCCGACGACGCCCATTGGACGAGGAACGAGCCGTCGGCCTCGGCGGCGATCGCGGGCAGGTCCTGGGCGCCGGCCGTGAACGCGTTGGCGCGGACTTCTGCCCCCACCGGCGCGCCGGCGGCGTCGAGCCGGCGGGCGAAGATGCCCCCCTGGTCCCCGTCTTGGCCATCGCTCCGCCAGGCGACGACGTACCCGCCCGCGCCCGCCGACGCGATGACCGGGATGGCCTGTGCGCCGGCCGTGAACTGATTGACCTGCCCCAGCCCGCCGCGGACGTGCGCGCCCGAGAACGCGCGGGCGAACACCCCGAGGCCGTCGTCGTCCCCGCCCCCGCCGGCGGCAAACGGCGCCTGGGCGAACGTGACGACGTACGACCCGTCGGGCGCGGAGGCGACCGACGGCGCGTCGGCCGATCCGTAGCCCCAGGCGAGGTCGTTGGCGGTCATCTCGGCGGTCACCGGCAGGCCCGCGGCGTCGAACGCGCGGACGTAGATCGAGTCGGTCGCGCTGGCCCACCGCGAGCGCCACGCGGCGACGAACCCGCCGCCGGACAGGGCCGCGACCGTCGGGGCGGACTGGTCGCCGTCGGTCTGCGCGTTGAGCAGGAAGTCGTTGCCGAGCGGGTTCCCGGCCGCATCGAACCGGCGCGCGAAGACCGCCTTGCCGTTCCCGTCCCCGGCCGAGCTCTCCCAAGCGACGACGACGCCGCCGCCCGGGAGTAAGGCCACGGCGGGTCGCGTCTGGCCTCCGGCCGCCCCGGTCATCGGGACCCGGAATTCGGCCCCGAGCGGGTTGCCGGCCGCGTCGTACCGCCGCGCGCGGACCTCGCCCGACCCGTGCTGCCAAACCGCGACGTAGTTTCCCGCCGCGTCGAACGAGACCGCCGGCGCGCCGTGGGCGGTCCCGTCCGACCCGACGACGGTGCTAGGCCCCCACGCCCGCGCCACCCGTGCCGGGAACCGGAACCCGACGTCGAGGTCGGTCAGCGTCAGGCCGAACTGAAGGTCGGGACGGAGGTCGGCGCCGGGCGTCGTCTGCACCCACGCGCCGTCCGGGACGACCCGCACGGCGTACGTGCCGAGGACCACGCCCGTGAACGAGTACGCCCCCGTCGCCGACGTCGTCGTCGACCGCTCGCCCGCGTCGAGCAGGCCGTTGTCGTTGGCGTCGAGGAACACCTGCCACCCGGCGATCCCGGGCTCGGTCGCGTCGCGCGTCCCGCCGGCGTCGCGGTCGTTGTAGGCCACGCCGGAAACGGAGGCGGGCGCGACCAGGCCGGCGTCGCGCGTCAGGTCGACCTGCCCGGGTGCCAGCGCGAACGTCGCGGTGCGGAGCGTGACGGGGTCGACGTCGCTGTCGAGCGCGTCGTCGCCGCCCTGGTCGCGGCGCGTGCCGATCAGTGAGGCGGTCGGGCCGACCTCGATGTAGTAGCTGGCGTTGCCGTGCAAATTCTGGAACAGGAACCGTCCGCCGTTGGCGGTGGTCGCCTGGTCGACGAGCAGGCCGTACTGGGAGTAGACGCGGACGACGGCGCCGTCACGGCCGGACTCGGTCGCCTCCTGTCGGCCGTCGCCGTCGCCGTCGGTCCAGACGTGGTCGCCGGCGCTCGCGCCGTTCACGACGCGCGTGAACCGCTGGACGTATACGCCGTTCCTGTCGCCGTCCTGAAAACTGTTCCAGACGACGACGACCTCGCCCGCCGGCCCGATCGCCATCGCCGCATCGGCCTGGGTGAACGCGGTCGTTACGTTCGGCTGGAGTTCGATCCCGGACGGCCGCCCGGCCGCGTCGAACCGCCGGAGGCCGAGCCCGGTCGAAGTCGGCCCGTCCTTCTGGTCGCCTTCCCACGCGACGAGAAACTGCCCGTCGGCGTCGGTGCGGACGACCGGGCGGAACTGGTTTTGCGCGGTGACCGTGTTGGCGACTTCCTCCCGCCCCTCCGGCGAGCCCGACGCCCGGTACCGGCGCACGAGGATGCCGTTGCCCGACCCGTCGTACCCGGTCCCGCTCCACGCGACGACGAACCGGCCGTCGGCGAACGCGGCGGCGCTCGGGTGGATCTGCCCCCCTGCCACCTCGCTGACCTGGAACGCGGGGCCGGCGGGCGCGCCGGCCGCGGTGAACTGCCGCGCGAGAATCGTCCCCACGCTCGACCAGGCGACGACGACCGTCCCGGTCGGGGCGATCGCGACCGCGGGCTCCTCCTGGCTGCCCGCGGTCACCGCCGGCACTAACACTTCCCCGGTCAGCGCGGCCAGCGTCGGGTCGAGCCGGCGCAGGTACACGCCGTACTGGCTCCCGTCCTGGAGGTTGCTGGCCCAGGCGATGACGGCGTTGCCGGCCGCGTCGACGGCGACGGCCGGCGAGACCTGCGAGTTCGCGGTCGTCGCGTTGGCGCGGACCTCGCCGGTCGACGGGGCCCCGCTCGGCCCGAACCGGCGCGCGTAGACGTCCGCGTTGTTCGACACGGTCGACGTCCAGACGACCGTGTAATTGCCGGCGGCGTCGACCGCGACGCGCGGCCCGCGCTGGTCGCCCGACGTCGACTGGTTGATCCGGAACTCGCCCCCGGTCGGCGCGCCGCCGGGCGCGAACACTTGCCCGTAAATCCCCCACCCGCTGCCGTCCTGGCCGTCCGACTCCCAGACGACCATCGACGACCCGTCGCCCGCGATCGCGACCTGCGGGGCCTGCTGGTCGTCCGCCGTGGTCGTATTGACGCGCGTCTCGGACCCCACCGGGCCGATCGGCATGAACGCCCCGGTCGTGCGGGCCCCGATCGCCGCGACCGTTGGCCCCGGGACCGGGACCGTGCGCGGCGGCGTGGTGATCGTCCAACCGGTGCGCACGTCGACCGCGATCGTCCGCGTCCCCGGGAGTACGCCGGGGATGCTGTACGCGCCGGTCGCACCGGTGTACGCCGACGGTTCGTTCGCGTCGCGCGTGCCGTCCGCGTCGTAATCGGCGAACGCGTACCACCCGGCGAGCCCGGGCTCGGCCGCGGACTTGACCCCGTCGCCGTTCGCGTCGTCGAACAGCGACCCGTTGATGGTCGCGAGCGAGACGAGCCCCGCGTCCCGCGACGTGTCGGCGACCCCGGCGACGGCAAGGAACGGCGCCGTCCGCCCGGTGAACGGGTCCACGTCGCTGTCGAGCGCGTCGGAGCCGTCCAAGTCCATCCCGGTGAACCCGCGGCCCGACGGGGCGGCGAACTGCAGGACGTACGACCGCCCGGGGCGGACCTCTGGGAACAAGTAGCGCCCGCCGTTGGCAGTGACCGTAGACGCGACGGCGGTCCCGTCGGCCTCCAGGAGCAGGACGGTCACGCCGTCGACGCCCGTCTCGGTCGTCTGCTGGACGCCGTCCCCGTTCGCGTCGGTGAAGACCAGGTCGCCGGCCGCCGCCGGGTTCGGGTACTGGTCGAACCGGCGGGCGACGACCCCGCGGTCGGTCCCGGCGCCGCCCCCGGCGTCGGCGGACTCCCACGCGATCACCATCGACCCGTCGGCGTGCACGGCGGCGGGGGCTTGGTTCGCCGCGGCGGCCGCATCGACGTTCGTCCGGAACCGGAGCCCGGACGGCGCGCCGGCCGCGTCGTACAACTGGCCGAAGACGTTCGTGCCCAGGGTCCAGGTGACCAGGGCGGCGCCGGCGTCGTTGACGGCGACCGCGGCGCGCGAGGCCGGACCCCCGCCGTTGGTCGTGGCGGCGACGGTCTCGGGGCCCGCCGGCGCGCCGGTCGCGTCGAGCCGGCGCGCGACGACGTCCCAGAGGCCCGACGCTGGATTGCCGGCCGTCCAGGCGACGACCGCCCGGCCCGCGCCGTCGACGGCGACCGACGGGTAGTTCGGGGTGAGCGGGCTCGGCCCGCTGAGCGTCGTGTCGCCGGTCAGTGGGGCGCCCGCGGCGTCGAACCGCCGTGCGACGACCCCGCTGCCGGTCGCCCACGCGACGGTCAGGTTGCCCGCCGAGTCCATCGCGGCCGCGGGCTGCACCTGCGCGCCCGCGGCGTCGGCGTTGGCGCGCGTGAGCCCGCCGATCGCGGTAATGCCGGTCGGGCCGAACTTCTGGAAGTAGACGTCCGACGTCCCCCCGACCGGGCTGGCGCTCACGGCGACCCAGTTGCCGGCGGCGTCCATCGCCACCCCGGCGTCGGCGATCACGCCGGTGCTGAACCGGCTGATGACGCGGTACAAGAACGCCCAGGACGCGCTCAAGGCCGCCGTCGCCGCCGGCAACGACGCCGGCGCGGAGGACTCCAAGCAGGAGATGGACGCGCTGGCCCTGTTCAAGGCGGACATGGGCGCGTACGTCCGGCTGTACACGTTCCTGTCCCAGATCTTCGACTACGGGACGCTGGACGTGGAGAAGCGGTGGGTCTTCTTCAAGTGCCTGCTCCCGCTCCTGGAGTTCGGCCGCGAGCGCGAGGGGATCGATTTGTCGAAGGTCGTGCTCACCCACCACACGCTCAAGAGCAGAGGCAAGCAGCCGATGGGCCTGGGCGGCGGGGACGAGGCGCCCAAGCTACAGCCAGTCGTCGAGACGGGCAGCGGGAGCGTGCAGGAGAAGCAGAAGGCCTTCCTGCGGGAGATCATCGAGAAGGTGAACGACCTGCTCGAGGGCGACCTGACCGACCAGGACAAGCTGGTGTACGTGAACGACGTGCTCAAGGGGAAGCTGCTCGAGTCGGGCACGCTCCGCCAGCAGGCCGCGAGCAACACGAAGGAGCAGTTCGCCAACTCGCCCGACCTGGCGACCGAGATCCTCAACGCGGTGATCGGCGCGCTCGACGCGCACACGACGATGAGCACGCAGGCGCTGAACAGTGAGACCGTCCGGGCGGGGCTGAAGGACGTGCTGTTGAACCAGGCGCAGTTGTGGGAGGCGCTCCGGCAGCAGCCGGAAGTCGAGCAACCGCATGGTCTGTAGTTGGGAGATGAAGCATGTCCACGCTCCGGGAGCTCTTCGACTCCATCCGCAATCTATGCAGTGAGCTCTACGCTCTCCGGTGCTCGCCCCGACCGGCCGACGCCGATTGGCGAACGCATCAGCTGTCGCTCAATCACGCCCGCACCCAGCAGTTGGCATGCCGCGATGCCGCTGAGCACTGCCTCGATGTGGTCGCGCGCGCCGCCCGGCGCCTGCCCCCGTCATGGCGCGAGGGTGATCCGGCCGTCGCGAAGTACATCCGGCTAAAACGCGCCTTGGAGAAAGTCAGTTGGTGGCTTGATGACCTCACCCTCCCGTTCAAGGGCTACAAGATGCCGATGGATGACGACGAACAGCGACAGCACGACCCCGCTGAGCACGTCGCGGATTGGCTAGGAGCGGAGCGGACGATCCGAGAACTCGGTGACGAGCTCCGCGACATCATCGACCTCGAAGCTGCGAATGCGGGGGAGCCAACACATTTGGCGGACAAACCACTCGCGGCGGTGTCTGTAGAAGCGGCACCCTCCGCAACGAGCACGCCGAGGCGACCCGCCAGGCGAAGGCCGACAAGGCCCGGAAGTCTGACCTGAACAAGAAGGTCAAGCAGAACCTCGACGTGGGCGACCTGGCCCGCGAACTCGCCGAGGAGGACGACGACAGTGGCGCCCCGCCCCGGCAGCGCTTCCTCGTCAACAACGCGACCGTGGAGAAGCTCGGCGAGATCCTCAACCAGAACCCGAACGGCGTACTCCTGTACTGCGACGAACTGATCGGCTGGCTGCGGTCGCTCGACCGGGACGGGCACGAGGGCGACCGCGCCTTCTACCTGACCGCGTGGGACGGGGACAAGCCGTACACGTACGACCGGATCGGCCGGGGCACGCTCGACATCCGGGCCGCCATCATCAGCATCGTCGGCGGGATCCAGCCCGGCGTCCTCCAGGACTACCTCCGTCAGGCGGTGGGCGGCGGGGCCGGCGACGACGGGCTGATGCAGCGGTTCCAACTCGCGGTTTGGCCGGACGTGCCGGGCGACTGGCAGAACGTCGACGAGTACCCGGACGTGCAGGCACGGGCCGACGCGTACGGGACGTTCGAATGGCTGGCCGCGCTGGCACCCGAGGCGATCGGTGCTGAACGTGACGAACTGGACGATGACGCGCCCCCCTACCTCAGGTTCGACCGCGACGGGCAGTCGTTGTTCGACGGGTGGCGGCAGGACATGGAGCACCGCCTCCGGGCCGGGGCCGAGCACCCGGCCCTCGAGTCCCACCTGGCCAAGTACCGCAAGCTCGTCCCGGCCTTGACCGGCGAATCGCGAAAGGTGAATGACATGGCCACGATTGGACACGACGCGAACGGCCGGCGGCGCATCCTGTTCGTCGCGGGCGACGGGAAGCGCAGGACGATCCGCCTAGGCAAGGTGAGCGCGAAGCAGGCGGAGGCCTTCAAGGTAAAGGTCGAGGCGCTGGCCGGCGCGCTGATCACCGGGAGCATGGACGACGAAACCGCCCGCTGGGTTGCCTCTCGCGAGGACAAGACGCACAAGCAGTTGGTCGCTGCTGGCCTTTTGAAACCTCGGGCGCGTGCGGGGGTGACGCTGGAAACCTTCGCGAAAGACCACTTTGACGCGCTCGTCGTCAAGGCGAGCACCGCCGTCACCTACGGCCAGACGCGTCGGTCGCTGCTCGAGTATTTTGGCGGGCGAAAGCCTCTTAGGGACATCGAACCCGCAGACGCCGAAAAGTGGCGGCAGTGGTTGAAGGCCAACGCCCTGTCCAACTCGACGATCGCGCGGCGCGTTAAGTGTGCTCGGCAGGTGTTCAAACGAGCGGTCCGTTGGAAACTCCTCACGGAGAATCCGTTCGCCGACGTCGTTGCCGGGAGTCAGAGCAACCCGGCACGGCAATACTTCGTTACGCGGGCCGAAGCCCAGAAGGTTCTCGACGCGTGCCCCGATGCCCAGTGGCGCCTGCTCTTTGCCCTCAGCCGATTCGGCGGCCTGCGGTGCCCGTCAGAGCACTTGGCGCTACGGTGGTCGGACGTGGATTGGGAGCGGAATCGAGTACGCGTGCCGTCGCGTAAGACCGAGCATTTGGAGGGGGGCGATTGCCGGTTCATCCCGCTCTTCCCTGAACTGCGGGCCTACCTCTTGGAAGTCTTCGAAGCGGCCGAGCCGGGGACAGATTTCGTGATTAGCCGGTATCGCGACACGAACGCCAACCTGCGTACACAATTGTGCCGGATCCTAAAGCGGGCGGGTGTGAAGGCGTGGCCGAAGCTGTTTCACAACCTGCGATCGACGCGCCAGACCGAACTGGCGGAAAGGCATCCGATCCACGTCGTGTGCGCCTGGCTCGGGAATTCGCGTGCGGTCGCCCAGGAACACTACCTGCAGGTTACCGACGCTCACTATGCGGCGGCGGCGAACGCAGACCCCAGCGGGGATACTTCGGCGAGCGCGGCACAGAGTCCGGCACAGTACCGTCGGGAAACACCGGAAACGATCGGAATAGGGACGCGGTGAAAAAGCAGAATCGCCCGGATTTACCGGGCGATTCCGAGCAGTACGTTCCCGTGCTCGACGGGGGAGTGACCCCAGCGGGATTCGAACCCGCGTCGCCGCCGTGAAAGGGCGGTGTCCTGGGCCTCTAGACGATGGGGCCGCTTATGTCGGCTCAGACCGCAAGGCGCTCGCCGCCAGGACGTGGCGAGTGGGGGACAATATGCAGAATCCGCTTGGCGCGTCAACGGGTCGGGCTGTGTGCCGCACCCCGGGGGGCAGACGGCGCACGGGGGTGGGTTCTGACGACGCGGGCGCGGGGATCGGGTCGGCGGGGGACTCGGTCACTGAAGCGACCAAGCCTCGTACAGTCGACGCCGGTCGCTCACGCACCCAGCGCATGGCCGCGGTCGGTCAGGGGAAGCTTGACCCGCCCACCCGAAAGCGCCGCGCGCCAGATCGCGTGCTGGATCTCGACGGCCTTGGCGGCGTTGCGGCCCGAGCACACCGGCTCGCGGTCCTCCCGGATCGCGGCCAGCCAGTCATCCACCATCCGAGCGTTGGCCAGCAGCGTGCTGCGGTCGGCGTTCTTGGCATTGGCAGACGGGTCGTCGGGCAGCGGCTTCCACTGTTCGCTCCGGCCGGCGTCGTCCCACTTGGTGGCCGTGCGGTGCATGACGCGCGGCCAGATGTCGTTGAGGATGCGGGCCGACCCCTTCGAGCCGATCAGCTCGATGCCCCACCAGCCGCTGTATTCGTTCAACCGCTGGCGGCTGGTGAACGTGCCCCAGACGCCCTTGCCGAAGGCGATCTGCGCGTCGATTTCGTCGCCGAGAACCGGGCCCAAATCTTCGCCGGCGGATTTGACGTCGGCGGCGGTCGCATCCCCGCCGGCCTTATTAAGGACGCGGGCGGTGCACCACTGCGGGTCGCCGGCGAACATCCGCATCAGGTCGAAGAGGTGGATGCCCAGGACGGTGAGGTCTTCGCCGCCGGCGCGCTTGTCCTGCTTGCCCCAGGCGCGCATCTCGACGAGGTCGCCGATCAGGCCGTCGTCGACGCGCTTCTTGAGGTGGACGACCGCAGGGGCCAGGCGCATCTGGTGGGCGACGGCGATCTTCAATCCGCGCTTGTCGGCCAGCGCGAGGACGGCGTCGCCGTCGGCGGGGGAACGGACGAAGGGCTTTTCGCTGACCACGTGCGCGCCGGCGCCGAGCGCCGCCAGCAGCATGTCGCGCCGCATCGGCGTCGTCCGCGGGGCGACGCTGACGAGCTGCGGCTTCTCCTTCTCGAGCATCTCGCGGAAGTCGGCGTACGCGCGGGCGGCCTTGGTCTTGGCCTGCGCCTTGGCGCGGCCGGCGTCGATGGGGTCGGCGACGGCGATGACCTCGATGCCCGGGCGGTCGGCGAAGACGACGTCCATCCCGTGCCCGTAGTCGCCCTTGCCGGTGTGGCCGATCACGGCGGCGCGGTAGGTGGGCGCGTCGGCGGCGCGGGCGAAGCGGGGCAGAACCAGCGCGGCGGTGACGGCGGCGAGGACGTCGCGGCGGGTGGGGGACATCGCGGGGTCTCCGGTGGAGGGTGCCGCACGATGGTACTCGATGGACGGGGCCGTGCGCACGCGCGCGGAGATCCGGCCCGTCGCCTTAGGCTCCGGATCCGGCGTGGCGGGTTCGCCGCGGATCGTCAGTCCTTTCGCGCGTCGGTCTCCGTGGGGACGCCGGACGTCGCGCCGCCCGTGCGGCTGGCGGGGTTCGGGTTGCCGGCGCCGGTCTCGCCCATGTGGGGGACGCGGGCGGACGGCGGACAGGACTCGCCCTCGTCGGCGGGAGTGGGGTCGGGGCTGCGCTTCTCGTTTTCGTCGTCGGGCATAAGGTCTCCGGTTGTCGTTCGATGGCAGCAATGCGTGGGCCATCGCGGGGCGAGTTGACCGACGCGGCGCCGCCGTCCGCGGGTTGTGCCGCGGGCGCGAACGCGGTAGACGTGGGGGTACAGATGGGAAAGCGACCGCTACATCGTCGGCCCAAGCCGCGGCCGGGACGGGAAGACGAGTTCCTCGCGAAACAGGCGGGCAAGGCCGCGCCGCCGAGCGGGCCGGCGGGGGGCGGGCCGGTGCCGCAGCGCGCGGATGGGCCGCGCGGGCCGGCGAAGTTCGGGAAGGTCGGGCCGGGCGCGGTGGCGGGGGGCGGGAAGTTCGCGCCGCGCGCGGGCGGGCCCGGCGGCGGCGGCGGGAAGTTCGGGCCGCGTCCCGGCGGACCCGGGGCTGGTAAGTTCGTGCCGCGTGCCGGCGGACCCGGCGGCGGGAAGTTCGGTAAGCCGGCGGGGTTCGGCAAGTCTCCGGGGTCCCATGGGCCGCCCAAGTTCGCGCGCACCGGCGGCGGGCCCAAGCTCGGCGGCGGCGGCGGCGCGAGTTCGGCCCCGCGCCCCGTGAAGGAGAAGCGGCCCGCGGCGGCGGCGGCGGCCGGGCCCGTCGCCCCCCCTACGCACTGGTCCGGCGTCGCCGACTGGTACGACAAGCTCGTCGGCGACGAGGGGAGCGAGTACCACCGCCACGTCGTCCTGCCCGGCACGGTCCGCCTGCTCGCCCCGCAGATCGGCGACACGATCCTCGACATCGCGTGCGGCCAGGGCGTGCTCTGCCGGCTGCTGGCGGCGCGCGGGGTCGTCGCGTCCGGCGTCGACGCGGCGGAGGAACTGGTCAAAAAGGCCAAGCGCCGCGAGCGCGAGGCCGCGGCGGCGGGCCTGGTCACCGGCACGATCGAGCCGGACACCGCCGACGAGGCCGCCGACGACGCCGCGGATTCGTCCGCCGACGAGGCCGACCCGGACGGCACGACGCCCGCGCCCGGCGTCGCCCGCCCGCCGATCCGCTATCACCTGGGCGACGCGCGGGAGTTGTCGTTCCTGCCCGAGACCGAGTTCACGGCGGCCGCGTGCGTGCTGGCGATCCAGAACATCCACCCGATCGGCCCGGTGTTCCGCGCCGTCGCGCGCGTGCTCAAACCGCTCGGGCGGTTCGTCGTCGTCATGATGCACCCGTGCTTCCGCGGCCCGAAGGAGACGAGCTGGGGCTGGGACGCGGAGAACGGCGTGCAGTACCGCCGGGTCGACCGCTACCTGCTCCCGCGCAAGGCCCCGATCGTCACGCACCCGGGCATGTCGGACCAGTACACGTGGAGCTTCCACAAGCCGATCGGCGACTACGTGAAGGCCGCGCGCGGCGCCGGCCTGCTCGTCGACGCGATCGAGGAGTGGCCGAGCCACAAGACCAGCACCGGCACCGGCCCCCGCCCCGCCGCCGAGAACGCGGCCCGCAAGGAGATCCCGATGTTCCTGGCCCTGCGGTGCGTCAAGGTCGGCCTCGGCGGCGACGCCGCCCGCGGCGGCGAGGACGACGCGGGGCCGCACTAGTCAAGCGCGCGGTTCGGAACGCGGAAGGATTCACCGCAGAGGCGCAGAGGCCGCAGAGAAGCAAGACAGCTGCGACGCAACGCGTTGCTGACGCGCGGCAGGACGGACGGCGCTCGCGCGCCCGGCGGTGAATGGTAGTTATTCCGCCATGGCATCACGCTGGCCAAAACCTGAGTCTCTGTTTTTCGGCGGCGTCTTGGTGCTGCTACTCGTCGGATTGTTCCTTCAGCTCACCGGAACTGCACCGCGAGTGGGATTCTGGATCGGGATTTGCACTTTTGGGATTGGTTGCCTCCCCGCGCTGCTCGGATTGATCTTCGTTGCCATCCCGGAATGGTGGCACCGCGGGAAGGGCGAGTAACGCAGCGATGCAATGGATGGACCGGGTCCTTTAGCCGGATCTGCGATGCCCGACCGTATCGACGATATCCTCCGCCACTTTCCGACTCTCCTGCGTCGCTGGGACGGCTCGATCGCGCGGATGTGGGAGCTCACGACGTCACACAGAACCTTGCGCATCCGTCTCGAGCAGCACGGTCGAGTCGGGAATCTGACGGTCGCCTGTATCGGGCCTGAGTTCATCCACGGTCCGACCGAGTGGAACGACTCGCACTTGGAGGTCGCCCGCCGGGGTGACGGTTTCGTTGTGAAGGATGAGCGTGCGGGCGTGGAGATTCATGTGGGACATGTAGAGGTGGCGGAGAACTGCCAGCCGATGAACGCGTTCACGATCGCCAGCGGAACGACCGGCTAGTCTAACCCCATGCTGCAACGGACCCGCCGGGCGTCGCGGTCCTCGTGATTCGAGAAGTGGTCCGGCGCCCGCCCGGCCGCCGAACGCCAACCCATTCACCGCCAACATGCCGGACGACCCCTTCGAAAAGCTCCTGTCCTTCCTCGAGCGGCTGCCCGCGATCGACCTGCCCGCCGGTCGGAAGTCGATCGGGCGCGGCGTGTTCGAGAACGGGAACTGGTGGCTGAAGTTCGGCCTCGACACGACCCACCCGCTCGCGTGGCGGCACGTGCAGGAGTTCGGCTTCGTCCTGAATTACGTGTCCGTGGACGAGCGCCTGCCGACGGTGTTCATGCCGGTTTCCCCGCCGCCGTACATGAACGGCGGCGTCGCGTTCCTGTCGTGGGTGATCGAGTCGACGGACCCGAGCTTCCCGCCCGACCGCTGCGCGGAATGGCTGGAGGGGCGCTTGCCCCGGCCCGTCGAGGACCTGTCGCGATGGAGGACCGGCGACGAGGACGACGACGGCGGGTAACCCGACACTGCACCGGGCCGAGGCTCGTCAGGCCCGTTCCTCGTCCCCCGGAACGACCCCGACGCACGCCCGGCGAGGCCCGCCGGGATCGCCGACCCGCTCCTGGCGTGCGGCGGGGGCGGCCGTCCGTGTTGCGCACGGCAGTCCTATCTCCTAAACCTTGGGATGTCATCAACGTCCGACCGGCCGCCAGACGCCCGCTCGCCGACGCTCACCAACGCCGGGCGTCGTCATTCCCGGCGCTCTTCGCGGCACGGCCTCGCGTGTCGCGGGATCTGGCGCCGGTCCATCGGTAACCATCGGACCGCGAACGAGCCCTCGTAGCCGAACAGCGGCCCCCACCGCTCGTTGGCGACGTGGACCTTGATCCGGTAGCGGCCGGCGGCGTCGTCGTACCACTCGCACACGTCGGCCACGCCCGAGAGGAACATTGGGAAGCGGAACGCGACCGGGCCCTCGTAGAACCGCTGCGCGCCGCTCCGGAGGCGCAGGCCGCCGGTCGCCTCGTCGACCGACAGGTCGAGGTCGACCGCCAGGTGCTGGTGTGTCCCGAGGTAGTCGACGACGCGCCCGCGGGCGGGGCTGTAGACCATGTACGCGTCGAACCGGCGGGTGCGCCGCGTCCGGAACGTGCGCAGCCACGTGACCGTCTCCCGCCCGAACGAGTCGCGGTACGCGTAGTTCTCGATCGTGAACGGGACGTCCCGGCCCTGCTCGGGGAACATGATCCGCCGCCACGTCCCGACGTAGAGGAACGGCAGGGTGTACGCCCGGCCGTGCCAGACGCGGTCCATCACGCCCGTGCCGACGGCGGCCAGGCCGTTCGGCGCTCGTCAGGGCGAAGCGCCGACGGACCATCGGGTGGAGCCGGTCGAAGTCGGCCCCCATCGCCCGCTGGTAAATCGAGTTCACGGCGGCCCCTCCCGCGGAGGCGTGCGGACGCAGCGGGCGGCGGACGGCAGGTCGTCGGGGTCGCCCAGCAGGCAGACGGCCGCCAGCGCGAACACCGCCGCGTTGAGCGACACCGGGTTGAACGCCGCCGTGAGGAACGCGGGCGACTGCAGCGCCACAGCGAGCAGCGCCAACGGCATGCCGGCCAGCGTCACCCAGAGGGGCCAGCGACTGCGCCACGACAACAGGATCAGCAGCCCGAGTGCGACTTCGGCGACACCGACGACCGCGCGGGCCGGCCCGGCCCCCGCCACCGGGACGCCGGCGTCGCGCAACATCGCCAGTTCCGCGGGGTCACGCGCCAGGAGCTTGGGGACCAGCCCCTGGTAGATCCAGACCAACGCGAGCGACGAGCGCGAGACGGCGTTGATCGCGCTCGCCCGCAGCGCCGCGGCCGGGTCGATCCCCCGCTCGACCCACAGCCGCAGGCGGTCGAAGCTCCATGCGGTGGCCCACGCGATCAGCGGGCGGAAGGCCAGGCGGTCGACCAGCCGGCCGATCAGCCCGAAGCGCGGCGCGTAGTTGTAAGACGTGAGAAAGCGGGTGCGCGGGGGCTCCCCGGCGACGGCCGGCGGGAGCGGGACGTATTGCCAGTAGCCCGACCCGTCGCGGATCAGGCTCTTGGGGTCGGCGGACGAGAACTCGAGCGCGCTGGAGCGCCGCCCGTCCGGCCCGTCGTGGACGCCGACGGACTCGCCCTCGCCCCGGATCAGCAGGCCGAAGCCGAGTCGCGTCGCGTAGAGGAAGCGCTGCGGGAGCGCCGGGTCGGGCCGCGGGAGGTACTCGATCGTGGAGAAGCGGAGGTCCCAACGCCGGTGCTGCTCCGGCGACTGGGTCAGTTCCCACACCCGATCGACCGGGGCGGCGATGTCGATCTGAACGTAGATGGCGCGTCCGGCGGCGGCGGGCATGGCGACGCCAATATACCCGCTCCGCACCGTCGTCCGATATTCCGAGCCGGCAGCGCGCGATAGTGGAACCGAAGCGCATTCGGGTGACGGCGCAGCGTTTCGAACGCGCGTCGAAGCGCTTCGGCGTGGCCCGACAGTCCTTCCGACTGACGCCGAAGACGTTTCATGTCGCGCCGAAGCGCTTTCGCGCCACTCCGTAAACCTTTGACGTGACCCCAAAGACCTTTCGGACGACCGCAAAGTCCTTTCGGGTGACGTCAAAGGCATTTCAGTCCGCATCAAAGACCTTTTGGGCGACGTCGAAGACCTTCCACGTCGCGCCGAAGCGCATCGAAGCCGGCCAAACCGCCCGTCGCCTCAAGTCGGTCGCCCGTCCTGCCGATCCGATGACGGGTTCATCGTCGCACGGCTTCGACGTGCCGGCCGCCGCGCAGCAACGAACAGTGGCCACTGACCCTGCGCCGCCGGAATGCGTTGGGCGACGCGGCGGATGAACCCCGGATCTCGCGAATCGGCACGAATCAGTCGGACCGATTCGTGTTCATTCGCGTGATTCGTGGTTCGTCATCCCCACCCCGCCCCGGAGGCCGCGCCCCATGTCGATCCCGCTCAAAGATTCGGCCCTCGCCGCGTACTCGACGAACGTCGACGCGCGGCTGGCCGCGTCGGGCGCATCGGTCTACGGCCTGTCGCCCGAGCTCGTGGCGCGGTACGCGGCCGCCCACGCCGCGTACCTCGGGGCGTTCACCGCCATGACGCTCGCCCGCGCGGCCGGCGACTGGTCGGAGTCGCAAACCGCTGCGAAGAACGCGACGCGAGACGTTTTGATCGGCTGCGCCCGGCAGGTCTACGCGACCGTGCAGGCGGACGGGCGGGTCCGCGACCCCGACAAGGTCCTGCTGGGCGTCCACGTCCGCTCCGCAAAGCGCACGCGGATCCCGCCGCCCGTCGACCAACCGGCGCTCTCGGTGCGCGCCGTTCGCGAGCGCACGGTCTCGCTCGGCGTCGACAACGGCGCGGGCAAAAGGCCGGCCGGCGCGGTGGCGGCGCGCGTCTACCGCTTCGTCGGCCCCGCGTACCCCGCCGATTTCGCCGCCTGGACGTTCGCCGGCGCGACCTCGGACGGCCGGCTCGACGTCGCCTTTCCGGCCGACCTGCCCGGCGGCACCCGCGTTTGGCTGTGCGCCGCCTGGGTCAACCGCAAACAGGAGCCCGGCCCGACCGGCGCACCCGTCACCACCGTCCTGCAGGGCGGCGGGACGCTGCCGGTGCGCGTGGCGGCGTAGAAGACGATTGAACCACGAAGGCGCGAAGGGCACGAAGCAGAAGGCCCCACCGCGTGACCGCGAGGGGCCGTCGGGTTCGCGTGTCGCCTCCGGCGGCCCCCCTTTTCATGGGCGAGCCGCCCCGGCCCACGGCGCGGCGCAACGACCTCGGCGGACCGCGCAAACACCCGTTAAGTCCGACGTACGATCCCGCTGACG
This sequence comes from Tepidisphaeraceae bacterium, assembly GCA_035627895.1. Classification (GTDB taxonomy): domain Bacteria; phylum Planctomycetota; class Phycisphaerae; order Tepidisphaerales; family Tepidisphaeraceae; genus DASPKW01. The sequence continues at coordinate 4,300 of DASPKW010000346.1, read as the reverse complement.
AATTCCGACCGACACGGCGGCGTGCCATCGCGATCGAAGATCCGAACTCTACTTCGTGGCCTTCGTGCCTTTCGTGGTTCCAATCTTCGTCACCGGCCTCTTCTATTTCGCTCCTTCCATATTTGCCCGTTCACAGCGCAGCGCGTCCTGCTTTAGGGTGCGGTCGTTCACGGTCGGTCCGGCCATTCGGGCGGGTCGGCCGTCGGCGGAACTCACGCCACGCCGGCGCACGATCGCGCCCGCGGTCGGATTGGCCGACCGGGGTGCGCGATCTGTGCCGCCGCGGCACGCAACTTTACTTTGCCGCCCGCACGGCGGCAGGAGGATTCGATGAAGCGTTTGTTCGTCTACACCGTCGCGGCGGGCTTCGGCTGTCTCGTGCTCGGGTGCGCCAACTCCGATTCCGGTGCCGGGGCCCAGAGCGGCTCGGGCTCCACCAGCGGCAGCGGCGCGTACAGCGGCAGCGGTTCCGGCTCGACCGGCGGGTCCGGCTCGATGTCGGGCTCCGGCACGCGCTCCGGCGACCGCATGGGCACCGGCGGCGGCACCGGCACGTCCGGCGGCAGCCGCACCAGCGGCACGGGCGCGGGCGGCACGGGATCCGGCTCGGGCGGCAGCGGCACCGGCGGGACCGGCACGGGCACGGGCGGCGGGTCCGGCTCGGGCTCCGGGACCGGCACGGGCACCGGCGGGTCGGGCGGCACGGGCGGCACCGGCGGATCGGGCACCGGGACCGGCAGCGGCTCGGGCTCGGGCGGCGGCACCGGGACGGGCACCGGCGGCACCGGCGGTGGCGCCGGCGGTCGGTAACGCGTTCCCCCGCGCGATCGTTCGAAATGTCACGCACGGCGGCGGCCCCTCACAAGGGGACGCCGCCGTGTGCTTGCGCCAAGCCGGCCCGCCATGCCCGGGACGGGCGATCGCCTACGGCATGCGTGGGCAGTTCTCCCCCCGTCGACTTGATAGACGCACCCCGGCATTTCCGCTAATTTCGCGAGGCTATGTCCACGTTCACGTACGAAGCGCCGTTCCAGCTCGCCGAGGATTCCACCGAGTACCGCCTGGTCACGACTGAGGGCGTGCGGACGATCGACGTGGACGGGCGGACGTACCTCAAGGTCGAGCCGTCGGCGCTGGCCCAACTGGCGCGCGAGGCGTTCGTCGACGTGTCGTTCCACCTCCGGCCCAGGCACCTCAAGCAGCTCGCCGAGGAACTCGCGGACCCCGAGGCCTCCGACAACGACCGGTTCGTCCTCTACACGCATTTGCAGAACGCCGTCGTCGCGGCGGCCGGGCAACTGCCGACCTGCCAGGACACCGGCACCGCCATCGTCAACGGCAAGAAAGGCCAGTACGTCCTGACGGATGGGGACGACGCGGCCGCGCTCTCCCAGGGCATCTGGGACGCCTACCAGCAGTGCAACTTGCGATACTCGCAGCTCGCGCCGCTGGAGATGTTCAAGGAAAAGAACACCGCGACCAACCTGCCCGCCCAGATCGACATCGCGGCTGAGCCGGGCGGGGCGTACAAGTTCTTGTTCATCGCCAAGGGCGGCGGCAGCGCGAACAAGAGCTACCTGTACCAGCAGACGCCCGCGATTCTGAACGAGCCGGACCTGATCAAGTTTTTGAGCGCGAAGATCAAGGAGCTCGGCACCTCGGCCTGCCCCCCATACCACGTCGCCGTCGTCGTCGGCGGCACCAGCGCCGAGGCCACGCTCAAGACCGTCAAGCTCGCGTCGACCGGGTACCTCGACGGTTTGCCGACCACCGGCTCGCCCGGCGGCCGCGCGTTCCGCGACGTGACGATGGAGGCCAAACTGCTGGAGCTCGCGCAGAAGAGCGGGATCGGCGCCCAATTCGGCGGCAAGTACCTGGCCCACGACGTGCGCGTGATCCGCCTGCCCCGCCACGCCGCCAGTTGCCCGATCGGGCTGGGCGTGTCGTGCTCGGCCGACCGCAACATCAAGGCCAAGATCACCGCCGAGGGCGTCTTCCTCGAGCAGCTCGAAAAGCACCCCGAGAAGTACCTGCCGGCCAAGGCGCCGGAGCTCGCCGCCCCGGTGAAGATCGACCTGAACCTGGGCATGGCGAAGGTGCGCGAGATCCTCTCGCGCTTCCCGGTCAAGACGCGTCTGGAGCTCACGGGCACGCTGATCGTCGCGCGCGACTCGGCCCACGCGCGGGTCAAGCAGATGCTCGACCGCGGGGAGCCCATGCCCCAGTTCTTCAAGGACCACCCGGTCTACTACGCCGGCCCCGCCAAGACCCCCGCCGGCATGCCGACCGGCAGCTTCGGCCCGACCACCGCGGGCCGGATGGATTCGTTCGTCGACCAGTTCCAGTCCCACGGCGGCAGCATGGTCATGCTCGCCAAGGGCAACCGCAGCCAGGCCGTCACCGACGCGTGCAAGAAACACGGCGGCTTCTACCTCGGCAGCATCGGCGGCCCGGCGGCGGTCCTCGCCCAGACGAACATCAAGAAGGTCGAGTTGGTCGACTTTGAGGACCTGGGGATGGAGGCCGTGCGGAAGATCGAGGTCGTGAACTTCCCGGCGTTCATCGTCGTCGACGACAAGGGGAACGACTTCTTCGCGGAGCTGGCGCCGGGGCACTGAGTACAATGCGGGGGGGTCACGCGCACGAGGATCCGATCCATGACCGACTACGACCGACAGATCGAGCTAATGGCGGACGCGATTTACCGCGAGAAGGTCTTGCGCGCGCGCTCGCAGTCGATCGAAGAGAAGCTGGCGCTCGGGGCAGACTTGTACACGTACGCCACCTCGATCACGCTTGCCGGAATTCGGAACCAGCATCCTGAATGGACGGAGGAGCAAGTGCGCGCCGAACTGCGGCGGCGAATCGCACTGTCGCGCCGCCTTGAGCGCTCGGACGCGGGCGGGGCACGTTGATGGATCCCAAACTGATCATGCTCCAAGTTGCCGAAGCGCTCGAAACGCTCGACGTGCAATACATGCTCGTCGGGTCGTTCTCGTCCAACGCGTACGGCATCCCGCGCTCCACATTCGACGCCGATTTCGTGATCGAGGCCACGACAATCGACTTTGGCGCGCTCGCCCGCGCGTTAGGACCGGACCTCAATGTCGAACAGCAGCTGCAACTCGAAACTGTGACGGGCCGCTCGCGGTATGTCGCGCGGCACACGGCCGTCGATTTCACGGTCGAGTTGTTCCTGCTCGACGAGGATCCGCACAACGCTGAGCGGTTCGCCCGCCGTCGTCGGTCGAACATGTTCGGTCGCCCGGTCTGGTTGCCGACCGCGGAAGACGTCGTCATTCAGAAACTGCGCTGGTACGGACGGGCACGGCGTCACAAGGATTACGACGACGTCAAAGACGTGCTCGCCGTGCAGCGGGACAATTTGGACTTCGACTACATCCGGGCGTGGTGCGACCGGCACGGGACTCGCGCGATCCTGGAAGAATTGCTCCAACGGCTTCCGCGCGTCTGATCACGAGCCGAGTCGCCCACGCGGGCGACGCCCCCCCCGCCGGGTGTTAGTGCCCGACCAGTTCCCCCTCGACCGGCGCCGCGCCCTTCCGGAACGCGAACGCCTGTCGGGCCGCGTCCGCGTCGAGCGTGACCGTGTCGCCCTCGGCGTACTCGCCCCTGAGGATCGCCGACGCCAGCGGGTTCTCCAGCCGCTGCTGGATCACGCGCTTGAGCGGCCGCGCGCCGTACGTCGGGTCGTAGCCCTCGTCCGCCAGTTGCCGCCGCGCCTCGTCGGTCAGCTCGAGCTTGATCCCGCGCTGCGCCAGCCGCTTGCGCAAATGTTCGAGCTGCACGTCGACGATCCGCGTGAGCTGGCCCTTGTCCAGCGGGTGGAACACGATGATCTCGTCGATCCGGTTGAGGAACTCGGGCCGGAAGAACTGCTTGAGCATGTCCTTCACCGCGGCCTCGACTTCCCATTCTTCCGCGCTCTTGGCCTTGAGCTCCTGGATCTGCGCGGAGCCGATGTTGCTCGTCATCACGATGACCGTGTTCTTGAAGTCGACCGTCCGGCCCTGGCCGTCGGTCAACCGGCCATCGTCCAGGACCTGCAGGAGCACGTTGAACACGTCGCGGTGCGCTTTCTCCACCTCGTCGAACAAGATCACGCTGTACGGCTTCCGGCGGACGGCTTCCGTCAACCGGCCGCCCTCCTCGTACCCGACGTACCCCGGCGGGGCGCCGATCAGGCGGGCCACGGAGTGCTGCTCCATGAACTCGCTCATGTCGATGCGCACCATTGCCGACTCATCATCAAACAGGAACTCGGCCAGCGCCTTGCACA
>DASPKW010000345.1:0-2173 GCA_035627895.1 Tepidisphaeraceae bacterium | reverse complement strand
CCATGGTGATATGACCATGGCGGCGAGCAACCTCGTGGCACTTTACCGCCCCGTCGGTCAGGCGGAATTAGACCTGATCCGCGCCAGCGGGTTCACGGCGTTTCCGCCGCGACTCTATTTCCAGCCGATCTTCTACCCGGTGCTGACCGAGTCTTACGCAATCCAGATCGCGCGGGACTGGAACACGAAGGACGCGGCGTCGGGGTACGTCGGGTACGTGACGCGGTTCAGCGTGCCGGCGGACTTCGCTGCGCGGTATTCGGTGCGAAAGGTCGGCGGGGCGGACGCGCTGGAGCTGTGGGTGCCGGCGGAGGAGTTGGCGGAGTTCAACGGCCAGATCGTGGGCGGGATCGAGGTGACGCACGAGTTCCGCGCGGGGTGACGCGCATCACGCGCCGTGAACAGATCCGGGGCGGCGCTTCGGGCGAAGCCCGTGCGCTCTGCCCCGGCGTGAACCCCGGCTACTTCGCCTTCTTTTCCGGCGCCTTCCCTGTCCAGGTCAGCACCTGCTTGTCGGCCTTGAGCCGCTCCTGCAGTTTCACGGGGTCGACCTTCTGGACGGCGACGCCCTCGTCGATCGCGTGGCACGCCGCGGTCGCGGCGCTCTGGGCGAGGACCATGAACACCGGCTCCATCCGGATCGACCCGTACGCGATGTGCGACGCGGACATGCAGACGGGGACGAGCAGGTTCTCGGCCTCGGCCTGCTTGGGGACGATCGACTTGTAGCTAATCGCGTACGGCGGGAAGCCGCCCTTCTCGATGTTGCCCTCGTTGCGGGCGTGCCCGTCCTTGGTCACGTACCGCTGAACGTTGTGCGAGTCCATCGTGTACGCCGCCAGCCCGCACGGGTCGGCAATCGGGGCGGCCTTGCCCTGGCAGTCGGCCTGGGTCATGACGTACTCGCCGATCATCCGCCGGGCCTCGCGGACGTAGAGTTGCTCCTGCCAGCCCTGGCGGTCGACGCCGTCCTCGTTGAACTCGTCCTTGCACGTGCCCCACTTGGCGAACCCGGCGCGCATCGCCTCGGGGACGCGCGGGTGGTTCGCCAGCGTCCACATGAGCCCCTGCTGCCACTTGCGGTGGCGGTCGACGATCTTCTCGCGGTCGGCGTAGCTGGCCTCGGGGTAGTCGTAGTTCTGGCCGATGAAGTCGGTCGACACGCCGGTGCGGTTGTTCGTGTCGGTCTTGCGATTGGGCATGGCGGAGTTGATCCACATGCCCTTTTCGCCGGCCTCGATGTTGCGAAGGAGCAGCTCGTACCAGAGTTCGTCGTAGCCCTCGGGCTTGGCGAACGGGACGCGGTTCTCCGGGTGGTCGGTCAGGCACATGCGGAAGCAGTACGCCTGGACGCGCTTGTCGCCGGCGAACTCCTCGCCGGGACCGTTCGGGTCGATGCCGGGGAGCAGCCCGCTGGCCGGGTCGCCGGCCTTCACGTACGCGCTGACGCCGGGCCGCATCTGGTGGTTCACGCTATTGGCGGTCTGCACGCCGTTGAACGTCTCGTTGTACTGCGCGTTCGCCTCGCGGCCGACGGTGTAGCTGACGCCGGCGGCGGCCATCAGGTCGCCCTCGTAGGTGGCGTCGACGAACATCTTGCCGGCGAAGGTCTTGCCGGACTCCATGGTGATCGAGGTGATGCGGGCCCCGTCCTTCTTGACGCCGGCCTTGCGGTCCAGGCGCTCGCCGTAGACGACCTGGAGGTTGTCGCGCTTGACCCAGTCGTTGTAGATCTTGAGGGCGGCGGACGGCTCGAACGTCCACATCGCGTCCTCACCGGCCGCGGTGGTGGTCTGGCCGCCGTCCTTGTAGCTCTTGCGCTCCTGCTGCTTCCAAGCGGCCGGGTCGGCGTAGTGTTTGGCGACGGCCTGGTAGAACTCGCGGCTGATCCCGCCGATCGCGGCCTTGTTGCCGATGTCGGTCTGCCCGAGCCCGCCGGTCGTGAGCCCGCCGAGGCGTTTGGTCGGCTCGATGATGACCGCCGTCTTGCCCATGCGCTTGGCCTGGACCGCCGCGGCGACGCCGGCGCTGGAGCCGCCGTAGATCACGATGTCGTAGGTCGGGTCGGCGGCGCGGGCGACCGGGGACAGGCAGGCAATGAAGGCGAGCAGGAGGGGTAGGTGTCGCATGGTTACGTCCTGGGCGTTTGGGGGCTTGTGGGGGAGACGCCGAC
>DASPKW010000344.1:0-7283 GCA_035627895.1 Tepidisphaeraceae bacterium | reverse complement strand
GAGGGGCCGCCTTCGGGGAGATCCAGGGCGATTGTGCGGGCGACGGCGCGTGACAGGCGGTGCAGTTCAACTCGCCCAGCAGCACCCGGCCGGCCGCCGCGATGTCGCGCGCCGGCTCGGCGTTTACTGCCCCGGTGAGCGCGGCGGCGAGGACGAGAAATGCGCAGTGTCGGATCATGACGCCCGATCGTTTGGAGTTTCGTTTCGGCACATCAATACACGTCAACCACCCGTTTGCCCAAGACGTCCATCCGCGGGCTTACGCCCAGCCCTGGACCGTGGCCGGCTTCCATGTGGCCGTCGACCCGCCGCGGCGCGCCGTCGGCCGTGCTGACGGTGACGTAGCTGTTGAAGTCCGTGCTGGTGAAGCGGAACTCCTCGGGCGTGCTGTGGGCGAGGTGGGCGATGGCGGCGGTCGTGATGTCGCCGCCCCAGCTGTCCTCGAGCGTCATGGCGATGCCCATGCTGACGCACAAATCGCGCACCTGTCGCGTTTTGGTCAGCCCGCCCAACTTGCTGATCTTGAGGTTCACCACGTCCATCGCCAGGTCGGCGCGGGCGCGGAGGAGCATCTCCAGCCCGTCGACGTTCTCGTCGAGCACGAACGGGTGGTCCGTCTGTCGGCGGACCGCGAGGCACTCGTCGTACGTCGCGCACGGCTGCTCGATGTAGACGTCGACGTCGCGCACGGCGCGGACGACGCGGACGGCCTCGTGCTGCGTCCAGCCGGTGTTGGCGTCGGCGACGAGCCGGTCGCCGGGGCGGAGCATCGCCCGCACGGCGCGGATCCGCTCGACGTCCGTGTCCGGGTCGCCGCCCACCTTCAGCTGGAAGCGCGTGTAGCCCTCGGCGCTATACCCGGCCACCTTGGCGGCCATCGCGTCGGGCGACTCCTGCGAGATCGCGCGGTACAGCTTCACGCGCTCGCCGAACCGCCCGCCGAGCAGCGTGCAGACCGGGAGGTTCGCCGCCTTGCCGAGCAGGTCCCAGCAGGCGACGTCGATGCCGCTCTTGACGTACGGGTGGCCCTTGAGCGCGGCGTCCATGCGGTGATTGAGCTTCGACACCTCGCGCGGGTCGAACCCGATCAGGTGCGGCGCGAGCTCGCGCAGGCCCGCCCGCACGCCCTCGGCGTACGCCGGCAGGTAGAACGGCCCGAGCGGGCACACCTCGCCGAACCCGACCAGGCCCGTGTCGGTCTCGACGCCGACGATCGTGCTGTCGAAGACGGAGACGGACTTCCCGCCGGACCATTTATAGCTGCCCTCGTGCAGCGGGAGCTCGACGCGATGGGCGAAGACGCGGGTGATGTGCATTTCATTCGGAGGATAAATCGCGCGGCTTTGGGGGTCTTGGTGTAGAGTGCCGCACCGGTGTCATAATGCGCACAACCGCCGCCCGCCCGCAAATCCCCTCTGCACCCTCCGTGGTCGACGTGTCGCTGCTGGAGGAGCTCTTCGACCAGGTGTCGGACGTGGCCTTCTTCGTGAAGGATGCCGACGGCCGGTACGTGGCCGTGAACGAGTCCCTGGTCGCGCGGAACGGGCTTGCGACCAAGTCCCAGGTCTTGGGCCGCCGGTCGCGGGACGTGTGTCCGGGTGATTACGGCGGCGTCCCGTCGCAGCAGGACGCCGCCGTGCTGCGCACAGGCCGGCCGATCGTCGACCACCTCGAACTGCACTGGTACGCCCCCCACAAGCCGGGCTGGTGCCTGACGACCAAACTGCCGATTCGCGACCGCACGGGGGCGATCGTGGGGTTGATCGGCGTCTCGCGCGACGTGCGGGCGCCGGTGGAAACGCGGGACGTTCCGCCCGGGCTCGCGGCCGCCCTGAACCGGTTCGAGGCGGACCCGGCCGTACCGATCACGCCGACCGGCCTGGCCCGCTGGGCCGGGTTGCCGCCCCACCGGTTCGCCCGCCTCATGAAGCGGCTGTTCGGCGTCACCCCGGGCCAGTTCATCGCCAAGACGCGCATTACCTTGGCGTCGCGCCTGCTGCGCGAGACGGACCAGTCGGTCGCGACGATCGCGCAAGCGTGCGGGTTCTACGACCACAGCGCGTTCACGCGCGCGTTCCGCAAGCTCACCGGCACGACGCCGTCGCGGGCCCGCGGGTGACCGCAAGGCAATGAGGACCACGCCCGAGCGTCTGGTGGGCGTGGGGTGTCGCAACCTGCTTCTCGGCGTGCGCGTTTGTGACGGAGGCCACCGTATGAAGTATCGCAAAGCGTTGGTCGTGTCGCTCCTGTTCGGCGCGGCGTCCGTCGTCGCGGCGGCACCCGGGGCGTTCGACTGGCCCCAGTGGCAGGGCCCCGACCGGAACTCGGTCTCGAAGGAAACCGGGCTGCTCAAGGAGTGGCCCAAGGACGGCCCGCCGCTCGCGTGGCGGGTCAAGGGCCTGGGCGGCGGGTACGGCGCCCCGGCCGTCGCGGGCGGGCGCGTCTACGGCATGAGCACGCGGGGGGACGAGCAAGTCGTTTGGGCCGTCGCCGAGGCGGACGGCAAGGAGCAGTGGGCCGTCCCGCTCGGCCCGGCCGTCCGTGCGGGCATGCGGCAGGGCGTCGAGGGGCCGGGGTGTACGCCGACGGTGGACGGCGACCGCCTGTACGTCGTCGGCGCCGGGGGCGACGTGGCCTGCCTGCAAGCGGGCGAGGGCAAGGTCGTCTGGCGGCGCAACTTTGTGACCGACTTCGGCGGGCGCTTGCCGACGTGGCGGTTCAACGAGTCCCCGCTCGTGGACGGCGACAAGGTGATCGTCACGCCCGGCGGCCCCGAGGCGATGCTCGTCGCGCTCGACAAGCAGACCGGCAAGGACGTGTGGAAGACGAAGGTGACCGGCGGCGCGGAAGCGGCGGGGGGCGGCGCGGGCGCGGGCGGTGGCGCAGGCGCCGGGGGCGGCGGCGGTCGACCCGGTAGGTTTGGCGGGGGGCGCGGCGGTCGCGGGTTCGGCGGCGGCGGGTCGGGCGCGGCGTACTCGTCGGCCATCGCCATCGACTTCGAGGGGCAGCGGCAGTACGTGCAGTTCACGTCCAAGGCCCTGATCGGCGTCTCGGCGGCCGACGGCAAGCTCCTCTGGACGTACGACAAGCCCGCCAACCGCATGGGCATCAACTGCTCGACGCCGCTCTACTTCGACGGGCACGTGTTCGCCGCTTCGGCGTACGGGGCGGGCGGCGGGCTGGCGAAGCTGTCCAAGGACGACAAGGGCGGCGTCAAGGCCGAGGAGGTCTACTTCACGAACAAGATGCAGAACCACCACGGCGGCATGGTCGTCGTGGACGGGTGCCTGTACGGGGCGAACGGCGGGAACGAGGGCGGCAACCTCGTCTGCCTCGACGCCAAGACCGGCAAGGTCCTGTGGGACGAGCGGGACAGGGGCCGGGGCGGGGTGTCGAAGGGGTCGATCGCGCTGGCCGACGGTCGGCTTTACTACCGCACCGAGGGCGGCACCGTCCTCCTAATCGAGCCGAGCACGAAGGCGTACGCGGAGCGCGGCCGGTTCGAGCAGCCGGACCGCACGCCCCAGCCCGCGTGGGCGCACCCGGTGATCGCCAACGGCAAGCTGTACATCCGCGATCAGGACGCGCTGTTCTGCTACGACGTGAAGGCGAGGTAGGACGTGGCGGTGCCGTCGCCCGGCCCCGCCTCACGAGCGCGCGGGCACGTACCTCCACAGACCTCGGACGAGACCGATCCTGAATGAGGCGACCGCAAACGGGGGCGCGGCCCGATCACCGCACCCACGTCGGGAGGATCGTGGCCGTCGGCGTCCCCGCCGGGTCCTCGCCGGTGCCGCACGAAACAACACACACGCCGCAGTCCGCACGGGACATAGCGTGTCCGTGCCTGTCACCGGGAGTCAATCCGGCGACGTGCTGCAAGTGCCGATGGGCGGGGCAATAAGGCCGGGCGAGTCACTCGCCGTCGCGGCCTGTCCGGGCGGGGAACAAAGCTGGGGTACTAGGATTCGAACCTAGACAAGCAGATTCAGAGACTGCTGTGCTGCCGTTACACCATACCCCAAATGCGAGGCGGGTCGATTCTACGGTGGCCCGCGGTCGGGTCAAGGGCGGGCTCACGGGCGGGCCGGCCGGGGTCGCGCGGGCGTGAGCGCGGTCGCACACGCCGGCGCCGGGGCGCGGCGGGGACGCGTCCGGGAACCCGTTCGCGGGCCGTGTCGCCCTCGATCCATTCTTCCATACTCCTGTGGAACGGGGCGTCTGACACGGGCCGCCGTGGATTTGGGAAGTGGCATTGGGCTGGCCCGAGGGTTGGCATCGGTCGACCACGCGCCGCCCGGATGTACGGGCGGGGCGAATTCACTTGAACGCGGCGGCGACGGCCGGGTATCACGGGACGAGCGCCGTCGGGTGCGCCGCCACGTGCGGGGCGGCTTCGGGCGGGTTCGAACAGGACTTCTCAGATGCGGATGTGGCTTTCGGGGGTGTTGGCGGTCGTCGTCGTGTTGGCGCTCGGCGCGCGCGGGGAGAATGCGCCGGCGCCGGCGACGCGACCGGCGGTGCATTTGCTGGCCATGGGCGACTGGGGGAACGGGGGGAAGAGCCAGAAGGAGGTCGCCAAGACGATGGCCGGGTACGTCGCCGGCCGACGGGTGGCGGTCGACGCGATGGTGATGCCGGGGGATAACTTTTACGGGAAACTGAAGGACGAGACGGACAAGCGTTGGGTGCGCGACTTCGAGGCGATGTACCCGGCGCCTCAGTTCGCGTTCCCGTTCCACCCGGTCGCGGGGAATCACGATTACGAGCAGAAAAAGCTGCAGGCCCAGCTCGGGTACGCCAAGGCGAACCCGGAGTCGCGGTGGAAGTTCCCTGCGCGGTGGTACCGGGTGGACCTGCCGGCAGGCTCGGACGACCCGCTGGTCACGCTGCTGATGCTCGACTCGAACAAGGACAAGCTCAAGAAGGATTGGGACGCGGAGCTGAAGTGGCTCGAGTACCAGCTCGACAAGACGTCGAAACTGCGGAAGGACGGGAGCCGGCGGTGGGTCGTCGCGGTGGCGCACCACCCGCTGTTTTCGAACGGCAGCCACGGGGACAACGGCGTTCTGCAGAAGTCGTGGGGCGCGCTGTTCAAGCGGTACGGGCTGGACGTATACGTGGGCGGGCACGACCACGATTTGCAGCACCTGGAGGTGAAGGATTGGCCGGTCAGCTTCGTGCAGGCGGGCGGGGGCGGGGCGGGGACGCGGGAGATGAAGCGGGACAACCGGGGGCCGTGGTCGGCACGGGCGAACGGGTTCGCGCACCTGGAGTTTTCGCCGGAGAAGCTGCTCGTGCGGTTCGTGGACAAGTCGGGGAAGCCGCTGCACGCGTTCGAGCGCTCGGGCGAGGGCAAGGTGACGGTCGTGCAGCAGGGCCGGACCGACGGAGCGCCGAAGAAGACGTGGGAGCAGCTCAAGGCGGCGGAGGCGAGGTCGGCCGAGGAGGAGCGGCTCGAGGCGGAGCGGGCGGCGAAGAAGAAGCCGAAGTCGGACGAGGACGACTGAAGAAGGATGAAGGCGGAAGGATGAAGGATGAAAAAGGGAGCCCAGCGACTTGTCGCGGGACGTCGGCCGAGAAGCGCGATCCGGGGAGGCGACTTTCATCTTCGCGGTCGTCTGATAGGTTCGGTCGTGATGGAAACGGGTGACGAGTCGCGCAGGGGGAGGATTCGTGCGCTGCACGTGACGCCGTGGGTGTCGCGGAAGGGCGGGGGGGTGTCGACGGCGATGTGGGGGTACGTCGACCACGCGGGCGGGGCGGGGTGGCGCGCGACGGTGGCCGGGGTGCGGGATGCGGACCTGGGGCGTGACACGGCGGGCCGCGGCGCGCCGGTCGTCGCGGGCCCGTTGGTCGGGCCGGCGTCGCTGGCGTACTCGCCGGGGTTCGGGCGGCTCCTTCGGGAAGTCGAAGGCGATGTCGTGCACGTGCACGGGCTGCGGCATTGGCCGGGGTATGCAGCGGGGCGGGTGGCGCGGAGGAAGGACGTCTCGCTGGTCGTGTCGCCGCACGGTGGGCTGTACCCGCAGTTGCTGGCGGTCGGGCGGGCGCGGAAGTGGGTGGCGCGGCCGTTGGACCGGGCGAATTTACGATCGGCGGCGTTGGTTCACGCGACGAGCGGGCAGGAGGCGCGATACGTGCGGGCGTACGGGGTGCGGGCGCCGATCGCGGTCGTCGGGCTGGGGATCGATTCGGGGGTGTATCGTCCGGAGGAAGCGACGGGGCGACGGGGCGCCGAAGCGACGAAGGGGGAGGGGGCGCGGTCGGAGCTCGTGGCGCGGTGGCCGGAGCTGGCCGGTCAGCGAATTCTGCTGTATTTGGGATTTTTACACGCAAAGAAGGGGCTGAGTCGCATCGCCGAGGCGCTGGCGCGGACGGGGGATCGGGCGGCGGGCTGGCGGCTGGTGTTGGCGGGGCCGGACGACGGGCCGGACGGGGCGCGGGCGCGGGCGGCGCTGGCGGCCCACGGACAGCTCGGGCGGACGACGTTCACCGGGGCGGTGTGGGACCTGCCGACGAAGCTCGCGCTGCTGCGGGCGGCGGACGTGCTGGCGATGCCGAGCGACTGGGAGAACTTCGGGATCGCGATCGGGGAGGCGCTGGCGTGCGGGACGCCGGTGATCGCGAGCACGACGGCGCCGTGGGGGGCGGTCGTCGAGCGCGAATGTGGGTGGTGGGTCGATGTCGGCGTGGAGCCACTGACGGCGGCACTGGCCGACGTCGTGGCGAAGACGCCGGGGGAGTTGGCGGAGATGGGGCGGCGCGGGCGGGCGTTGATCGTCGAGCGGTATCAGTGGGTGGACCGGGCGCGGGAGATGGGGGAGGCGTACGCGTGGGCGTGCGGGCGTGGGGAACGCCCACCGTTCGTCTACTTTGAAGGGGATTCGCTTCCGCAATAGCCCACGCCGACTTCTGTGGAGTCGGATTCGCACCGGACGTGGGAATATACGCGCGACGCGCACCGACGCGCGCCGACGCGCTCGCCTTCGGGCGGTGTTGTCGCTTGCACTACGGGTCGCGGCTAAACGGGACAATCTGGGACCCGATCGCTATCGCGCCGTGATCGTGTGCGGCATCTGCTCGGTATTGCCGGCCGCGTCCTTCGACACCGCGGTGACCTTTCCGTCCGCCGGGGCGGCGATCTCGACTTGCCAGTCGGTGATGCCGGCAGTGGAGGAAGCGACGGTTGCGGGCTGGCCGTTCACTATGACTTGGGCGAGGTCGCCGTTGTCGTGGGTGACGCCGGTGACGCGGAGCTTGTCGCCCGCGCGGGATACGGA